>DASVWO010000228.1:0-25554 GCA_036393165.1 Polyangiaceae bacterium | reverse complement strand
ATCCGGCCCGCGAGCGCGAGCGCGATGGCGACCGCGTTGTAGACGAGCGCGATCGCGAGGACGGCGCGCACGACTTGCGCGAGCGCGCGAGCGGTGCGCAGCGCGAGGCGCAGCGGCGCGAGCCCCGGGGTCACGAAGAAGAAGTCCGCTCGCGCGGGGAGGTACGGACGGTCGACCGCCGGGGTCCCCGACACGTGGGCGTGGTCGAGCGCGAGGGCGTCGTTCACGCCGTCGCCGACGAAGAGCGTGTCCGCGTTGTCGTGCGCGTCGAGGAAGGCCGCCTTGGACCGAGGCGTCTGTTCGCCGACGGCGTGTCTCGCCGGGATGCCGCACGCCGCCGCCGCAGCCTCGACGCGCGGCTGGGTGTCGCCGCTGAGGAGCCACACCTCCATGCCGTCCGCTTCGAGCGCCGAGACCTCTTTCGCCGCGTCGGGCCGTGGCCTTTCGACCGTCGCGAGCGGTGCGAGCACGCGGCCGTCGACACCAAAGGCAAGGTCGGCAGCCGTCGCCGTCCCTCCCGAGCGGGCGACCCACGACGGTTCCCCCAGCCGCCAAACGCGCCCGTCGATGGTCGCTTCCAGACCCAGGCCGGCGCGCTCGACGGCGCGCAGACGTCTCGCGACCGAGACATCTCTCGACGCGAACGCATCCCGGACGGCCGCGCTCTTCGGGTGCCCGCTTCGTGCGGCGAGGTCGTACAGGATGGCGGCCTGCTCGGGCAGAAGCGAATCGAGGACCTCCGGATTGCCCAGAACGAGTTCCCCGGTCGTGAGGGTCCCAGTCTTGTCGAAGACGACCCGACGCACGGCGCGGGCGCGATCGAGAAAGCTCGCACGGCGGACGAAGAGTCCGGCCCGGCGCAACCTCGCCTGGACGATCTCGTAGGCCAGCGGAGCAGCGATGCCGAAGGCGCACGGACAGGTGACGATGAGGACCGCTGTCGACACGTCGAACGCGCGCGCGAAGTCCCCCGTCGCCAGGCGCCATGCGACGAACCCCGCGGCGGAGAGTGCCAGGACGACCAGCACGTACGCCTTCGACAGCTTCTGGAAGAAGACGGTCATGCGAGCGCCGTCGGGCGAGCCCGGTTCAGGGGCCCTCAACAGCTCGCGCAACGGAGATTCCTCGAAAGGAGTCGCGGCCCGGGCGAAAACGGCCTCGTTCCCGGTGGCGAACGCTCCCGCCGCGACGCGTTCTCCCGGCGCATACGACCTCGGTCGGCTCTCCCCCACGATCCAGTCGAGCGAGAACGAGGCGCCCTGCAGCTCCAGGATCGCGTCGACCGGAACCAGATCGCCGGGAGCGAGCAGAAGCGTGTCGCCCTTTGCGATGTCCGCGCAGCGAACGACGTCGATGCGTCCCTCACGCATGCGCCTCGCCAGCAGTCCGTCGGTGCCGTCGCTCGCGAGCAACCATGCACGGTTACGGTCGACCGCACGCTCCTGCAGGAAGCGCCCGAGGAGCATGAGCGCGATGAAGACGTCCAGCGTGTCGAAGTAGGCCCCGCGCGACCGGTAGGCCAGATACGAGTGCACCGACCCGGCGAACGCGAGCGCGATGCCCAGGGCGATGGGCAAGTCGAGGTGGAGGATGCCTCGGCGGATCGCCTGCGCGGCCGAACGGAAAAACACGGAGCCGCCGATCACGACGGCGGCCGCTCCCAGCGCGAAGTCGAGCGTCGTGAACAGAGAGAAGATGCGACCTCGCTCGAGCCCGGCGTACAGGGGGATCGCGAAGATCATCGAGTTCATCGCGATCGCAGCGCACACGCCCAGTCGCCAGAGCAGGTCGCTCGACGGCCGGGGCCCGTTCTTCAGCGGCTGCCCGAGCAGGTACCCGAAGCGCTCGACGTGACCGACGAAGCCCCGCAGGTCGAAGCGCGGCCCGACGACCATGTCGATGCGACCGACCGCGGTATTGACCACGATCCGCCCCTCGGTCGTGGTGCGTCGGAACAGCTCCTCGATGAGCCAGACGCATCCGACGCAGTGCAGCCCCTGAACATCCAGCGTGATGCGGCTGGCGGACGATTCCGCGCGCAGTCCCTGCTCGAGGGCAACGAGCCACTTGGTGTCCCGCCGCGCCGCGGGAAGGTCCGCGACGGGCACTCCCTTGCCACGACGCAACTCGTAGTAGCGATCGAGGTGCTCGTCGTGCAGCAGGGCGTACACCGCAGCGCAACCCGGACAGCAGAACACGCCCACGCCGCCCGAGGAGAGTGCGAGACCGCAGTGCAGACAGCACGCGGCCATCCCCGGGGCGGATGAAAGCATCGCGCCGCGGAATGCAACGACCGGTCCGCATGCCGAGACCGAGGTGTCCCGGGTCCGGCGGGCCCGCTCCGAACCAGGTGGTCCGAAGGGCGTGCGTGCCCGCGCAAGTCCTGCGCTCCAACCCCGATCGATCCAGCGCGGAACAGCGCTCGGCGCGCGACGGCACCGTCCGTGCTTCGCATCCCGGCCATGAGCCAGCCGAGGAAGGTGCACTGTTATCAGTACGTCAATCGTCCCTACGATGCGGTGCGACAGCTGCTGGCGAAGCGCGGCCCGGCGGTCTTCCAGCGAGCCACGGCGTCAGCTTCTGCGCGAGCGAGCGAGGTCGGCGCGACCCTTCACGCGGGGGTGGGTGCCGTCGAAGTCGCGGTCGACGTGCGCATCCATGTGCAGGCCGTGAACGAAGACGAGGGCGTCGCGGGGATGTCTCCCGTGCTGCGGGTCACGCTCGGATGGGAGGCCAGCCACGCCGCGGTTCTCTTCCCGGTCATGAAGGCGGAACTGTCTTTCTGGCCGCTCACCGCCACCGAGACCCAGCTCGAAATCGAGGGCGCCTATCGGCCGCCGCTCGGCGTCGTCGGCAATGCCGCCGACGCGGTCCTCGGACACAGGATTGCCGAGGCCTCCGTCCACCGCTTTCTCGAGGACATCGTCGAGCAGATCCGGCGCGAGCTGCCCGAGACCAAGTGAGGACGGCAGGCGTGTCCGCGAAGGAGGTCCCGATCATGAACCGCAAGAGCAACGACGCCGAAGGCAAGGAGTTCCCCATCCGACCCGCCCACAAGCATGGCGCGGAGGCCGGCGCCATCGCCGGCGAGATTGCCGGTGCCCTCGTCGGGAGCATCGCCGGACCGCCGGGCGCACTCGCGGGAATGGTCGTCGGCGCCGCGATGGGCGCACTCGCCGGAGAAGTCTTGGACGAGGACGCCGAGCGCACCAGCCGGCACGACCACGAGCTCGACGACGCCATCGGTGTCACCGGGGGCGACCTCGGTGCACGCCGGACTCCGCTTCCGCCTCCCAAGTGACGCGATGAGACGCATCGTCGTGACGGGCGGCCCGGGCGGAGGAAAAACCGCATCGATCGAGATGGCGAGGCGCGTACTCTGCGAGCACGTCGGCTTCGCTCCCGAATCGGCGAGCATCGTCTTCGGCGGGGGCTTCCCGCGCGAGCCACGCGCGCACTCCGAACGCGCGGCCCAGCGTGCCATCTTCCACGTGCAGCACGAGCTCGAGTCACTGTTCGAGGGGCATCGCGAGCTGCACGCTCTGCTCTGCGACCGCGGCAGCATCGACGGCGCCGCCTACTGGCCCGGGAGCGAGGAAGAGTTCTTCCGGCAGCTCGGCACGACACGAGAGGCAGAGCTGGCGCGCTACGCGCTCGTCATCCACCTCCGACCCCCGTCGGACGGCGATGGGTACGAGAGCCAGGGTCTGCGCGTCGAGACGGCCTCAGAGTCGAAGCGTATCGACGTGCGCATCGAGCGGGCGTGGCGCGGGCATCCGCACCGGGTGTTCGTGGACCACACGCACGATTTCATGACGAAGGTGGCGCGCGTGCTGTCTCTCGTCGAGGCCGACCTGTCGTGCGGTCACCCGACTCGCCTCGGTCGCCACGTCGCGTGAGCCGACTCACGCCGGCGCGCGAACGACGGCGACCGGCACCTTCGACGTGCGGACGACCGTCTCCGCAACGCTGCCGAGCAGCGCTCGGCTCAGTCCTCGGCGCCCGTGCGAGCCGACGACGATCAACGTGGCGCCGGCAGCCTCGGTGGCCTGGAGGATGGTCTCGCGCGGGTCTCCCTGGCGGAGCATGCCCTCGGCGCCGCTGCCGCTCCGTCGCAGGCGCTCGACCTCGGCGTCGAGCCCGCGCTGCGCCTGCTCGGAGAGCCGGGCGGCGGTCTTGGCATCGACGATGAAGGCAGCGTCGGGGATGCCGACGACAGGGATGTCGAAGGCATGCAACACGATGAGCTTCGCGCCCAGGGCGCGCGCGAGGTCGGCGGCCCAGTCCGTGGCTCGACGGCCGATGTCGCTGAAGTCGGTCGCGACGAGAATCGTGCTCGGGACCATGGATCTCACCTCTCCTTCGCTCCTCCCGGCTGGTACTCGCATAGCGGATCCTCGGCCAGGATGTCCTCGGACGCCGCCCACGCGCGTGCGCGCGAGCCTCCGCACATCGCGTGGTACTCGCACATTCCGCACCTGCCGTGGAAACTCCGGGCGTCGCGCAGCGATACGAACATCGGCGACGAGCGGTAGATGCCGACGATGTCCTCGCGGCGCACGTTGCCGGCCGCCACCGGAAGGAAGCCGGACGGCGAGACGTAGCCGGTGTGCGACACGAAGAGAACGCCATTGCCGTCCCGGATGCCGAAGCCCGCGCGCGCGGTCGCGACCTGAGGGAGGCTCCGTCGCTCGAGGAGCACGCGCCGGAAGTGGGGCGCCTCGGTCGTCGTCACGAAAGGCCCCCCTTGCTCTCGCGGCAAGTCGGCGAGCCAGCCGAGCAGCTTCTCGGCACGCTGCGCGTCGATCGGCTGGAGGACGGTGCCTCGACCGACCGACACGAGGAAGAACAGGCTCCAGCGCGCGGCTCCGAGGTCGCACGCGAGCCGGTAGATGCCGGGCATGTCGTCGACGGTCTCGGCCGCGACCAGCGTATTCACCTGCAGCGGCAAGCCCGCCTCGCGCGCCGCGAGAGCGGCAGCGATGGTGCGCTCGGCGCAACCCTCCACGCCGCGCAGGGCGTCGTGATCCTCGGCGGTGGTTCGGTCGATGCTCAGGGAAATGGCCTCGACGCCCGCATCCCGGAAACGCCGGATGACCGCGGGCGTGAGCTTCGGTGTCGCGCTCGGCGAGACAGAGACGCCGAGCCCGCGCGAACGAGCGTATGCGATGAGCTCGAACAGGTCCGCCCGCTCGAGCGGGTCGCCGCCCGTGAAGATGACGTGTGGCCGCGGCGCTCCGAACGCAGCGATCCGATCGAGCAGCTGGAGGCCCTCCTCGGGTGACAGCTCGCAAGGATCGGGACTCGGGGAAGCGTCGGCACGACAGTGTCTGCACGCGAGCGCGCACGCCCTTGTGACCTCCCAGTAGATGCGCCGCGGCGCCTGGTCGAAGATCAGGTGCGCGGGCACCTTCTGGGAGGTCTGGTTGGGTTGCATGGTCACGGGTCAGGACTTGGGCACCTGGCCCTCGGTCTTCACTGTGATCTTCTTGGGCTGCACCTCCGGCTTCTTGGGAACCGAGACGGTGAGCACGCCGGCGTCGAGCGAGGCGCGGAGGTGCTCGGTGTCGGCACCCTCGGGCAGCGTGAAGCTGCGCGAGAAGCTGCCGTAGTTGCGCTCGTAGGCGTAGTAGCGCTCGCTCTTCTCCTCCTTCTCCTCGTCCCGCTTGCCCGAGACGGTGAGGCGGTTGCCGGTCATCGTGACCTCGAGGTCCTTTTCCTGCAGGCCAGGGACGTCGGCCTTGAAGAGGTAAGCGTCCTTCGTCTCCTTGACGTCGAACGCCGGGCTGAACGCGATTGCGCGCTCCTCGAATGCGGGGAAGGGCGCCATCTCGCGGAACGGATCCCACGAGAGCATCGCGCGCATCGTGCGCCACGGATCCCAGGTCTGCTCGGTGGGGGTTGCGGCGACGGGCGTGTCGCCGTTTTGCTTGCGGATGGTGACGTTGGCCATGGTGGGTCCTCCTTGAGACCTTCGGCCGCGTCCAAAGCATCCGACGTGCCGCTGGAAACTCCGCCCGAAACGCGAGGCAGAGCCCGGCGGAGCCGTGCACGCGATTCGTCTTCGCGCGCGTCTTGCGCGCGGACGCGTCGACTACGCTCGGGCGGGCAGCGGGAACGAGAGCGTGAAGGTCGCCCCATGCCCGGGCGCCGTGTCCAGCGAGACGCGGCCGCGGTGGCGCTGCATCGTCGCGAACACCATCGCAAGCCCCAACCCCGTGCCTTCGGCGCCCTTCGTCGTGAAGAACGGCTCGAAGATGCGCGCCTGTACCTCTGCGGTCATGCCGGGGCCGGTGTCGGCGACGGAAACCCATGCTTCGCCGTCGGTGCGCCCCGTTTTCACCGTGATGGTACCGCCGCCGGCCATCGCATCGATCGCGTTGACCACCAGGTTCACGAGGGCGGCCACGATCTCCTCTCCGCGGGCGATCACGGTCGGCACTTCGCCGAGCTCCTCGACGACTCGCGAAAGCGCGCCGCCACGCGACGACATTCTTGGGCGCGCGATGGCGATCGCCTCGCGGGCGAGCGTGTTCAGGTCCACCTCGTGAGCGGCCTCGCTCGGCGACTGGCGGCTGAACGCACGGAGCCGGTCGAGCATCTCGGTCCCCCGCCGGACGACCGCCTTGCACTCCTGGACGCTGGCGAGCGCGGTGGGCGCGTCGTTCTTGGCGAGGGCCCGCTCGACGATCTGGACGTGCATGCCGAGCGGATTGAGCACATTGCGTAGGTCGTGCTGGATCCCGGCCGCCATCTGTCCGAGCGCGCGAAGCTTCTCGGTGCGCGCGAGGACCTCGCGCGAAGCGCGGAGCTCGGCGTTGGCCTGCACCAGCTTCGCGACGTGGTCGGCGCGTCCCAAGGATGTGGCGCAGAGGTCCGCGAGGGCGACCGCGATCTGCATCCGTTCGGGCTCGAGGTCGTGTCCCGGGGCGAGCAAGAGCACGAGCCCTCCGAAGATGGCGCCCGAGCTGATGAGCGGCAGCGTCACCTGTCGCGCAAATCCTGCGCCTGCCGCCGCGAGGACCCGCCGGCCCGCGTCGTTGTCGATGACGTCCGCCTCGTAAATCGAGCCCTCGACGGCGACGGGCAGCCGTCGTGCGACGGCGACGCAAACCCTCTCCGCGTCGACTCTCTGCAGGATGCCCGCGGCGTCGGCGCCCACGTGATCGATGGCTGCGTCGGCCAAGAGGGGTAGTATCTCCGCCCCGGAGCTGGCCTCCGAAGCCAGTCGGCTGAACTGAACGAGAACGTCGATCGCCCCAGGCCGCGCCCTCTCGACCATCTCCCAGCCGATGGATAAACCGAGCCCGCCCACTCATCAACGTCTGCCGGAGCCCCGCATGGACAACCGCCGCTACATGTCGCTCTTGAAGCTGGACGACGCCGAGCTGCGTGCGCGCATGAGCGCGTGCGAGCTCACGTCGGAGGATCTCGAGAGGCTCCGGCGCCTGCGGCCGTTCGCCGAGAAGCACACGGCGGACGTCGTCAACGCCTTCTACGAGCTTCTCCTGACCCACGCCCAGATGCGCAAGTTCTTCCCGGACGAAGCGACGATCCGTCGCGTGAAGCGCACGCAGAGCGAGTACTTCCTCGGCCTGTTCGAGGGGCGCGTGGACCTCGCCTACGTCGAGGATCGCCTGCGCGTCGGAGCCATGCACGAACGCATCGGGCTCTCACCCAAGTGGTACCTGGCCGCGTATCGCAAGTACCTCGATCTGCTGCACACGCTCGTCTACGCGGAGTACCCGGCTGCGGAGGCCCGAGCATTCTTCGGGAGCATCAAGAAGATCGTCTTCTTCGACATGGCCATCGCGATCGACACGTACATCGCGGCGAACCTCGAGACGATCCAGCGGCACCAGGTGGCCCTGCGTGAGCTGTCGACCCCCGTCATCCGGGTGCACGACCGGGTGCTGCTGCTACCCATCGTCGGCGCGATCGACAGCGTGCGCGCGAACCAGATCATGGACACGGTGCTCATGCGCATCGTCGAGGAGAAGGCCAAGTGCATCATCCTCGACATCGCCGGCGTCGCCGTCGTCGACACGAAGGTGGCCGACAACCTCGTCAAGACCACGGCATCGGTGCGCTTGCTCGGAGCGCAGACGATTCTCACCGGCATCAGCGCCCAGGTCGCGCGCACGATCGTGCAACTCGGCGTCGACATCTCGACGATGCACACTCGCGCCCGTCTGCAGGAGGGCATCGAGCTCGCGCTCGACATGGTCGGCAAGACCATCGCCCCGAAGAACGGCGTGGAGGTCGCGGCACCGTGAGCGGCATCATCCCCATCCTGCGCCTGGGCGACGTCCTGCTCACGACCGTGCACGTCGAGCTGCGTGACGCAGTGGCCGAGGCGTTCCAGACCGACGTGCTCTCGGCCATCGAAAGGTCGCGCGCCGCGGGGCTCATCATCGACATCAGCGGTCTCGACATGGTCGACTCCTACGTCGCGCGCATCCTCGCGGAGACCGGGCGGATGGCGCGGCTGATGGGCACCGAGACTGTCCTGTGCGGCATGCGTCCGGAGGTCTCGGCGACCCTCGTGAGAATGGGTTTCCCCATGGGGACCGTGCAGACCGCGCTCGATCTCGACGAGGGGCTCGCGCTGCTGAAGGGCGCCAACGGGGGCTGAGGCACAATGTCCATCACGACGCGCGAGCGACGCGAGATGCCGGTGCAGTCCGAGGACGACGTCATCCTCGTGAGGCGCGCGGTCCGTGCGCTCGCCGAGCAGACGGGCTTCGATTCGTTCGCGTCCGCCGCGCTGACCACCGCAGCCTCGGAGCTCACGCGCAACATCTGGGTCCACGCTCGCAAGGGCGTGGCGATCCTCGAGGCCGTGGAGAACGAGGCACGCGTCGGCGTCCGGGTGACTTTCCACGACGAAGGCCCGGGGATTGCAGACGTGGACCGTGTGCTCGCAGGCGGCTACAGCACGGCGCGTTCGATGGGCCTCGGGCTCTCCGGGAGCCGGCGGCTCGTCGACGACTTCTCGCTGCAGACCACCGTCGGCGAAGGCACGACGGTGGAGATCGTGAAGTGGAAGAGCTACTGAGCCTCTTCGACACCTGGATCGGCGGCGACGACGCGATTCCCGTCATCGACGCTGCGTCGGTCTCGCTGGTCCGAGAGCGCGTCCGCGAAGAAGGCGCGCGTGCGGGGCTCGACCGCGTCCGGACCGAGTCGCTCGTCAACGTCGCCAGCGAGCTCGCGCAGAACCAGCTCGTCCACGGGGGGGGGCGTAGAGCCGTCGTCGTGCGGCCGATCGCCCGGCAGGGCCAGAAAGGCGTGGAGGTGGTGGCGGCGGACGAGGGCGAAGGCATCGCGGACGTCGCCCGCGCCCTCGATGCGCACCCGAAGGGGCAGGGGAGCCTGGGAGTCGGGCTCGCCGCGGCCCACGAGCTCGCCGACGAGCTGGACTTCGACGTGCGCTGCGGCGAAGGCACCTGCGTTCGCGCGCGCAAGTTCGATTCGTACACGACGCGCGGCCGGCGGGTGGGCGTCTACGGGCGCCCTCATCCGGGCGAGAAGGCGAGCGGCGACGATGCCGCGTTCGCCCGCGGGGCCGGCGGAATCCTGTTCATCGTGGCCGACGGTCTGGGCCACGGCGATCTCGCGAGGCAAGCGTCCTCGCGCGCCGTGAATCTCTTGCCGCAGCACCTCGAGAAGCCGCTCCACGAGCTGATGGCCGATGCCCACACCGAGCTGCAGGAGTCGCGCGGGGCCGTGATGATCGCGGGCCGCGTCGGCGCCGATCAGGTGGAGCTCGCCGGTGTCGGCAACATCACGGCCCACGCGTACGGATCCCAGAAGGCGAGGCGCTTCACCGGGACGTCGTTCTTCCTCGGTGCGCGTGGCGAACATCGCCGCGCCGCCACCGAAAGCCTCCAGATCGGTCCGCGCGACGTCCTGGTGGTGCACAGCGACGGCATCCGCTCCGGGCTCGACTTGTCCCACGAACCGGACTTGCTCCGAGAGCATCCGATCGTCGTCGCTCAGCGCGTCGTCGAGCGGTTCGGACGGCCCGATGACGACGCGATCGTGATGGTCATCGGCTGACGCCTCACTCGCAGACCTGCACGCGACCAGAGCCCATCTGCAGATCGCGCGGAGGCGCGCAAGTCATGCGCGCGATGTCCGGCAGAGGCTCGGGCGTCGTCGCTGGCGCAACGACTCGCGGACGCACCCGCGGGGCGGCGATGGTGATCGGCGGCAACGTGAGAACCCTCGAATCCAGCCCCAGATGCCTGACCGGCGTGGGCACGTCGGTGTGCAGCACCGCTACGTCCTCGAGCGTCGTCAGACGCGGAGTGGGTGGCTGAGCGAGATCGATCGTGAGTGCTGCGGCAGATCCTGCGCCGAGGCCCCACACTCCCGCGGCGAGGAACATCATCTTCATCCTGGTCATGACGCAGAGCCCCTTTCTGCCTGGTGGCTCGTGCGGCGCACGGTGGGAGCGGGGCGAACCGCGCTCGGACCATCTCGTCGCTGGGGCAAACGTAAGCACGCTGCCTACGCTTGCAACCGCCTCACGGCATGCCGCGTACGAGATACACGGCCCATACGACCGCGCAGACCGAGAAGAACAGTGTCGCGCGTCCTAGCCAGGAGGAGGCGCGCCGCGAGCGCAGTGCAAGAAAGTCGTGCGCGGCCGTGGAGAGTAGAGCGAGGGCGACGAAGACCAGCTTGCGGGCCAGGGTCCGGCCGAAACTGGTATCCCACAGGCTCGCCGAGAAGAGGGCCTCCAGGTTGATGCCGCGCAAGAGAAGGTTGGACACTCCAGTCACCACGAGCAGCCCGAGGGAGACCCATCCGAGCACGCGGAAGCGCCTCCCCAGCATTCGAACGAGCGGCGCCCGCACCGCTGCGTAATCGTCGCGACGAACCGTCGGAACGACGACCACCGCGAAGAAGACGAGGGAGCCGACCCATGTGCAGGCGGCGACGACGTGCACGATCACCGAGGACGTGTAGAGCGCGTACATGGTTCGTGCTCATCATATCGACGCGATTCCACCGGAGTGATCGGGTCTGAGCTCATTCGTGGCGCCGGCACGCCAATGGATGGCACGGCCGTCGCACTGGCAGTGTCGCGAGGACCCGCCATGGCAATGAACATCGACGTTTCGTTTCCCGGTGGAAAGCGCGTCGACGCACGCGTCGGCGACTTCGTGGTGCGCACCGATCAGCCACCGAAGTTCGGCGGGGACGGGAGCGCAGTGGCGCCGTTCGACCTATTCCTCGCATCCCTCGCGACGTGCGCAGGTACATATGTGCTCGGCTTCTGCCAGGCGCGCAACCTGTCGACCGAGGGCCTCGAGATGCGTCTCGTCGTCGCCGAGGAGGATCCGGCCACCAAGCTGCCCGTGCGCATTCGCATCGAGCTGCACCTGCCGGCGCTGTTTCCGGCGCACCTGCTCGCCGCCGTCGTTCGGGCCGCCGAGTCGTGCAAGGTCAAGAAGACGATCGCAGCGCAGCCGCTCATCGAGGTCGCCTTGGCCAGTGCCCATGCAGCGATCGCCCACGCGTCGTGATGGTCGTCGGCTGACGCGCATCGTCTGCGTGCGGCCGCATCCCCTGCGTGCAGCGCGCATCACGACCCGGCAGCGCAAGGGTCACTCGCTTGGCGCGGCGGGTGCACTGGCTTCGGCCATGACGACCATGTCGGCTGCGGCGCCCGCCGTGGCGAAGCCCGTGACGAGGAGGCCTTGGCGTGTCGCGCGGGCGCTCCGGTGGGTCGCAGTTCTGGTGCTGATCGCCGCGACTGCGATCTTCGCTTGGCGACGGCTGCACGCCACGTCGACCCCGCAGGTTCGCTACCAGACGGCGCCGGTGGACCACGGCGCCATCGACGCGAAGGTCACCGCCAGCGGCGCTGTGTCGGCGATCGTGACCGTGCAGGTCGGCAGTCAGGTCTCCGGACGCATCCAGGCCTGGTACGCCGACTTCAGCTCGAAGGTGAAGAAAGGCCAGCTCATCGCGAAGATCGAGCCGTCGCTCTTCAAGGCCGCCGTCGAGCAGGCGCAAGCGAACTACACCGCGGGCAAGGCGACCTACGACAAGTCGATTGCCAATCGCGTGCTCGCGGAGCGCAACTACGCGCGGACCCTGGCCCTCTTCGAGCAGGCGCTCGCTTCTCGCGGTGACCTCGATGCCGCCGAGGCGGCGGCCGGGGCGGCCCGCGCCGACGTCGGCACTGCCGATGCCACGATGCTGCAGGCGCGTGCGGCGCTCGACCAGGCGCGCCTCAATCTCTCGTACACGGACATCGTCTCGCCCATCGATGGCATCGTCATCTCGCGCAACATCGACGCTGGCCAGACCGTCGCCGCTTCCTTCCAGGCACCGACGCTCTTCACCATCGCGCAGGACCTCACGAAGATGCAGGTGGACACCAACGTCGCCGAGGGCGACGTGGGCAACGTCCGCGAGGGCATGGCGGCGAGCTTCACCGTCGACGCGTTTCCGACCCGCACGTTCCACGGCGTCGTCCGTCAGGTCCGTGACAACGCGACCACGCTGCAGAACGTGGTCACCTACGATGCCGTGATCGACGTGGACAACGGGGATCTCGCGCTGCGGCCGACGATGACCGCCAACGTCACCTTCGTGTACGCGTCGCGCGCGGATGCCGTGCGAATCCCCAACGCGGCGCTCCGTTTCAGGCCCGACTCCTCGACCATCGCCGCCATGACGGGACCGAGCGCCGGCCCGGCTCCGAGCCGCGACGGGCTCGCCGCCGATCAGCGCCTCCTGTGGACCCTTCGCGCCGGCGCGGCCAGTCCCCACGTCGTGCGCATCGGCATCAGCGATGGGATGACGACCGAGATGGTGGATGGCGACCTCCGGGCCGGCGACGTCGTCGTCACCGAGGCGATCCCGGGCAAGGGGTCCTGACGTGGCCGCGCTGGTCCTCGCCGAGCATCTGACGAAGGTGTACGTCCTGGGCGACAACGAGCTCCGGGCGCTCGACGACGTGAGCGTCACGATCGAGGTAGGGGAGTTCGTCGCCATCATGGGCGCGTCGGGCTCGGGCAAGTCGACGCTCATGAACATCCTGGGCTGCCTGGACCGGCCGACCTCCGGTCGCTACGTCCTCGACGGACGCGACGTCTCCCGCTTGAGTCGCGGCGAGCTGGCGGAGGTGCGCAACGAGACGATCGGGTTCGTCTTCCAGAGCTTCAACCTCCTCGCCCGCACGAGCGCCCTCGAGAACGTCGAGCTGCCGCTCGTCTACGCCGGTCTCCCGGGACGCGAGAGGCGGGAGCGGGCGCGCGAGGCGCTCGAGCGTGTGGGGCTGGGAGGGCGCCTCGATCACCACCCGGCCCAGCTCTCTGGCGGGCAGCAGCAGCGCGTCGCGATCGCCCGCGCCATCGTCAACCGGCCGAAGCTCGTGTTCGCCGACGAGCCGACCGGGAACCTCGACACCAAGACGAGCGTCGACGTGATGCGTCTGTTCCAGGAGCTCTGGTCCGGCGGCCTCACCATCGTCTACGTGACCCACGAGCCGGACGTCGCGCGCTACGCGTCGCGCGTCGTCACGGTGCGCGACGGGCGCATCGTGGGCGACACCCGGCAAGACCCAGCCCGCGCGGAGATGGCCGCATGAACGTCGCGAACGTGATGCCCATTGCGTTGACGGCGCTGCTCCGGAACAAGACGAGGAGCTTCCTGACGACGCTCGGCGTGGTCATCGGGGTCGCCTCGGTCATCTCGATGGTCGCCGTCGGCGAAGGGGCCAAGGCACGAGTGGCCGGTGTGTTCGCCGCCATGGGGACCAACATGCTCGTCGTCCTTTCGGGAACGACGACGTCGGGCGGCATCACCGGCGGCTTCGGGTCGTTGCCGACGCTCACCTGGGACGATCTGCGCGCGATGCGCTCGCAGGCCCCCGCGGTCCGGTGGGTGGCGCCGGCCCAAATGACCAAGGTCACCGTGATGGCCGAGGACCAGAACTGGACGACCGGCATCACCGGGACGTCACCGGAGTTCTTCGACATCCGCAACTGGACGATCGACAAGGGCTCGCTTTTCGGGGACACCGACGTGCAGGCGGGGACGAAGGTCATCGTCATCGGCGCCACCGTGTCGGAGAAGCTCTTCGGCGGCGGCGCGGATCCGGTCGGCAAGACGGTGCGCATCCGGTCCGTGCCGTTCCTCGTCGTGGGACTGCTCCAGCGCAAGGGCCAGTCGCCGATGGGGACCGACTACGACGACGGGGCGTTCATCCCCATCTCCACTTTCCAGAGCCAGATCCAGGGCGGCCTTCAGAAGTACATCTCGGGGATCATCCTCGTCAGCGCCATCTCGTCCGACGAGACGCGGCGCGCGCAGTCCGAGCTGACGGCTCTGCTGCGCGACCGGCATCATCTCTCTCCCGGAGAGGACGACGACTTCAACATCCGCAACCTGACCGAGATCGCCAACGCGCAGCAGTCGGGCACGCAGGCGCTGACCGCCCTGCTCGCGGCCATCGCCGTCGTTTCTCTCGTGGTGGGCGGCATCGGCATCATGAACATCATGCTCGTCAGCGTCACCGAGCGGACACGCGAGATCGGCGTGCGCATGGCCGTCGGCGCCAAGCCCTGGCACATCCTCGCGCAGTTCCTGGGGGAGGCGGTCACGCTGTCGATGATCGGCGGCGTCATGGGGGTGGTCATGGGGTCCGTGATCGCGAGACTCGTCGCGTCGCGCCTCGGCTGGTCTTACTCGGCGCGAGTCGACATGATGCTCGTGTCCTTCGCGTTCAGCGCCGTCGTCGGCATCGGCTTCGGTCTGTACCCGGCTCGCAAGGCGTCGCGCCTCGATCCCATCGAGGCCCTTCGGTACGAGTGAGGAGGCGGAGATGGAACACGAGCGAACCGCCCGGCTCGGGGTTCGCCAGCGCATCGTGCTCGCTCACGGCGGTCGTCGTGTCGCGCTGAGCGTCTTCTGTCCGCGCCACCTGCAGTCGACGCACCTGGACGTCTGCCGGCGGTGCCCCAGAGCCGTCCGGATCGACGACACGTCGGTGACTTGCCTGCCCGAGGTCGATCCGGTGCGCGCCGAGTCGTCGGTCGGGTCGGCCATGGGGGAAGCGTCCCTTGCCATCGAAGCTGGCTTGCCCGTGGCCGAGCTGGCGCGTCTCGTGAAATCTGCCGGTTGGATGGCCGTCGTCGTGCTCGACGCGGACCATCGTGCGCTGGGGCTGATCGACCGCGAAGCTGTCACTGGCGCGGATCCATCGGTGGCCGCGGAGTCTCTCGTGCGACCGGTGGAGCCGGTGCTCGAATCCTCGCCCGTCATCAGCGTCGTTCACCGGATGGTGCACGAGCGTGCGCGCGCTCTGCCGGTCATGGACGCAGGGCGCTCCGCCGTCGGACTGGTGACGGACCTCGACGCGCTGCGATGGGTCGCCGTGCGCGCCAAGAAGACGTGAGTCCGCCCGGCGCGAGGTCTGCGGCCACGTGCAGGTCTTGCGCGCCCCGCACGCGGGACTTGGCGTGTGAGCGCGAATGCCTCGGCTGGAACGAGCGGTGCAGTGGCTCGGCTTCATGATGCTGCGGGCTCATGACTCGTTCTCCTTCGTGCCAGTGCTCCTGCTCCTCGCCGGCTGCTCCGGTCCCACCGGGCCGGCAGGCGCCGAAGGCGAGGCCGGAGTCCCGGGTGCGCAGGGCGCCACCGGACCCGCGGGACCTGCCGGAGAAGCTGGTCCGCCGGGCACTCCCGGCTCGCCCGGCATCTCGCCTGACGGCGGCGGCGTCATCCCAGTCTCGTGCTTGTCGCCGTGTCACGGATTCAACGGCGTCATCTCTCAGTACCAGGGCAGCATCCACTACATGGTCTACCTGTCGAACGTGGACACCTCGACGGCGGCCGAATGGACGGCCCCCGGGAGCCCCTGCGGCAACTGCCACGCCATCGACGCGCTCCAGCAGCGCGTTTCGGGCAACGTCGGGACCGAGATGGATGCGGCGATCGCGAATCTCGCGAGCGGTGAGCTGGAGTACCTCGACCCCGTCACCGGAAAGCTGTCGGCGGCCAGCTACGTCGGCACTGCGACGATCGCGCAGGTCTACTGCACGACGTGTCACGCGGTGACCGACCAGAACGATCCGCACAAGACGGGCATCCCCTGGACCCCAGGCTCCTTCCCCCTGCAGGTATCGCCCGACGCGGGCAGCGTTTTCCTCGAGAAGAGCCCCACGGCGGGAGCCGTCACCGGCACGAACGCAGGCTTCTACGGACCGGGCGACACGTGCATGTGGTGCCACCGGTCGCGCAACGACGTGACCAACTACATCGCCGTGGGCGATGGCGGCGCGAGCAACAAGATGAGCACCCACTGGGGTCCCCACGAGGGACCGCAGGCGGACGTCTTCACCGCGCAGGGCGGCTATCACTACCCCACGGGGACTTGCGGTTCCGGGACGTACGGCGGCTCGTACGGGACGTCCACCCACCAGCAGAAGCTGTCCTGCGTGGACTGCCACATGCCGGACATCGCGAGCAACTCGGGCGTGCCCAACCACACCTTCAACCCGCAACTCTCGACCTGCAGCGCCTCCAACTGCCACACACCGCCGCCGTCGGACTTCGACGTCGCGGGTGGGGAGTCGACCGTGAAGAGCGTGCTCACGGACCTCGAGCGCGCCATGAACAACCTCGGCTGGCTCACGCGCGCGAGCACGGCGCCGTACACACCGCTGACGGACAACGACGCGGGCACCGGCAACGTCGGTGATGGCGCCTGGGACACCGATCAGCCGATGCCCGGCGTGAGCCTGACGGCCGCGGAGGCCGGCGCCATGTACAACTACATCCTCGTCGCGCGCGGCGGCGCGTACGGAGTGCACAACCCGCTCTACGAGAAGCAGCTGATGTACGACTCGTACTGCGCGGTCACCGGCAGCCCGCCGCCCACCTTCATCAGCGGGCGTCCATAGGAAGCGCCGTGCGCGTCCTCGGAGCCATCGCGGCCGCGGCGCTGCTCGCGGCGTGCTCCGAGGATCGCGCCGGGCCGACGGAAGCGACGTGGACGGGAGTCCACGACCCGTCGTTCGCGGATCCGAGCTCGCCTTCGTTCCACGGCGCGCAGCTTCGCGCGACCCGCTGGGCGGCGATGCTCGACCCAGAGAACCCCGATGCGTGCGGACGATGCCACGAGGGCGCTCCGGCGCGGCCGGCGGGCGTGACGTCGGCAGCACCCGGAGCTCCGTCCTGCACGAAGTGCCACGATCAGCCGGGCAGAGTGCTCGCGTGCACCACCTGCCACGATTACGGCAAGAGCAACGCCCACCCGGCGCACTTGGCATCGTCGCCCGTCCGCGAGACGCCGCTCACGTGCGGCACGTGCCACCCGGTCCCTGGCACGCCGGTCATCGGCGGCTTCCACGGCGACGGGACGGTCGAGATCGTGTTCGACACGCAGGTCGTCGCCAGTGAGGCGAGCTACGACCGTGCAACCAACGCCTGCGCCGTCTACTGCCACGACCAGGGTGGACGACGCGCCCGGCCGACGTGGACCGAGGCGACGCCGATGTCATGCAACGATTGCCACACGTCGCCGCCCGCTGGGCACTACCCGGGCCCGTGCACCGACTGCCACAAAGAGCCCACTGCCGACGGGACGGCCCTGCGCGGGGGCCCCTTCCACTTGAACGGCAAGGTCGACCTGGGCGACGGCAGCGGAAAGTGCGGCGCCTGCCACGGCAGCGGCGACAGCCCCTGGCCGACGACCGCGGCGCACGCGGCGCACCAGTCGCCCACGCTCACCGAGCCGATCGCGTGTACCAACTGCCACGTCGTGCCGGGCGTCGTCATCGACCCCGTTCACCTCGACGGCACGGTACACGTGACCTTCTCGGGTCTCGCGACCGCCCGCAACGCACAGCCGGCGTGGGACGGAACGAGCTGCACCGACGTGGCCTGCCACGGCGCCAACCTGAGCGATCCCGTCGCTGCCCCCCGCTGGGATGACACATCGGGAGCGCAGTCACGCTGCGGTGCTTGCCACCCTGTCCCGCCTTCCCAGCACACGCCCTCGACCGACTGCAACCGTGGTGATTGCCACGGCTCGGAGGTGTCGCTCGACGTCAACGGCCTACCTTCGATCACCCTGAGCGGACGGTCTCTGCACATCGACGGGATCATCGAGTCGAACCGCTAGAGAGATCGCCCAGACTGCGCGGTACCTTCGTGATGGTGGTCCAATTCTCGGCCATGGTCGTGCGCAACTATGGGCTGACTTGCTCACAACCATCATGATGGTCGTGCGGATCCTACGCTGGTCAGTGCGCAACCATCATGATGGTCCCCGGGAACCATCGCGATGGTCATGCACATTGATCATGATGGTCGTGGACTACCATCGCGATACTTGTCCCCGAGTATCGTGTGATCCACGGACGACCATCGCGATGCCACCGGGGAAGTATCGTGAAGGTTGTGCACCACCATGGTGATGGTTGCTCATGACCATCATGATGGTGGTGCACTACCTTGGCCATACTTGTGCGCGACCTTCATGAAGGTATTGCGCAACCATCATGATGGTACTGGACCACCATCACGATACTCGTGGGGTACCATCGCTTGACTTCGCGCAACCATCACGAAGGTGGTGGGGGACCATCATGATGGTCGTGCGATATCTCGCGAAGGATCCGCATCACCCTCTCTTCCGTTGTCCGATGCCTGTCAGCGCCTGAACACATGGCAGCCCGTGCATGCTGCGGCCCCAGGTTGATGGTCACGCTTGTCCATGTGGCAACCATCGGTACACGTCGCACGGTCGGCCTTGGGGGGCGCGTGGGGTGTCGAGTGGCAACTCGAGCAATTGGCGTGTGCACTCGACGCGTGTAGAGCCGGCAGGTTCGCTGGCCTGTGGCACGTCGTGCACGAGGGCGGCGATGCGAGCCCTGAGGGGCCGTGCGGTCGATGGCAGTCCTCGCACCCACCCTTGATGGTCCCATGCGGGCCCGCGGCTTCCGTCGTATGGCAGGTGGCGCAGGTGGGGGTGGGCTGGCCCGCGTGCGCATCGTGGCAGCGCTGGCAGCCCTCGTGGCCCGGCGTGATCGTCGCCAGCTCCTTCTGGTGGCACGTGCCGCACGCGGGTGCCTTAGCCGGCACGTGCTGAGGGGCGGCGCCGTGACACGAGTCGCATTTCGCATGGCCCACGTTGGCGCTCACGAGCTGCACCTGGCGCTCGTGGCACCTCGCGCAGATGGCGCCGCGATCCAGCCCCGAGAACGTGTGCGGCTCGTGGCACCGATCGCACGTGATTCCTCCGGCGTGTGCGCCGGTGTCGAACGCTGCCACCTGACGGTGGCAGCTGGTGCAGCTCGTCGCGATCTGCTTGGGGTCGTCCCCGTGCGGAGCGTGGCACGTCACGCACGACGAAGCGGCGGGCGCCTTTCCGTGCTCGACGTGCACGTTCGCGTGACACCCCACGCACGAGGACCCAGCGGCCATCGGGTCGTGCGGCGCATGGCAGCTCGTGCACACGCCGTGTGCCGCCACCTGAGCGGCCGCGAGGGTCGTCTTCTCCCCGTGGCAGCGAATGCACGCGGCCCCTCCGCCCGCCTTGAACTCGTGCGGCTGATGGCAGCCGGTGCATTTGTCGTGACCAGCCGGGTGTGGCCCCACCGGTTGCGCGTGGCAGGTGGCGCATTGCGTGTTGGCAGCAGCGGCCGGCGCGTGCGGACCGTGGCAGTCGGCGCACCCATGCGAGCCTTCATGCGCCTCGTGCCCGGCAGCGCGCTCCTCGTGGCACTGCTGGCAGGTCGCGGTCGTCGTCAACGTCGCGGGCGATTCGTGCAGCCGGTGGCACTGCATGCAGTCTGCCGTCGCGTGCGTGCCGACCGCCTGCGCCTTGCCGTGCGTATCCCGATGGCAGTCGATGCATGCCTTGGGCTGCCGGTCGGGCGCGAACACGTGGCACGTGGTGCAATCGGTCGCGAGCTCGCCGGTTCCTCCGTGGTGCCCGAGCGCGGTCTCCTTCGCGTGGCACTTGCGGCACACCCCGGTGCCCGGGTTCTTGAATCCCTCGCGCTCCACGTCGTGACAGTCACGGCACTCGACGTTGCCCTTGTCGACGTGCACGCGATGCCCGGGACTGGTGCGGAACGTTTCCCATGACGCGGGAACGAGGTCGGGGGCAAGACCGCGAGGCCCCTTCGGCCACCATGCGATGGCGGCGGCCACGCCTGCGACCATCAGGACCGCGACGACGAGCGTCGCGAGCAACCGCCGCGGGGTGCGCTTCACGGGCCGGCTCCGTGACAGAGACGACACGGCAGATCGTGGTGCTCGTCTTTGCGGCTGTTGAATCCGGGACCATGCGGATTGCCGCCCGGTCCTCCCACGCGATGGCAACCCACGCAAAGCTGCTCACCGGCGCCACCGTGGCAACCCGCGCAGGACACGGGGTCGACGCGCGCCTGCGATCCATGGTCCCCGCCCGACGGAGTGAGCCATCCGGGAGGGTGTGGGCTCGCGCTCGTCGAGCCCGGAGCGACGCCACGGCGCGAGTGGCAATCGAGGCACGAGCTCTCGGTGTGGCACGTCGTGCAGATGCCCGGATCGGCCCGCGCCTCGAGCGAGTGCCGCGCCCCGAATCCCGCCCTGTGCAGGCCGGCGAGACGCACGTCGTCCCCCAGCGCGAGCTTCCACGGCAGCGCGGCCACCGTGCCCTCGCCGTGGCACGACGCGCACTGGCGCTCGGTGTGGCAGCTCGCACAGAGGTCCCTCTCGGAAGCAGCACGCGACCCGTGCTCGCGCAGCCAGTCGCCCTCGTGCACCAGGTGGTCCTCGGGCATGCTGCCCTCGGCAGCGAGGTCCACGTGGCAGCCGTTGCAGTCGCGCAGCGTCCACTGGTCGCGGTGCTCGTGGCAGCCGAAGCAGGTGGCCATCTTGGGCATCACCGTGTCGGGTCGCGACTCGGTGACCGTTGCGTGACAGCGCACGCAATCCCCTTGGGCGGCGATCATGTGGCGCGAGTGCGTGAAGCGCAGGCGAGCCCGCGCGAGCTCGGCGGCGTCACGGACGTAGGTCTCTCCGTGGCAGGTCTGGCACGGCCGCGAATCGTGCGGCTGCTGATGGCAACGCACGCAGTCGGCGTCGCTCGGCAGGTGCAGCGGTCCCGTATCGCCCGTGATCTCGATTCCCTTGTGACACTCGAGGCAACCGACGCCCCTCATGACGTGGGCGCGGTGCTCGAACGGGTGCGACGCCGGCTGGCGCCGGATGCCCAGCACGCTCGCGCACGCCGCCAGCGTCACGGCGAGCACCATGAGCAGCGTCAGCCCGACGGGACGCCGGCTCATGGCTTCCCCAGGGCAAAAGAGAGCCGCACGAGCGCATCGGCCTCGTACCGGTGCAGCGGTGTCGACGATGCTTCCAGGGCCGCAGCCACGTCCCATCCCTCGCGCGACCGCCACGAGAGCGCCGACAGCCCCCACGGCCACGCGACGCCGCGACCGTCGGGGTGATCGGGGACGGCGATCTCGATCTCTTCCGAGTAGCGAAACCCGCCTCCGAGCGGCATCGCGGCGATTGCGCGTGCGCCGGACCACTCTGCTCCGGGCACGTCGGTCCGTCGCAGCTCGAGCCCCAGGGTGCCGTCGCCGCGATCGTCGAGCTTCAGCGACGCGCGCACCCACCCGTTGCTGCCGAGGCCCCCGGACACGTCTTGTCCGGCCCCGCTCGCGAGCAGGTCGAGCCTCGGCGCCGCGTGCCAGCGCACGGTGCCTCCGAACGTCTGCGACGGGAAGTCGCCGAGCACCGAGAAGAGGGACGTCGACGGCAGCAGCCGTCCCGGGGAGAGCTGGGATGCGAACAGCTCCACGCGCCAGTCGTCCACCTTCACCGCCGCCGACGCACGCGCTTCGGCGATGCCGGGGTCGGTCACGTCGTAGGCGGCGAAACCCCCGAGGTCGAACCACTTCACCGGCGCGAATGCGGCATCGGCGCCTATGTCCTCGCTGGAGACCTCGCCCCCATCTCGCCGCTGCACGTACGAGAAGCCGAGCGTCCCCAGGTCGGCGACCGACTCGGCGATTCGCCCCCCGGCGAGCCAGTCGTAGCTCCGCGACCCGAAGCGAGGCACGACGGGTGCGCCGCCGAAGGTCTCCACGGTGGACCCCCACGGCGCTCTCGCGATGACGCGCCCTCCATCGATCTGCACCGGGTGCACGGCGCCGGTGGCGAGGACGAAGCGGCCCGCCTGCAGCTCCGCGTAGCCGTGGGGCTCGCGCAGGTGCACGGCGAGCACCAGCACGTCGCCCGTGGCCGACGGTGTGGCTCCCGCCCATACGAGGCCCTCGGCGGAGACCCATGGCTGCCTCGTGTCCTGCCCCTGGAGCACGAGGACGCCCGTGGGCGATCCGCTTCCCCCGGTTTGCACGAGTGCGTCACCGCGGAGGCGCAGCGGGTCTGCGTGTGCGGGAACCGAGCCTCCCCCCGCCGACGCAAAGACTGCGCTGGCCATGCCGACGACGAGCTTCCGCGCCCTCGCCACCGCGGCAGCCGTCTTGCACCAGCGCATTTCACGCGCCGCTGGTGCAAGACCTATGACGTTTCCGACGCAGCCCCTCGCACTCCTGGCGCTTTCCCTCGCCGCCCTCGCCGCCGCGATTCTCGTGACGTACCTCGTCACCCGTCCGCCCCTCGTACGGGCGACGAAGCTGTGGCTCCTCCTCGGGCTGGGAATCTTGCCGATCGGCGCAGCTTTTGCGGGCAACGTGCAGGGCTTCGAGGCCACCAAGGAGCGCGAGTTCTGCGGCTCGTGTCACGTCATGGTTCCGCATGCCCACGACTCGGAGGACCTCTCGAGCAACTCGCTCGCCGCCCGCCATGCGCGCAATCCCTACTTCGGCAGCGAGAACTGCTACGCGTGCCACGCCGACTACGGGATGTTCGGCACGCTCGTCACGAAGACGGGCGGCATGAGGCACGTCTGGCTGTACGTGACCGAGTACCGCAACACACCCATCGAGGAAGCCAAGAAGACGATCGCGCTGCGGGCGCCCGAGAAGATGAACGGCAACTGCATGCAGTGCCATTCGACCGAGGACGCGCTCTGGCTCAAGGTGTCCGACCACCGGTCGTCGCTCGGAGAGGTGCGCACGGGTCGCGTGAGCTGCGCCAGCGAGGGCTGCCACGGTCTTGCGCATCCGTTCTGGCAAGGACCGAAGGCGCCCCCAGAGCAGGCGAAGCAAGGAGAGAACTGATGGCCAGCAAGAGGATGCACCAGCTGCTCGCGATCGCTTGCGTGTGCGCGCTGGCGGCGCTCGCGCTCATGTCCTGGCAGCTCTTCGACCCGTACGCCTTCCCCGTCATCATCGGCATGTCGGTGGGGCAGGCGCTGGGTACGGCGTCGTTCGTGGCATACGCCCTGGTGGTGCTGGCCGACTCCCGGCGGCTCCGCCTCGCCGCGCGCCGCGGGGGCTACGTGAGCGAGCGGCCCTCCGCCCCGGACACGACCGGGGACGACGCTACGGGCGAGTAAGACTCGCGATCATCGCGTCGAACGCCGAACGCGCGGCGTGGCGAGTCGAGCGCAGGGCGCGCTTGGTGGTGCGCACGTCACGCCGAGCACCATCCGGTGCTCCGTCACCACTTGTATGCATACGAGACCGAGCTGCCGTTCGCGCAGCACGACTCCGAGGTCACGGCGACCGGTGGCGATGGCTGAATCGCTTCGCGGCTTCGGTCATCTCGGCGATGGCCTGGCGGGTGGCTTCCGAGACGTCGCGCTTGGCGCGCTCGAGAACGGCCTCCAGCCGCGGGGCCAGTTGCTCCCATTCACTTCTCGCGTCGAGGCGGCCGAGATGGAGCTGGACGCCGATCTCGTCGCGCAGGGTACGCAGGGCGCTTGCGCTCCTCTCGAGCTCGGACTTCAGGTCGTGCTTGTGCGTTTGGCTCATGGTCGGTTCTCCGGTCGTGCGGTCGTTCTCTCGGCTTTGCGGTCCGGTGGTGTGAGCATCGGGCGTGCCACTCAAGGGCGCATCGGTTCGGCCACTCCCGTCTCGGGGAACGCGGTGCCGAGGCGTGAGAGGAAACGGCTTGCTTCGGCGGGAACGGCCACTTCCCCCGCGAGGATGTCGTGCACGTCGGCGGACGATCCATAGAGAGCTCGGAGCGCCTCGCCGTCCTGTTTCACGACGGCGCCACTGAGCTCGGCTCCCGCGAAGAGCCCGCGCGAGCGAGCGTACGTGAGAATCTCGGCAGTGATTGTCGCGTCCGTTCCCGCCTGCGCCGCCTGGCCCACGGGTCCCGCCGCGGCCGACGCGTCGGCCCCCAGGGCGAAGCTCGCTCGAAAGAGCTTGCTCATGCCGCGATCGCTCATGACGAGCATGACGAGGTCGGACGACTCGACCCCGATCTGGAAACCCGCGCTGCCGCCCGTGATGCTCACGAAGACCGGCGCGCTCCAGCCGTTCTTCGAGCGACACGACGCCACCCCGTCGCCGTGACGGCCGCCGATCACGAGCCCGGCGCGCACCAGCGATGGGACGACGACGACGCACCTGGCACGCTCGCGATGGCGTGACGGGATCTGGTTCATCTCGTCGAGCACCTGGGTCGCATCCGCCAGCTCTTCGACGGCCCGATCGTGATCCGTTTCGCGTGCCTCGGCAGCCGACCTGGGGGCAGGCTGGGAGCAGCCCGCGAGGAGAAGCCCTACGACGCAAGCTCTGGTGGTTTTCATCAGAACACTCCTCCGAGCGTGAACGTGCCGCCCGTGCCCTGCGTGGCGGGAGCCGCGCCCACCCAGACGTGCGGCGCTTCCTCCTTGTGACGGTGAAGGTGCGGAACGATGATGCCGATGGCGGCTCCGGCCATCGAGCCCACGATGACGTCGGTCGGGAAGTGGTTGCCGGAACGCACGCGCTCGTAGCTGACGAAGCTCGTCAGCGCCGCGGATGCGCCCAGTGTGATCCACGGGCGCGCCGTTCCCGGGTCGCGCACGAACGCGAGGTACGTTGCGGTCGCTCCGATGGAGGCCACGGTCGACGCGTGACCGGAGAAGAAGGACAGCTCCAGATCCGTGCCCGTGCAGCCCGGCGTGTTCGGCGGCTTGTTCGAGCAGTTCAGGTAGTCGATCGGGCGCGGTCGTCGGACGGCGATCTTCGTCACGTCGGTGAACACTTCCGTGAGCGACACCGTCTCGGCGTACAGCATGGCGTCCACGAGCCCCGCGTCCCATCCGTTGCGGAATGCCGAGAGGATCGGATCGAGCACCGCGAAGCCCACGGCGGTGTAGAGACCAATGTCCGAGTACGTCGACGCGTTCGGGTCGATGGTCTGGGTCACGGCTCCGCGGTCCCACGAGAGCAGGTTGCTCGTCGAGGCGGGCGGGTTCGCGGTGATCTCCCCGCTGCTGAGGACGAGCCCGAGCAGCGCCGAGAAGCCCGCGCCACCCACGATGACGACGCCATCCAGGACCGGGTCGACGACGAAGTGCTGACCCGGCGCCAGCGACGGAGGTCCCGGAGCAGCTGGCGGCGTCGAAGGGGCGGCTGCAGCCGGCGTCGCAGCGGCCTGAGCGTCCGCAGGCTGTGCGGCAGG
>DASVWO010000227.1:0-26049 GCA_036393165.1 Polyangiaceae bacterium | reverse complement strand
GTCCTCCAGTTCCGGTACCGCTGGGTCACCAAGACCGGCGAGACCGACTGGTCCGCGCCCGTGACGTTCACCGCCAAGTAGAGCGCATCTCCGCGGCACCGCCGCGACGGCGTTCTCTCCCCTGAACAGAGCGTGCTAACGCTCCGGCCCTCGGCTCCCCCGCTTCATGGCGGGTGCAGCCGGGGGCCGCTTTCTTTGTCAGCAGATGCTCGGCACGCGGAGGACCGCGTCCACCTCGCGCGCCAGCTTCTCGGGAGCCTCGTTGGCGAGCGCGTGTCGCGCGCCCTCGAGCACGCAGAGGCGCGCGTTGGGCAGCAGGCTCACGAGACGACGGACGCCCTCACCCATGCCGAGCGCGTGATCCTGATCGCCCCAGAGCACCAGCGTTGGTTGCTCGATCGAAGGCGCGAGGGGGAAGAGGGACGTTCGGACCTGCTCGCGCGCGACGTCGAAGTACATGCGCACGAAGCCCGGGGAGTGGATCTCTCGGTAGTGGGCGAACGCTTCGAGCAGCGCGGATTGCCGGCCTCGCCACTGCGGGTGGTACCAGAAGCGCGACTGCACCCAGACGAAGGGCCAGAAGAGCCGCGATAGCCACGGCTTGAGGAGCAGCCCGAGCGCGCGCATCGGCTGCCACGCGCCTGCAGGCGCCCACGGGACGAGGCGGCGGAAGCGCCCCGAAGCACGATGCCCCAGGCGCAGTACGAGGTGCCCACCCAGGCTTCCCCCGGCGAGATCCGCCTGGCTCACGTGCAGCCAGTCGAGGAGCCCGAGCACGGCGTCTTCCAGGAACGCGAGCGTGTAGGGGCGCTCCGGCTTGTCGGAGTAGCCGTTGCCCGGCAGGTCCATCACGATGACGCGCCGGCCACCCCGCAGGCGGTCGATCATCTCCTCGTACTCCTCGATGCGCGAGGCGATGCCGTGGAGCATCACGAGCGGCGGGCCGTGCTCCTCTTCAGGGCGCACGTCCACGTAGCGCAGCCGCAGGTCTCCGAGGACGGTCGCGTCGTGCTGCGCGTGCTTCGTGGCCCGGACGCGCAGAGGGCGGCGGATGCCGAGGAGGCTCGCTGCGCTCTCGAGTGGCAGCCCCGGGTTGGCGCTCGCCATGAATCAGCCTACGTCGCCGGCGAGGTGTCCGCACGCGGCCACGGCTATGATGCCGCCCGTGCAGCCCCCCGTCGTCCGTCTCCTCCCCCTGTGCTCGCTCCTCGTGGCGTGCGCCCCCCGCTTCCCCAGCACCGGTGCGGACGTGACCGTCTCCCCGGCGTCGCTGACGCCGGCCGCCCCCTCCTCACCCTCTGCGCCGGCCACCACCACGCGGGCAGCCCCGCTCGTCGTGGCGTCGGCGGCCGCCAGCGCGCAGCCCCCGCCCGAGGCGGTGCACCACGATCCGGCGCAGGTCGATCCGTCGCTCGCCACCGCGCCGGCGCCGGACGTGTTCCGCGCGCGCTTCGACACGACGCGCGGCGCCTTCGTCGTCGAGGTCCACCGCGACTGGGCCCCCCACGGGGCCGACCGCTTCTACAACCTGGTGAAGCTCGGTTTCTACGACGACACGCGCTTCTTCCGCGTCATCGACGGCTTCATGGCGCAGTTCGGCATCAGCGGAGACCCGGCCATCACGTCGCGCTGGCGCACGGCGAACATCGAGGACGATCCGGTGAAGCAGTCGAACACGCGCGGCTTCGTGACCTTCGCCCAGACCAGCCAGCCCAACTCGCGATCGACGCAGATCTTCGTCAACTACGGCGACAACTCGCGCCTCGACCACTCGCGCTTCGCCCCCTTCGGCCAGGTCGTCGAGGGCATGCGCGTGCTCGACGCGCTCTACTCCGGCTACGGCGAGGGCAGCCCCGGAGGTTCGGGGCCGGACCAGATGCGCATCGAGGAGAACGGCAACGCCTACCTCGACGCGGACTTCCCCAAGCTCGATCGCGTGCTGTCTGCGCGAGTGCTCTGATCGTATCCTGCGGCTGATGGGTCCGTTCGACCGGTTCGAGACAGCGGTCGAGACCTATCTGGGCATCTCGCCCCGCGTCACCGAGGGGGTCCTCGAGACGGTCGCGGCCATCTTCGTGTGGCTCGCCCTCGAGCGGCTCGTGCGCCGGCTGCTCTCGCGCGTCGTCACCGACACGTCGCTGCGGTTCCAGGTCAACAAGGCGGTCGGCTACGGACTCGGCCTCATCACGCTCGTCGTCGTCTTCAAGGTCTGGGTCCGCGAGGGCGTCTCCGGCTTCGCGACGTACCTCGGGCTCCTCTCGGCCGGCCTCGCGATCGCGCTTCAGGATCCCGTCGCGAACTTCGCCGGGTGGCTCTACATCATCGTGCGCCGTCCGTTCGGCATCGGGGACCGCATCCAGGTCGCGCAGTACATGGGCGACGTGGTGGACATCCGGCCCTTCCGGTTCCTCGTGCTGGAGATCGGCAACTGGGTGAAGGCCGACCAGAGCACCGGGCGCGTCCTGCACGTGCCCAACTCGCTGGTGTTCAAGAACCCGGTCGCCAACTACGACGACGCGTTCGGTTACATCTGGAACGAGCTCGAGATCGTCGTCACGATGGAGAGCAACTGGCGCAAGGCGAAGGAGGCGCTGGAGAAGATCCTCGCCGAGCACGCCGAGAGGCTCACGCCGGACGTCACGACGCGCATCCGGCTCGCCGCCGAGTCGATGCACATCCGGTTCGGCAAGATGACGCCCATCGTGTGGACCTCGGTCGGCGCGAACGGCGTGAGCCTCACGATGCGTTACCTGTGCAAGCCGCGCGAGCGACGGAGCTCGGCGAGCGCCATCTGGGAGCACGTGCTCGACGAGCTCGGGCCGATGCCCGACGTGGACTTCGCGTACACGACGCAGCGGGTGTTCGACAACCGCACAGAGGGAAAGCCGGGAGCACGCGCCGACGGGGGGTGACACGAGGCCTCGTCTGGGTCGTCCGGGTGTCCCGAGCGTTGCACGAAGCCTCGCCCCGTTTTCATCCCCCGGGGGGTGTCCCAGGACACATGCCTGACTGTCCGGGACAGGGGGTAGGCGCGCGCGCGTGCGCGCAAACCGGCGGAATCGTTCGACCGCGCCGCGGACCGCGGATTGCTCAGGGCCGCGGCCATGCGAACCAATCCTCCCCTCTCCAAGCTGCTCCTCTCTGTCCTTCTCGCCGGAGGCGCCGGCGCCTGCGCCGCAGGCCTCGACGGCACCGGCGCCCCGTCCTCCAGCGGCGACGATGCGAGCGCCGCCCTCGCCCCGGGCGACGACGCGTCCGACGAGGGCGACGACGCGGGCTTCTCTTCGTCGCCGGCATCGTGGGACGCGTCGGTGGTGCCGGTGACGCTCGACGCGGGCGGCGCCGTGCACGACGCCGATGCGAGCGTCGGCCAGCGTCCGCCGCGCGACGCAGGGGGCGACGCACCGTGCGTCCAGGCGCTCGGGCCCGGGGTGCTCGTGGTCGACGAGATGATGATCGAGTCGGTCGCCGGCACGGGCGACTATGGGCAGTGGATCGAGATCGCCAGCACGTCGTCGTGCGCCGTGGACCTGAGCGGCCTTCACGCCGAGTGCCCCGTGGGGAGCAAGGTGCGCACGCTCGACGTCGGCGAGGACGTGTGGATCCCGCCCGGCGGCCGCTTCATCATCGCCGACTCGACCGATCCGGCGATCAACCACTACCTGCCCGGCACCGTGCTCGCGTGGGACGGCGATCCCGGGAGCGTCCTTCGCAAGGACGGCGGGACCGTGAGCCTCATGGCGAACGGCGCGATCGTCGATTCGGTGACGTGGCCCAAGCTGGCGGTGGTCGTCGGCGCTTCGGTCGCGTTCCCGGCCGACTGCCCGCCAGCCGAGCGGGGAGACTGGACGCGATGGCAGACCTCGACGGCCTCATGGTTCCCGGGCTTCTACGGCACACCCAACGCGCCGAACGGCGACGTGAGCTGTCCGTGAAGCCGTTCTATCTTCCCCGTCATGAGACACGCCGTCCTCGACACACCGATGGAGCCTCCCTTCCCTCCGCAGATGCGGGTCGCCGTCTTCGGCATGGGCTGCTTCTGGGGCGTCGAGCGCAAGTTCTGGAAGCTCCCCGGCGTCTACACGACCGCGACGGGCTACTCGGGCGGAGACAAGGCGAACCCAACGTACCGCGAGGTGTGCAGCCACGCGACAGGCCACGCCGAGGTCGTGCGCGTCGTGTACGACCCCGCCAAGATTTCCTACGAGGACCTGCTCCGCGTCTTCTGGGAAAACCACGACCCGACGCAGGGCAACCGGCAGGGCAACGACGTGGGCACCCAGTATCGGTCGGCCATCTTCTACCTCGACGACACCGAGCGCGCGGCGGCCGAGGCGTCGCGCGAGGCTTATCAAAAGCGCCTCACGGCGGCGGGTTACGGGAGGATCACGACCGAGATCTCGCCCGCCAAGGAGTTCTGGATGGCCGAGGACTACCACCAGCAGTACCTGCACAAGAACCCGGACGGGTACTGCGGGGTGGGTGGCACAGGGGTCGCCTGTCCCATCGGGATCGCCAACGCGTGAACGTTTTCGCGGGTCTCTCGTCTATATAGGGAGAGACGCATGCGAACCCTTCGAGCCGCCCTTCCGCTGACCCTCGCGCTGCTGTTCGCCGCTGGCCTCGCCTCCGCGGGCGACCCGAAGACGCCCCTCGGCAAGTGGATGAAGCCGAACATGGGCGCGCCCATGGCGGGACAGGACTTCGGCGCTCTCCAGAAGGGTTTCGACACGATCGCGAGCAAACCCCCGGCGAAGGGCGCTTCGAGCGACTACGCGCAGTGGGCGGCCATCGCGAAGAAGGGCTCTTCGGCGGCGGCGGCGCAGGACGTCGCCGGCGTGAAGGCCGCGTGCAAGTCGTGCCACGACCAGTACAAGCAGGCGTACATCAAGGACTACCCGACCGCCGCGTTCCCCTGATCAGGGATCGCGGCTGCCCAGGGCGCGCATGGTGGCGCCGTTCGTGCCGTCCCAGAGCGGGTGCCAGGCCTTGAACTCCTCGGTGATGGGGCGAGCCGCTTCCTCCGAGTAGCTGCGGCTCGGAGGTGCGTCGGGCAGCTCCCAGAGCTTCACGAAGCCGTCGGCTCCGGCCGTGGCGACCATGCGGCGCGTGTAGCGGACGTCGAGGCTCGTGACGGGGCCATCGTGGGCGGCGATCCGGGTGAGGACCTCGCCGGTGCCGACGTCGACGAGCGATAGGTGGCCCGTCGGATCGCCGAGCCAGAACGCGGAGCCGGTGGGATCGAAGGCGACGCCGTCGGCAGCCCCCGGAGCGCCGGGCGCGCCCTCGATGGTGCGGCGACGCACGCGGCGCCGGAGCGGGGGGAACGCGACGGTCTCGATCTCCGCGCCGCCGGTGCCGCCCACGAGCGCCAGGGTCCGACCATCGTGGCTGAAGCCCGCAGCGCGCACCGGAAAGCCGACGGCGTAGCGCACGTCGTGCTGGGAGAAGCGCAGCGCTCGCTCCTTGAGACCGACGCGGCCGAAGAAGACGTCGGCCCCACCCTCGACCGTTGCGGCCACGACGAAGACGCGTTTCTCGGAGTGCTGGGCCACGGCGGCGGCCAAGCCCGTCGTGGTCATCTCGCCGATGCGCCTGAACTCGACGTGCTCGAGGACGAGGGCCCGGCGGTCGAGGCCGAGCACGAGCACCTCGCCCTTGCGGACGAACCCCAGCGCCGTCGCGTCCGCCCAGGCCAGCTCGCTCTTGGGCTTGCGGCTCGGCAGGTCCGTGTCCCACGCCTCGGTGCGCCGGCCGCGGCCGCAGGTGACGAACAGGTCACGCGCCGGGCTGAGGGCGATCGCGTCGAACGGCTCCCCGCTCAGGTCGACGCGCGCCCCCGCGTCGATGTGGTCCTGCTTGTCGTACCGCACGAAGCGAAGCTCGGGCTTGCCGGCGAGCGCTGCCACGAGGATGCGGCGGTTCGGGTGGAAGCGAACGGTCGCGACCGGCGCGCCCAGGGGCAGCGAAGCAACGAGGCTCAGCGGCTCGGGCGGCACGACTCCAGAAGTAGCAGACCTTGTGATAAGGACTGCCGCCATGACACGCGCGATGCAGGCATTCCTCGCCGTCGCGCTGGCGGCACCCCTGGCCGGCAGCGTGACGGGGTGCGACGAGGACAAGAAGCCGTCCACCGAGGCCGCCAAGGGCGACGGCGGCGCAGGCGCCGACAAGCTGGCCACGGCCGACCCGAAGCTGGCCAAGGCGCTGCAGGCGGCCGCTTCGGCGTCCGCCGGCAACGACACGGGGCCCCCGCCGAACGGCGTGTTCGCCGAGGGCGCGGCCGACCACCGTCACGCCAAAGGCGCGCCCACCAAGGTCGAGATCGTGAGCGACGGGACGGCGCCCAAGGTGGCCCTCGGCCCGGGTGCCGACGCCTCGACGGACGCGGCGCGTGCGTCTTCCTACGGGCTCGCGGGGCTGGAGACCCTGGCGGTCGCCAACGGCCGCCCGACGCCCACCATCGACTTCACGCTGATGCTCGGGCCGGCTAAGAAAGACGACGGCGGCGCCGACGTCCTCGTGGCCACCGTCAAAGGGGCGACGCCCGCCAAGCAGCAGCTCGCGCAGATGCCTCCGGGGCTCGACAAGCTGATCGGGTCGATGCAGGGCACCGAGTTCCGCATGAAGGTCACACCCGACGGCCGCGAGAGCGACATCACGACGACGCTCGGCAAGGCCTCGCGGCCCGAGCTCGACGAGCTGGCCAAGAACGCCGCCGAGGCGCTCGTGGTCGACACCGTCCCGCTGCCCGACCGCCCCGTCGGCGTCGGCGCGCAGTGGATCGCCGAGTCGCGCATGCAGATGCAGGGCGTCGATGTCGTCGCCTACCGGGCGTACCGCATCAAGAGCATCGACGGCGACCGGATGCACCTGACGGTCGACGTGAAGGCGTACGCCGCCGACAAGAACGTACAGGTGCAGGGCTTGCCCGACGGGTCCAGCCTGGAGCAGTTCGACGCGGAGGCCCAGGGTGAGCTCGACCTCGTGCGTGGCGAGATCCTGGCGCGCAAGGCCGACGTCAAGCAGCAGATCGTGCTGGTCTTCGCGGGTCCCGGCGGCGCGACTCCGCCGCAGCAGGCGGGTCAGCCACCGGGCAACATGCTCACGGCCCAGGTGCAAGGTCAGGCGACGCTGGTGCGCGGGGACGACCTGCGACAGGCCCTGAAACAGCCGTAGACCCAAGCCTCTGGAAAGGAGGCGATTCAACGGCTGTCGAGGTACACTGAGGCGGCAGACCCCGGATCCGACCCTATGAAGATCACCTGCCAGTCCTGCCAGTCCAAGTACAACGTCGCCGACGAGAAGGTCCAAGGGAAGATCGTCAAGATCCGCTGCCGCAAGTGCGGAGCGACCATCGTCGTCAACGGGACCGGGGGAGATGCCGCCGCCACCAACGGCGCAACGGCGGGAGCCGCGGGCGGCGCGCAGTGGCACGTCAACCTCGGCGACAGCGACCAGCGCACGATGTCGATGCCCGAGCTCGTCGACGCGTACAACGCGGGCGTCGTCACGCAGGACACGTTCATCTGGACCGACGGGATGGACGACTGGAAGCCCCTGGCCGAGGTCGAGCAGGTCGTGAGCGCGCTGCACGCGAGCGCCGGGCAGATGGCCATCGGCACGCCGGGCGCGTTCGAGACGCCGGGCTACGACGCGGCGGCCGCAGCCCCCGCCCCCGCGGCTGACGTCGGCGACTACGGGGGGGGTGGCGGTGCCTATGCAGCCTCAGCGGCTCCTGCTGCCGAGCCGAAGCGCGCGGCGGTCGCGAAGCGCGAGGCGCGCGGGCGCGACCTCTTCGCGACGAACGTCGGCGACGAGATACAGACCAGCGCCCCGGTCGTCCCCGAGGCGATGGCCGCAGCGCCCGGTGCCGCTCCCGGGCCGACGGGACAGCGCAACGAGAACTCGGTGCTCTTCTCGCTGGCCGTTCTCACCAAGAACGCCGACCAGCGCGCGCCCCAGAACGAGACGACGGCGAACAAAGAAGACTCGGGGCTCATCGACCTCAAGGCGCTCGCGGCGAAGGCCGAATCGGTCCGCCCGCCTGCGGGAGCCGCCGACCACGACGTGTTCACTGCGCCCATCGGCGGCTTCGGCGCGCCGCTCGGCGCTCCGGTCGGCGCCTTGAGCCCCCTCGGCACGCCGGAGACGCAGCCGAAGAGCAAGCTGCCGCTCTACATCGGCGGTGGCGGCGGGATGCTCGTGCTCCTCGTGCTCGGTATCGTCATCGGCGTGAAGCTCGCCGGGCCCTCGCCGGTGCCCGCGGCCGCCAGCATCGTGACGACGGTGGCGCCCCCGTCGGCGACGGTCGATCCGAGTGCCGCCGCGAGCGCATCGGCTGCGCCGGAGGCGTCGGCCAGCGCCGCGCCGTCGGCGAGCGTCGCATCGAAGCCCAAGTACGGAGGCGGCAGCGGCGGCGGCTACCATCCGCCCCCCCGTCCGGGTGGCGGCAGCGGCGCCGTCGGGGGGAGCGGCGGAGCATCGCCCACGCCCCCGCCTGCGCCCGCCCCCAAGAAGGGCGGCGGCGACTGCGGCTGCAACGGCGACCTGATGTGCCTCATGAAGTGCTCGACCCACTGAAGCGCAGCTCGCTCGCGGCGGCTCCCATCGTCGCAGCGGGTCTGCTCTGTTGCGCGCGGGGCGCCTTGCCCGAATCGCCAGCCGCCGTTGCCACGACGGCCCCTTCGTCCCGACCGGCCGATGCGGCGGACGCCGCGCTGCCGGACGTCGGCGTGGCGACGGTCGAGGCAGGAGACGCGGACGATGCCGCCGTCTTCGACGACCCGATGGAGCTGCACCACGAGTCGCCGGACGCGCTGCGCGCCCTGATGGGCGACGCCGCCGACCTCCCGCTCCCCGTGGGCGGCGGCCCGTGGCGCCTCGGTCAAGGGAACCGCGCGATCTCGAAGCACGCGATCGGTCGTCGAACCTGCATGCGCAACCTGGCCGACGTGACCATCCAGACGCCCGAGCAGCGCGAGCGCTGCGGCGCGGAGAACATGGTGCCCATCTGGGAGCGCGGCGGGAGCATGGCGTCGGCCAGCTTCTGCATCGACGTGTTCGAGTTCCCCGACAAGCCTTGCGAGCTGCCGTTCGTCTTCGTCACCCCCGCGCAGGCGGACCGCATCTGCCGCGCGCAGGGCAAGCGCCTCTGCACGCAGGACGAGTGGAACCTCGCGTGCCGCGGCGACCCGAACGGCGGCGCCGACCGCGTCTACGCCTACGGCGACGACCTCGACCTGCAGGTGTGCAACACCGACAAGTCGCGCAGGAACGGGCCCTACTGCGACGTCTCGAGCACCGAGAAGCTCTGGACCACGTGCGGTACGGACACCGAGCCATCGGGCGCCTTCCCGCGGTGTCGCTCGCGGTTCGGCGTGTTCGACCAGCATGGCAACGTGGCCGAGATCATGACGCGCTTCGAGCTGGCCGACCGCGAGGTGAAGACGCAGCTCAAGGGAAGCGCCTTCTTCTACGTCGACGTCGCCAAGCGCCCGCAGGACCCCGGCGGTTACTGGACGAAGTACCCCGACCACTGCAACTTCGACCCGCGCTGGCACGTCGAGAAGCTCGAGACGTCGCAGCACATGAACTACCACCTCGGCTTCCGCTGCTGCCGCAGCCTATCGATGCTTGCCGCGGAGCCCTTCCCCGGGCAGGACCATGAGCGTCGCGCCGACGCGCGCGAGGATCGGCTCGATGGCGTCGCCGATCTCGGGCGCGTAGCTGATCTCGACGGTCGCGATGATGTCGTCGGCGAGGATCGACCGTGAGTAGTACAGGCGGCCGCCCTCGCGGCCGCGCACGATCCACGTGTTGGCAACGAGCGTCTTGAAGGTCACGCCGTCGCGGCGCGTCCAGTCGCCGTAGAGCTGCTCGACCGTCATCGGTGGGTTGTCGACCATGGCCCACGCGCGCAGGCGCGCCTTGCCGGCGTATTCGAAGACCTGCCCGCGCCCGTCGGCGTCGGCCGGCTTGCGCGTGAAGAACGCCGGGACGTCGACGGCGAAGCCGTACTTGCGGTTCTCGTGTCGCTCGTAGGTGGGCGCGCTCAGCGTGCCGGCCCCAGGCGGCGGCGACGTGTCCGCCAGCGCCGCGCCGGGGACGAGCAGCGCGAGCAGCAGCGGCAGCGGGCGTCGCACGACCCGAAAAGCGTAACGCCCGCGTTGGTGTCAGTGGGCGAGAAAGCGTCGCAGGCCCTCATCGGCGAGCACGAGGGTGAAGAAGGCGACGCTGACCCACGCGTTCACGTCGAAGAAGGCGCGATCGATCGCCGCCAGGCCGCGCCGGTGCACGATGGCGTGCTCGTACGAGAGGAGCACGCCCACCACGGCGACCGCGACGGCGTAGGCCAGACCGCGGTGCAGCGCGACCCCGCAGCCGACGAGCGCGGCCACGGTGACCACGTGGGCGGCGGCGCTCATCGCGAGAGCACGCCGGCCACCGAAGCGAGCCGGGATCGAGTGGAGGCCGGCATCCCGGTCGAAGTGCTCGTCCTGCAGCGAATAGAGGACGTCGAATCCGAGCAGCCACGACGCGACCGCCGCCATGAGCAGCAGGATGCCGGCGCCCGGTCGCGCGCCCATCGCGAGCCAGGCGCCGCCCGGCGCGAGCGCCAGCGCGACGCCGAGCCACGCGTGCACGCCCCACGTGAAGCGCTTGGCGTACGAATAGCCGAGGAGCACGAGGAGCACGGCCGGGGCGAGCACCGCGGGCCACGGTCCCAGGGTCGCGGCGAAGAGCAGGAAGCCGCCGCCCGACACGAGCGCAAGCAGGATCGCTTCGCGCGACCGCACGATGCCGGACGGAACGTGGCGGCTGCGGGTGCGCGGGTTGCGCGCGTCGACGTCACGGTCGGCCCAGCGGTTGAACGCCATGGCGCTCGTGCGCGCGCACACCATGCACGCCAGCATCGCGAGGACGCGCGCGGCGCCGAGCGGCACGTGTGGCACGGCGAGCGACAGGACGACGGCGCTCGCGGCGAACGGCAGCGCGAACACGGTGTGCGAGAACGCGACGAGCGACCCGTAGGTCCGGATGCGGGCGAGCACGGTCACGATGGAGCTCCTTCGGCGTGGGATCGGCGCGCGATCCACCGGCGGGGCGCGCGGACCTGACGGAGGACGAAGGCGCAGGGATCGGCGCCCGGCTCTCCATCGATGGCGAAGATCCCGGGGCGCGCCCCCGGCGCGATGCGTCCGATGTCGTTGCGTCCGAGCGCGCGGGCGCCGGCCCACGTCGCCATGCGCAGCAGCTGTTCGGCCGGGACCGTCGGGAAGCGGTCCGCCAGCGCCCGCGCCTCTCCGAGCACGTCGAGAGAGGCGTTCGACGCCAGCGAGTCCGTGCCCAGCGCCGGCAACAGCCCGGCGGCCAGCGCCGCCAGGAGCGGCGACAGCTTGGTCTCGATGTGGAGGTTCGACCGTGGGCAGAACACGACGGGGGCTCCACGCCGCGCCACCGTCGCCAGCTCCTCGGGCCGCGCGTCGGTGAGGTGCACGAGGAGCACGTTCGGACCGAGAGCCCCGAGGTCGTCGGCCAGGGCCACGGGCGCCCGCGCGGCGCACTCGAGCAGGTCGCGACGCAGCTTGAGCCGCGACGCGTACCAGTCGGCGACCGGCCCGTCGCCGCTCTCGAGGAAGCGTCGCTCCGCGGCATGCTCCGCCAGGTGCAGCGAGGTCCGCGCGCCGCGCTCGCGCGCCATGCGCAGGAGCTGGCGCACCCCTTCGGGGTGGGTGGTGTACAGCGTGTGCGGCGCGGGTGCGTACGTGAGATCCCGGCTCGGCCACGAGCCCACGCGTTCCTCGACGATCCGGGGCATCGCCTCGATACGGCGCAGGAGAGGCTCGCGCTCGACGCCGAAGGCCTCGTGGAAGACGCACCCCACGATCCCGCGCCGCGCGAGGGGCCGCACCGCGGCCAGCGAGTTCGTCACCTCCCCCACCCCGACGGTGCACGCAGCATCCAGCTCCTCCACGGCGCGCTCGATGGCGTCGGCGTCGTCCTCCGGCGCGAGCTCGGAGCGCATGCCGATCATGTGCTCGACCCAGGGCACGAATCCGGAGCCGCCGGGGACGCGCCCTCGCATCGCGCTCAGCTCGAGGTGCGTGTGCGCGTTGACGAGCCCCGGCATCACGACGCCGCGGATGCGCTCGACCCTCGCCCCCGCGTGTTTCGGCAGGACTTCGCGCGCCGGCCCGACGTCGTGCACCTCGCTCAGCTCGTCGACCACGACGGCCGCGTCGACGAGCGTGGGTCCCTCGCCCGTGACGACCGCGTCGGCGTGTACTGCGCGCACTTCTCCGGCTCCTCAGGCGGGCGGCGTGAGCCACTCGTAGTGCACGTTGCGCCGCGTCGCCTTGAACCCGGCGGCGCGGATGCGCGACTCCATCCCGTCGGCGTTCATGCAGAACGTGGTGCCCGCGCTCGACACGACGTTCTCCTCGAACATCACGCTCCCGAAGTCGTCCGCGCCGAAGCGCAGCGCCACCTGCCCGATCTCCGGCCCTTGCGTGACCCAGGAGGCGCCGACGTGGTCCACGTTGTCGAGCAGGATGCGCGCGATCGCCTGCTGCCGCAAGTAGAGCAGCGTGCCGTGGTCGCCCGGCTCGACGTGCGTGCCGCGCTCGTGCTGGAAGTCCCAGCAGAAGAAGGCGGTGAAGCCTCCCGTCTCGTCCTGCAGCTCGCGGATCTTGAGGAGGTGCGCGATGCGGTCACGCGGCGTGTCGACGGTGCCGTACATCATCGTCGCGCTCGAGCGCAGGCCCATGTGGTGGGCGGCGCGCATGACGCCGAGCCACTCCTCGCTCGTGCACTTGGCCTTCGCGATCTTGCGGCGCACGCGGTCGACGAGGATCTCGGCGCCGCCGCCGGGGACGCTGTCGAGCCCCGCCGCGTGCAGGCGCTCGAGCACGCCGCGCACGGTCATGCCTTCGAGCCGCGCGATGTGGAGGATCTCCTCCGGCGAGAGCGCGTGGAGACCCAGACGGAACTCTCGCTTCATCCAGCGGAAGAGGTCCTCGTACCACTCGATGCGCAGCTCGGGATGCAGCCCGCCCTGGAGGAGGATCTGCACACCGCCGGCGTCGACCACCTCCTGGAGCTTCTTGGCCAGCTCCTCGCGCGAGAGCACGTACGCCTCGGGGTGGCCGAGCGGGCGGTAGAAGGCGCAGAAGCGGCAGCTCGTCGTGCACACGTTCGTGTAGTTCACGTTGCGGTCGACGATGTACGTGACCACCCCTTTGGGGTGCTTGCGCTTGCGGATGGCGTCGGCGGCGAGCCCGAGGTCGAAGAGCGATGCTTCCTCGGCGAGGCGCTCCCCCTCCCCGGCGCTGAGTCTCTCGCCCTGCGAGCCGCGCACCAGCAGCCGATCGATCGACTCCTTCGCTGGGGCCGCGCGGCGGTCCTCGTCGTAGAAGCGAACGCGGGCACGCGGGAGCAGACCCTCGCCCGCAGCCATCTGGAAGAAGCGCTCGAGGCCCTGCCGCTCGGCGTCGCCGAGGTCGTGGTGGATCGCAGTCTCGAGATAAGCCCGGAGCGACGCCACCGGCAGCCCGCTGCGCTCCGCGTGCTCGGCGGCGATGGCGCCCCTTCGCGCGAGACCGGCGGCCTTCGCCCGCTCGAGGATCTGTTCGTCGGCCGGGGTCACCGCGCCGGGCCGGCCGCACCACGCGGCGAAGACGAACGGCAGCCCCGTCATCTCCCACCAGGCGAGGCCCAGGTCGAGCACGTATCCGAAGCGCCCCTCGATCTCGAGCGCGGGGTCGCCGATGACGAGCGCCCCGCGCGTGCCCCCGACGTGTGCGATTGCGTCGCGGGGCGCCATGCCGACGAGCCTGGGCCCGGCGCGCTTGCCGAGCCGCTCGCGCATGACGAGACGCGCCAGGATGACGCTCGTGCGCGACGACAGGTCGACCGCGATCTCGTCCAGTTGCTCGAGCGGCCGCTCGCCGACGACGACGACGCTGCGCACGCGTCCGCGCGCGGCGATGGCGCAGCCGCGCACCATCCGCAGGTCCCCGATGGCCGCGGCGGCCGCCACCGGCATGAGCCCGAGATCGGCTTCGTCTTCCGCGACGCGCCGGGCGACCTCGCTGGGCGGCGCGCAGTCGAGCCGGATGCGCGCGCTCGCCGGCTCCCGGTCGAGCCCCTCGTAGAGCGGTCGGGCGTTGAGGTAGCCGACGGCAGCGACGCGCAGCCTCTCGTCGCTCACGACAGCACCTCCAGATGCTTGGCCGCCTTGCGGTCCCTCACCTTCACGGCCGCCTCCGGCAGCGCGGCCCGGGGCCACTCGCGCACTACGTTGTAGAGCGTGTCGCGCTCGACCGGGACGCGCCCGGCCTCGCGGATCAACCGGACGAGCGCCTCGACGGTGAGCCCCGACGGCGAGCGCGACCCCGCGGCACGATAGATGGTCTCGTGCACGATCGTGCCGTCGACGTCGTCGGCCCCGAAGCGCAGCGCGATCTGCGCCACCTCGGGGGTCATGCTCACCCAGTACGCCTTGATGTGGCGCACGTTGTCGAGCAACAGGCGCGACACGGCGACGGTGCGCAGCGCGTCGACCGCCGTGGGTGCCGGCAGGTTGCGCATGCCGTTTCCGTCGGGGTGGAACGCCAGCGGGATGAACGCCTGCAGCCCGCGCGTCTCGTCCTGCAGGGCGCGCAGACGCAGCAGGTGGTCGACACGGTGGTCGAACGTCTCGATGTGCCCGTAGAGCATCGTCGCGTTCGTGCGGATACCGAGGCCGTGCGCCACGCGGTGCACCTCGAGGTACTCGTCGGCGGTCGCCTTGTCGTGCGAGATGCGCGTGCGCACGTCGGGGTGGAAGATCTCGGCGCCTCCGCCGGGCAAGCTGTCGAGCCCCGCGGCGCGCAGGCGCTCGAGCACCTCGCGGTGGGACATGCCGTAGTGCTGCGCGAAGAAGTGGATCTCGACCGCCGTGAAGCACTTCATGTGCACGTCGGGCTTGATGCGCTTGAAGCCGGCGAGGAGCTCCTCGTAGTACGCGAACGGCAGGCCCGGGTGCAGGCCGTTGACGATGTGGATCTCGCCCGGCGGATCGTCCATCCGCTTCTCGAGCTCCGCCCACGCCTCCTCCACGCGCATCGTGTGCGCGCCGGGCGCGCCCTCCTCCAGCTTGGCGAACGAGCAGAAGAGGCAGGAGGCGACGCAGACGTTGGTCACCTCGATGCGCATGTTGCGGTTGAAGTACGTGCGGTCACCGTGCAGGCGCTCGCGCACGGTGTTCGCCAGCTGTCCGACGGCGACGACGTCCGGGTGCTCGAACAGCGTGCGGCCGTCCTCGGCGGTGAGCCGCTCGCCCCGCTCGACCTTGGCGCGAATGGCGTCGAGCATCTAGCCAGCCTCCGGAGCAAAGGCGGGCGTGCGGCCCGCGCGTCGGACGAATCCTTCGAGCTCGCGCCGCTTGACCAGCTCCGCGAGCTCGAGGCGCGATCGCTTGCCGACGCCGAGGACCTCGCCCTCGGCCAGCGGGAGCCCGCGCTTGTTCGCGATGCGCCCCACCAGCTCGCTCGCGCCGAAGCCGAGAGCGACCTGCGCGATCTCGAGGCCGCAGCGCGACCAGTCGACGCGCACCCGCACGCCCCGCGGGCCGGTGAGACGCGCCATGGCCACTTCGCGGAGCAGCTCGAGCCCGTTCAGCTCATGCCCTTCGGCGGGGATGATGCACGCCCCGTCGTCACCCGAAGGCGGGGACGTGAAGATGCGCACCTCGTCGCCGACTTCCTCGGCGCGGACGCGATCCGCGAGCGCCCCGAGCACCAGCAGGTCCGCGCGTCGCAACAGCTCGACGTGCTCGGCGTTCATCGCGCCGGCACGCCGCGCCTCGAGCACCGGCGCGAGCCCGGCGCGGCCGATGGCGCCGTCTACCAGCGCGCTCATCGCGTCCCCCACCGCCGCACGAGCGCGTGCTCGACGCCCAGGTGGTCCAGGATGCGCCCGACCACGGTGTCGATGGCCTCCTCGAGCGTCGCCGGCTTCCCGTAGAACGAGGGCATCGCCGGCAGCACGAGCGCCCCGAGCCGCGCGAGCTGTGTGAGGTTCTCCAGGTGCACCAGGCCGAGCGGCGTCTCGCGCGGTACGACGACCAGCGTGCGCCGCTCCTTGAGCATCACGTCGGCCGCGCGCGTGAGCAGCGTGTCCGACACGCCATGGGCAATGCGCGCCGCCGTGCCCATCGAGCACGGGACGACGACCATCGCGTGCCATCCGGCGCTGCCGCTGGCGAAAGGCGCCTTGTAGTCGCGCAGCCCCCACACGGGGCCGCCGACGGCCTCGCGCAGGTCGCCGCCGCACTCGAGCGCCCACACCTCCGGCGCCGTCTGCGAGACGCACACGCCGAGCTCCACGTCCTCTCGCTCCCGCAGGACACCGAGGAGGCGACGCGCGTACGGCGCGCCGCTCGCCCCGGTGATGCCGACCACGATCTTCCTCTTCATCCCTGCACCTCGCCACACACGATCGAAGCGACGCCGAGCGTGAGCTCGCGCCCGCGCACGCGGACGAAGCCGGCGTCGCGCAGGAGGTTCTCGTACTCGGTGCGCGTGAAGAAGCCGGCCATGCTCCCCGCGAGATACCGGTAGGCCCCGGGCTCGCCCGAGAGCCAGCCCCCGAGCGCCGGAAGCACGACGCGCGCGTAGGTCTTGTGGAACGCCCTCGTCGCGAGCCGGGTCGGCCGGAAGAGCTCCAGGGTGACGAAGCGCCCGCCGGGACGAAGCACGCGCGCGACCTCCCTCGCGCCCGCAGCCGGGTCGGCGAGGTTGCGCATGCCGAACCCGCAGATGACCGCCGCGAAGCTGCGGTCGAAGAAGGGAAGAGAGGTCGCGTCGCCGACGACGGTCTCGGCGGACGGCGCCTTGTGGCGCCCGAGCTCGAGCATGCTCGCCGAGAAGTCGAGGGCGAAGACGCGATCGCGCGGCCGCACGCGCACGACCATCGCCGTGAGGTCCATGGTGCCCGCGCAGAGGTCGAGCACCGCCCCGTCCGGCGCGGCGGCCAGCTCGGCGACCGCCTGCGCGCGCCAGCGCCGATCGAAGCCGGCGGACATGAGGCGATTGAGGATGTCGTAGGTGGGCGCGATGCGGTCGAACATGCGCCGGGCTGCGCTGCCATGCTCGCTTTCGACGCCACCGCGGGCGTGGACGTCGGCCACGGGACCCGTCGTGCTCACGGTGCCCCCCTTCCGATGAGCTCCCGTGCCGCCTCGAGGACGCGCACGAGGGTCGGAGTGGACCTCGTCCCGTTCGCGGCATGGGTGCCGTTCGCGGAGCGGGGCGCGCTTTCGATCCCCAGCGTCGGCCACATCGCGTCGACTCGGGCGGCCACGTCGCGCGAGACGCGGCACGGCTCGGGCCACTCGCGCGCATAGCCCTCCTCCCGCCACTTGCGCGTCCCGTCGATGCACACCTTGCTGCCCCAGAGCGCTTGGCTCGCGCCGTGATCCAGCTGATCGATGGGGCCATCGACGAACGCGAGATCGCGCTTCGGATCCAGGTTCGCGAGCAAGCGCCACGCGACCTGCCCGGCGTCCTGCACGTCGACGTCCTCGTCGACCACGCAGATGACCTTCGAGAAGGACATCTGCCCGGACCCCCAGAGGCCGTGCGCGAGGCGCGCCGCGTGGAAGGGGTACTGCTTGCGGATCGAGACGAGCACGAGGTTGTGGAACGCGCCCTCGACGGGCAGGTTCATGTCCACGATCTCGGGAAAGATCATCCGGAGAAGCGGCAGGAAGAGCCGCTCGGTCGCCTTGCCGAGCCAGGCGTCCTCCATCGGCGGCGGGCCGACGACCGTCGCCGGGTAGATCGCGTCCGCGCGCCGCGTGATCGCCGTCACATGGAAGCGCGGGAAGCGGTCGACCGGCGTGTAGTAGCCGGTGTGATCCCCGAACGGGCCTTCGGCGACGAGCTCCTCGCGCGGGTCGACGTAGCCCTCGAGCACCAAGTCGGCGTCCGCGGGGACCTCGAGGTCCACGGTCTTGCAGCGCACCGTGGCGACCGCCCGCTTGCGCAGGAAGCCGGCGAACATCCATTCGTCGATGCCGTCGGGCAGCGGGGCCGTGGCGGCGTAGGTGAGCGCCGGGTCACCACCCAGGGCGACGGCGACCTCGAGCCGGTCCTTCCCGAGCTCCCTGGCGCGCCGGAAATGCCGCGCGCCCGTCTTGTGGATCTGCCAGTGCATCGCCGTGCTGCGGCGATCGAGCTTCTGCATGCGGTAGCAGCCGACGTTGCGCACCCCACTCTCGGGGTCGCGCGTGACCACCTGCGGCAGTGTGATGAAGGGTCCACCGTCGTCCGGCCAGCACGTGAGGATCGGCAGCGCGTCCAGGTCGACGTCGTCACCGCGTGCCACCACCTGCTGGCATGCGCCCGTGCTCGCCGAGCGCGGCGGTACGTGCGCGAGCTCGGGGAGCTTGAGCGCGAGCTGGGCGAGCTCGCGCGGGCTCGAAGGCGCCTTCGTGTGCACCAGCGCCTCGATGGCGCGCGCGTGCTCCTCCAGGTCCTCCACGCCGAGTGCGAGGGACATGCGCGCACGCGACCCGAAGGCGTTGATGAGCAGCGGAAAGCGCGCTCCCGGCACGTTCTCGAACAGGAGAGCCGGTCCGCCCTGTTTGACGACGCGGTCGGCGATCGCGGCGACCTCGAAACGGGCGTCGACGGGCTTGCGGACGCGTACGAGCTCGCCGCGCTCCTCGAGCGCGCGAACGAACGCCCCCATGCCGTCCCAGGCCATCGCGGCACCGCCTTCCACGAAGTTTCAAAATATTTTGAACATCTGGCTTTTAGGCTCCGGGGGCGAGACCGTCAAGCCACCGCTCAGGTGACGGGGACTGGGCACTCTGCTCGGTCGTTCGGGGAGGAAACGGCCAGCCATTCTTTTTCGGCTTCCGAGCGGAAGGCTTACCGTTGGGGAGATGAGCGACGCCGGACAGGTCGATCCGGAGCTGAGCGCGAAGAGTGCGCGGCTGAGATACGTGAGCGACGACACGCCCGGCATCGCCCGCAAGCGCTCGGGAGACGAGTTCGCGTACGTCTCCGCGAGCGGCGAGCAGATCGACGACGAGGCGACGCTCGCGCGCATCCGCGCGCTGGCGATCCCGCCTGCGTGGGAGAAGGTCTGGATCTGCCCGGTCGCCAACGGCCACATCCAGGCGACCGGCCGAGATGCGAAAGGGCGAAAGCAATATCGCTATCACGCCCGCTTTCGGGCCATCCGCGACGAGACGAAGTACAGCCGCATGATCGCGTTCGCCGAGGCGCTGCCGAAGATCCGACGGAGCATCGAAGCTCACCTCGCGCTGCACGGTCTGCCGCGCGAGAAGGTGCTCGCCACGATCGTGCGCCTCCTCGAGGTGACGTGCATCCGGGTCGGCAACGAAGAGTACGCGCGGAAGAATCGCTCGTACGGGCTCACGACCCTGCGCAACAGGCACGTGGACGTGTCCGGCAGCACGGTGCGCTTTCGGTTTCGCGGCAAGAGCGGCAAGACCCACGCGATCCGCGTGAAGGACAGACGGCTCGCGCGGATCGTGGCGCGATGCAGCGAGCTGCCGGGTCAGGAGCTGTTCCAGTACCTCGACGATGAAGAGGTCACACGTACGGTCGAATCATCCGACGTGAACGCGTACATCAAGGAGATCTCCGGCAGCGACTTCACGGCGAAGGACTTCCGCACGTGGGTCGGCACTGTGAGCGCGGTGCGCGCGCTGCGCGATGTCGCATCGGCCGAGTCGCCGAGCGACGTCAACAAGCAACTCGTCGCCGCGGTGAAGCTCGTCGCGGAGCGCCTCGGCAACACGGCGGCGGTGTGCCGGCGCTCGTACATCCATCCGGCGGTGCTCGACGCGTGGGTCGAGCGGCGCGGTTCGGACTCGATCTTCCCGCCCGCGAAGGCAGCCGATGCCAACCCGCCTACGACGGCGAATCACGTCGCCGGCGAGATGGTCGTGAACGTGAACACGCCCGAGGACGACCTCGACGCCGACGAGATCGCGACGCTCACGTTCCTCCGCAAGAACCCGAGCGGCGAAGACGAGGTCCGCGCCCTGCGGAGGAAGCTCCAGAGGAGCATCGCCGCGGCGCGCGAGAAAAAGGCGGTGTGATCCACGCCTGGAGGCTCGCGGGCTGACCGCCTCGACCCGGTCTACATTTGGGGCACCCTGCGTCCCGGCGACCATCCCGAGTTCTTCCGCTTCCCGGCGCCCGAGGGGCGGTCGCGCGAGAGCACCATCCGCCTCGACGCGCAGGGGCGCTTCTGGCACGAGGGGCGCCTGGTCGAGCACGCCGGCCTGCTCGCGGGGCTGCACTCGTGGATCTCGCGCCATCCGGACGACGGCCGCTTCATCCTCACCAACGGCTACGACTGGACGTACTTCACCGTGGAGGACGCGCCGTACTTCGTGCGGGCGCTCCGGCCCGAAACCGACCGCGTCGTGCTCGTGCTCAGCGACGGCACCGAGGAAGCCTGGGACCCGGAGTCCAGTCGCATCGGCAGCGGCGAAGCGCTTTACGCACTGGTGAAGCGCGCGGCCCGCGGGGGGCCATTCGAGGCGCGATTCACGCCTCACGCGCAGACGTCGCTCGCCCCCCTGCTGGTCGAGGGGGATTCGCCTGCCGTCCGCATCGGGGGCCAAGTGCACGTGATCGGAGCGAAAAGCGCGCGGTTCGGCTAGCATGCCGCCGCCATGCGCCTGCTCATCGCCGACAAGCTGCATCCGCGCGCCATCGAAGAGCTGCGCACGCTGCCCCTCGAGGTCGTCTACGAGCCGGAGCTGACCAAGGAGAGCCTCGAGAAGCGCCTGCAGGGCGTGGGCGTCCTCGTGGTGCGCTCCACGCCCGTGACGGCCGCAGCCCTCGAGGGCTCCAGGCAGTTGAACCTCATCGTGCGGGCCGGCGCGAGCTACGACACGATCGACGTCCGCGCGGCGAGCAAGCGCGGCATCTACGTCGCGAACTGCCCCGGAAAGAACGCGTCGGCGGTGGTCGAGCTCGTGCTCGGGATGATGGTCGCGCTCGACCGACGCATCCCCGACGCGGTGGCGTCGCTCCGCGCGGGCAAGTGGGAGCGCGTCGAGTTCGGCAAGGCCGAGGGCCTTCACGGCAGGACGCTGGGCATCGCCGGGATGGGCGCCATCGGGCGCGAGCTTGCGCAGCGCGCCAAGTGCTTCGGGATGAACGTGATCGCGTGGAGCCGCTCGCTGACGCCCTCGCGCGCCAACGAGCTGGGCGTCACCTACGCCGCGTCGATCGACGAGCTGGCCGCGAAGAGCCACGTGCTCTCGCTGCACCTGGCGCTCGTCGAACGCACGCGCCACGTCCTGAACCGGCGCGTCATCGGTCTGCTCGCGGACCACGCGCTCGTCATCAACACGGCGCGGGCGGACCTCATCGACATGGAGGCGCTCCTCGAGGCGGTGGACAAGCGCGGGCTTCGCGTCGGGCTCGACGTGTACGCCGAGGAGCCGCGGGGCTCGAAGGCGTTCGCCGCGACGGACGTGTTCCGCACCTCCGCTTCCGGCGGCATCGTCTACGGCACGCCGCACATCGCGGCGGCCACGGACCAGGCGCAGCTCGCCATCGCGAGCGAGACCGTGCGCGTCATCCGGTCCTTCCTGCTCGAGGGCACGGTGCCCAACGTGGTCAACGTGTCGTCGTCCTCGGCCTCGCGGTTCAACCTCGTCATCCGGATGATGGACAAGGTGGGGACCTTCGCGAACGTGCTCGCGGTGCTCAAGCGGCACGGAATCAACGTCGAGGAGGTGACGAACACCGTCTTCGAGGGCGGCGTCGCAGCCTGCGCCAAGCTGCGGCTTCTCTCGCGCCCGACCGAGGCGTGCCTGGCCGAGATCAAGGCCTTCGAGGAGGTCCTCCACGTGGACCTCGTGACGCTCCCCATCCTGGCCTGATGAGACCCGGCGGGCTCGCAGTCGTCCCGCTGGCGCTCGCGCTGGTCGGGTGCAAGGGCTCGCGCGCGGCTCCCGACGCGGCGCCCGACGCGCCCGTCGTCTCGGACGCCGCCGTCGAGGCGGCCGCCGAGGCCTCGGCGCTCGGAGCCGTCCCGCCGGACGACGAGATCCCCCCCACCTCGAGCGACGAGCTGACGACCCGCGCCAAGCACCTCCTCGAGGCCATCGGCAAGGACGACCCCGATCTCGCGATCGACATCGAGTTCCCCCGGGAGGGCTGGATCGCGATGCGCGATTCCACCGACGCCGGCAAGGAGTGGGACAACCACGTCGACGAGAAATTCAGGCACTCCGTCCACGTCCTCGCAAAGCACTCCGACGGCGCCCAGTTCGTCTCCCTCGAGCTCGGCCACGCCGTCGTCCAGGAGACCCCCAAGCGTCACGCCTGGAAGAAGCCCCTCTGGACCGTCCACGGCTCGCGCCTCACCTACGTCGTCGACGGCCACACCCGCACCATCGTCATCCACGAAATGGTCGGCTGGCGCGGCTCCTGGTACGTCACCCGCCTCCGTTGACCCGCAGCAGCCCCGAGCGAACGCCAAAGAGCCCGCGCTCGGAGGGGCGGAGCGGAGCGAGGCGGTGGGGGGGACCCCTTGTTCGAGCGTGGAGGCGCGCGAAGCGAAGCGAAGCGCGGCCTCCACGCGAGTTTGGGGGGGCCCCACCGCCGAGCGAGCACCGACCGTCCGAGCGCGGGCGATCCTTTACTTTTTCAGCCGGTCGGCCTCGATCTCCGCGAGCAGCTCCTGCACGCGCGACGCGTTGTCGCTGCCGTCGTCGTAGAAGAACCGCAGCTCCGGCGCGAACCGGAGCCCCAGCCGCTGGCCAACCTCGCGCCTCAGCATCCCGGCGGCCCGCGTGAGCGCAGCGATCAGCCGCTTGCGTCGCGCAGCGTCGTCGCCCCCTTCGAGTAGCCGCACGTTGACCCGAGCGCTCCTCAGGTCCCCCGCCATGACGACACCGGTGACGACCGCCCCCTCCGCGCCGGGATCCCGCACCTCGTCGCCCAGCAGCGACGCCAGCTCCTCACGCACGCCCTGCGCGATGCGCAGCAGGCGCGTGGAGGGCTCACCGGCCATCGCGGTCTCCGTAGAGCTCGTCGCCAAACGAAACGACCTCGGTCTCCCGGTCCGTCAGCACCGCGTCCTCCTGCGTCTCGGCCGCATGCGCCACCTGCTCGAGCACCGAATCGCACACCGCGGCGTCGCTCGACACCACGCTCACGCCGAAGACCGCGCGCTGCAGCTTGTCCTGCGCGCCCACCTCGGCCACCGACACGTCGAACCGCGACCGGATGCGATCGCGGAACTTGAGGATCACGCGGCGCTTGTCCTTGAGCGACCGCGCGTGCGGAACGTGAAACGTGAGACGAAGGACGCCGACGAACACGGCCGAATCAGAGCTTCTGCTTGATCTCCTCGACCTCGTAGCACTCCAGGACATCCTTCTCCTTGATGTCGTTGTAGTTCTCGAGGCCGATGCCGCAGTCGAAGCCCTTCTCGACCTCGCGCGCGTCGTCCTTGAACCGCTTGAGCGTCGCGATCTTGCCGTCCCAGAGGACGACGTTGTCGCGCACCAGGCGCACCTTGGCGGAACGCACGACCTTGCCCTCGATGACGTGGCAACCGGCGACGACGACGCCCTTGACCTTGAAGACCTGGCGAACCTCGGCCTTGCCGTGCTGCTTCTCGACGAGCGTCGGCGGGAGCAGGCCCTCCATGGCCGACTTCACGTCCTCGAGCGCGTTGTAGATGATCGAGTAGAGGCGAATCTCGACCTGGTTCTCCTCGGCGAGCGGCGCGGCCTTGCCGGCCGGCCGCACGTTGAAGCCGACGATGATCGCCTTGGACGCGATGGCGAGGTTCACGTCGCCCTCGGTGATGGCGCCGACCGCCGCGTTGATGATCGCGAGCTTCACCTTCTCGGTGGACAGCTTCGCCATCGCGTCGGCTACGGCCTCGACCGAGCCCTGCACGTCGCCCTTCACGATGACGCGCAGCTCCTGCTGACCGCTCTCGGCGATGCGCTTGGAGAGCTCCTCGAGCGACACCTTGGCCGTCGACGGGATGAGGCTCTTGGCCATCTTGCCCCTGCGGCTCTCGGCGATCTCCTGCGCCTTCTTCGGGTCGCGCACGACGTCCATGCGGTCGCCGGCGTTGGGCACCTCGTTCAGGCCCAGGATCTCGACCGGCGTCGCCGGCTCGGCTTCCTGCACCTGCTTGCCATGCTCGTTGGTCATCGCGCGGACCTTGCCGAACCCGGCGCCGGCCAGCACGAAGTCGCCGACCTTGAGCGTGCCGTCCTGGACGAGGACGCGCGCCACGGGACCGCGCCCGCGGTCGAGCAGCGCCTCGAGCACCGTGCCGCTCGCCGGACGCTCCGGCCGCGCCTTGAGCTCGAGGAGCTCCGCCTGCAGCTGGATGGCCTCGAGCAGCTTGTCGATGCCCTCGCCGGTGACGGCGCTGACGTTGACGAACATCGTGTCGCCGCCCCAGTCTTCGGGGACCAGGCCCGCGTCGACCAGCTCGCGCTTCACGCGCTCGGGATCGGCGCCCGGCTTGTCGATCTTGTTGACCGCCACGATGATGGGCACCTTCGCCGCCTTCGCGTGGGCGATGGCTTCCTTCGTTTGCGGCATCACCCCGTCGTCCGCTGCAACGACGAGGATGACGAGGTCGGTGACGCTCGCGCCGCGCGCGCGCATCTGAGTGAACGCTTCGTGGCCCGGCGTGTCGAGGAAGACGACGTTGCCCTGCTTGGTCTCCACCTTGTAGGCGCCGATGTGCTGCGTGATGCCGCCGGCCTCGCCCGCGGCCACGTTGGCCTTGCGGATGCGGTCGAGCAGGCTCGTCTTGCCGTGGTCGACGTGGCCCATGACGGTGACGACGGGCGGCCGCGTCTGCGCGACCTCCGCCTCGGGCGCGGCTTCCTCTTCGCCGCGGGCCTCGGCGATCGTCTCTTCCTCGCTCTTGCTGACGTCCTCGACCTCCCAGCCGAACTCGCTGGCGAGGATCTTCGCCGTGTCGGCGTCGAGCGTGGTGTTGATGTGGACGTTGCTCATGCCCATCGACAGGAGCTTCACGAGGAGCTCGGTCGCCTTGAGACTGAGGCGCTGGGCCATCTGCTGGAGGGTGATGTTCTCCTCGATGCGGATGCGCTTCTTGTGCGCGCTCATCTCCTGGGTGGTGACCATCGGAGGCTTGCGCGGCATCGGCGGGCCGCCCGGCCGGCGACCGGCGCCGGCCGTGCCGCGGCCCATCATGGGGCGGCCCGGCTGCTGACCGGGGGCGCGCACGTCACGACGCGTGGCGGTTCCGCCACCCGTGCCGGCGCGCGGGTCGTACTGCACGCGGCGAGGCATGTTCGGCTGGTTCGCCGAACGCGTGCCGGCGCTCGGCGTCGGCATCGGCACGCCGGGGCGGCCGGTCCAGTACTCGACGCCCGTCTTGGGCGGCCCGGTCGGGCGAACCGGGGCCTCCGGCACCGGCGCAGGCGGCGGCGGCGGCGACGCCACGGGCGGCGGCGTCACGGGGCGGGCTTCCTCGACCATCGCGGCCGGCGCAGGCGCGGCGGCAGCGGCGGCGTCGTCGGTGGCCCGCTCGACGCGCGGCGGGGGCGGCGCTTCGACGACGGGGCTCGGCTCGGGCGCCGTCACGTTGCGCGTGCTGACGCGGTCGCGCGGGAGCGCGGGGGTCGACTCGATCGCCCTGGCGCTGATCCGCTCCTCGGGGACGGGCAGGCGCCCGCTTTCGTCACGCGCCGCCACCGGCTCGCGCGTGAGGTGCCCGTTCTGCTCCACCGGAGCCTCCTCGAGCGCGCGCACCGACGGCGCCGACGCCGGGATGGCCCTGCTGGACGCCGCCGAGTCGGGCGCGCTGACGCCCGGCTTCGCGATCGCGCGGCGCTTCACGACGCCCGGGCGGATCTTCTCCTCGACCACGTCGTGCGTGCGCTGTTTCTCGAGATGCCGCTTCACGCGCTCGACGGCCTCGGGCTCGACGCTGCTCAGGTGGTTGCGGACGTCGGGCACGCCGATGGCCTGGAACAGCCCCACGACCTGCTTGGGG
>DASVWO010000226.1:0-7598 GCA_036393165.1 Polyangiaceae bacterium | reverse complement strand
GTGAGCCTGCCGCTGTCGATCCTCTGCGGAGGGCTGGACCGTCAGATCGAACACCACCTTTTCCCGACACTGCCGCCGCCGCGCCTGCGCGAGATCGCGCCGGAGGTACGTGGCATCTGCGAACGTCTAGGGGTCCGCTACAAGACGAGCACCTGGGGAACGGCGCTGCGCGACGCGTTCGCGCACATCTCTCGCCTGTCGCACGCGGACGGCGCCGTGCACGAGCTGACTCGAGCGGCGGCGTGATCGCGGGCTCGGCCTGCCCGCGCAGGAACCTCGCGCGGCGTGGAGCTTGCTTGTGTTCTCCTCCATTGCCATGTCGCGTCGGATCGACGAGATCATGAACCGCGAGCTCCTGGCCGTCCTGCCCGACACGCCGGCTCAGGCTCTCCGCGCGCTCCTCCGCGCCTTCGCGATCGATTCGGCACCGGTCGTCGACGACCGGCGCCGTCCTCTCGGGATGGTCACGGCCCGGGCGCTGCTCGAGGGCGGGGATGGGACCGCTGCCGATCGCATGAGCAGCCCCGCACGTTGCGTCGAGGGCTCGACCGACATTCCGGGAGCAGCCAGGCGCCTCGCGCTCGAGGATGCGCACCACCTCGTGGTCGTCGACAGCGCGGGCACGGCCGTCGGCATCGTGTCGGTGCTCGACGTGCTCCGCGCGATGCTGGGAATCCCGGCGCATCACCCGGGCGCATTTCCGCACTGGGAGGCGATGACGGGAGCATCGTGGACCGACGAGTGGCCGCTCGATCTGGAGCACGCGTCGCACGCCCCCGACGTGCCCGGCGTGCTGGTGCTGGTGCGGGGGCTCGTCGGGGAGACCGACGCCGTCGTCTGGGTGGAGGCATGCGCCAGCGTGCGCGAGCGCGTCCGCACGCTGGCGGCTCTCGCCTCCTCCGGCGAGCCGGTCCTCGCGCGGCTCCTGGAGCGTCACGACTTGCGCTTCCGCGCCGCATCGGTGCCCCTCGCGGCGGACCGCGAGCGCATCACCTCGCGCATGCGCGACGATCTCGAGCATCGCCCGCCACCTGGCGCGACTTAATGCCCGCGCTTGCGCTCCGAGCCCCCGTGCCGAGCGCGCGACGCAGGCCGTGGTTAGGTTGTTGTGATGGGCCGTAGACTGTTCGTCGGCAACCTCTCTTACGACGCAAGCGACTCCGCGCTGCGGTCGCTATTCGACGAGTGCGGCGAGGTGGCCGCGATCGAAATCGCGAAGGACGGCAAGAGCGGGCGCCCTCGCGGCTACGCACTCGTGACGATGGCAACGAGCGCCGGGGCGCGCATCGCCATCGAACGGCTCGACGGCGCGTCGTTCGAGGGCCGTCCGCTCCACATCGTTGCCGACGAGGAGGGTGCCACGCGCGCACGGCTCGCGGGCATCATGCGACGCGTTCTTGGCTACGTGCGCTACGCGCGCGGCCACGAAGGTGCCGCCGCGGTGTCGCTCTTCCTCTTCGACGAAGCGACGGGCGATCTCACCGGCGTCCTCGCCGAGTGGGACTGGACGCGGACGAGCTTTCCCTCGCACGTGAGCGAATGGCCCACGGTCGCGGCGGCGCTCGCCAAGCGCGAGATCCGCCTGATCACAGCCGACCAGGCGTCCGGTGTCGAGCAGGGTTGGTTCGAGGCGCGCGGCATCCGTGCCTCGGTCTGCGTACCGCTCTGCGACGACGAACGGCGCATCGGCGTCCTCTTCTTCGACTTCGACGCGGGAACGCGCCCTGTCGAGCGCGCCGATCTGTCATTTCTCGCCGACGTGGGCGAGCGCTGCGGTCGCGCTCTCGGAAGATACGCGGTCAGCGCGGGAGGCGAATCGTGAACATGCAACCCACGCCGGGCTTGTCGAGGACGCGGACGGTCCCGCCGTGCGCCTCGACCGCCCGACGGACGATCGCCAGGCCCAGGCCGACGCCCGCCGCGTCGTGCGCAGCGCGGACGAAGGGCTGAAAGAGTCTCTCGGCTGCGCCAGGCGGCAGGCCTCCGCATTCGTCCTCCACCTCGAAGACGACCGAATCGCTCTCGGCGCGCAAGCGCACCGCGACCACCCCGCGCGGCCTCGTGAACTTGATGGCGTTCTGGACGAGGTTCGAGAGAGCCGAGACGACGAGTTGCCGGTCGGCCGTCAGCGATGCGTCCGGTGGATCGGCGCGCATGGTGAGGCGGAGCTCCCTGGCCTGCGCCGTGGCGGCTGCCGGGCCCTCGATCTCGTCGATCAGGTCGCCGAGCGAGAACGTCTCCGGCCGCGGCTCGGGAGCCGCTTGCAAGCGCACCTCGGACAGCGAGCGATCGATGAGGTCGGCCAGCCGCTGCAGGCTCCGCTCGATGATGGCACCCGTGCGACTGCCGCACGGGCTGACGTTGGAGCGCTTCATCGATTGATACGCGAGGAACACGGCGCCCAGGGCGTTACGCAGCTCGTGCACCAGCACGCCGACGTGCTCGGCCTCCTGGCGGTCGCGCGTCAGCTCCCGCTCCTCGGCGCCCACCGCACCGTGCCGCGTGATGGCCTCCGCGATCGCTTCGTCCAGGCATCGGTTCAAGGTCTTGTACTCGTCCACGGCGATCGTCGCCCCTTCGCCGTGCGCCACATCCATGATCGCCTGGCACACGGACCCATAGTCGTGGACGACCTGAGCCAGGGACACGCCGAGGCGCTGGAGACGCTCGCCGCGGCGCGACGCCGTGGCGCCGATGTCGGGCCCCGCCTCGGACAACATGCCCTGGCGTCGCAACAGTTGTTCCGAGAGCTGGTCGATGAAGACTGGCAACCCGTCCAGCTCCTCCTGGCTCGGCGCCGGCGCTGGACGCTCCTGCACGATACATCGGGCTCTCCGGGCGATGCTGTCGCGGTGCGTGGCGATGAACTGGGTCAGCATGGTGGGCGCGGCGGATGAGGCGTGCACGGCGGATGCAAAGACGCAGGGACATACCCGACGCAAGACGGATGCCGAAGATGCACGCACCAGCTCGAAGGCCGGCGTCGCGAAGCGCGGGAGAGAACGCGCCCTTCAGACCGCCCCGTCGCCCCCTCAGACGCCCGCCCCCTGCGAAAAAAGACGCCCCATCGCGTTCGCGTTCTGGAGCGCCTGGCTCCGGCTGCTGGACTCGAACCAGCGACCGGCTTCACCGATTGAGCTAAGCTGCGCGCATGCAAGGGCTGCTCGACGGCGACGCCTTCCGGCGCCTCTGTCTCGCCCGCGAGTTCGCGAGGGATGCACACGCCAACACCGTGAGCCTCGCCGCCATGGCGCGAGTGGCCGGGATGTCGCCCTTCCACTTCGCGCGATCCTTCCGCCGCGCGTTCGGGCAGACGCCGCACGCCTGGCTCACCGACGTGCGCCTTGAGCGGGCGAAAGGGCTGCTCTCCCGATCTGGCACCCACGTGACCGACGTGTGCTTCGACGTCGGCTTCTCCAGCCTGGGTAGCTTCAGTACTCTGTTCTCCCGGCACGTGGGGCTGCCCCCGAGCGTCTGGCAGCGCCAGATGGTGCGCCTGGCGCAGAGCCCAGGCGGCATCGCGGTCGCCTACGTGCCCCACTGCTTCGCATCGCGGTTCTGCTCGCTGGGCGGCTAGGGCGATGGAAGAGCAATCTTCGAGAAGCGCGCGGTGCGCCGGCGGTGCTACTCCGTGGCGCCGGAAGGAGAGAGCACCATGATCCAGCGCATCGCCTACACGTCCGTGTTCGTCCTCGACCAGGACCGCGCGAAGACCTTCTACACCGTGAAGCTCGGGTTCGAGGTCCGCGAGGACCAGCGCATGGGCGACTTCCGTTGGCTCACCGTGTCGCCCCCGGGGCAGAAGGACGTCGCGATGATCCTGATGCCGCTGCGCGCCGGCGGCATGATGGACGAGAGCACCGTGAACACGCTGCGCGCGCTCGTCGAGAAGGGCGCCTTCGGCGCGGGGGTGCTCGCGACCGACGACTGCCAGAAGACCTACGAGGAGCTGAAGGCCAAGGGCGTGACCTTCGCGCAGCCGCCGGAGAAGCGGCCCTACGGCGTCGAGGCGCTGTTGCGCGACGACTCCGGCAACTGGTTCAGCATGACCGAGCGCGCACGCTGACGCGGGCGAGCTACTGCGTCGTGACGAGCAGCGGCCAGATGTGGAGCGGGCCGTTCTTGCCCGTCTCCGACACGAGGAAGTAGGGCTCGGCGGGGAAGTTCGTGCCCGGAAGGTTCGGCGGCTGCGAGGCGAGCGTGACCGTCACGGTGATCGCGTCGCCGTTCTTCGCCGAGCTCGCACTCAGGCTCGTCTGCACGATCGCCGTCTGGTTCATGAGCTGCGCGTAGTCGATCGCCCCGATCATCCACGGATTCAGCGGGCCGCTCGAGAACGCGGTGGCCGTGAACGTCTTGGTCTGCCCCACCGTCATCTGCAGCAGCCCGTTGCCCGCGGCGGGCGCGAGGTTGAAGTAGACGTCGCCCGCGGGCACCGGCACGCACGGGTCGAGCCCCGAGGCGGCGTTCGCGTTCGACCAGATGCGCTGCACCGTCCACGAGTTGCTTCCCAGCGTCGCCGTGGTGTGGTCCAGGTTCGACCCGGTGAAGTCGACGCACAGATCGCCGACCTCGCCGCCGCCGAGCAAGAGCCTCCACGCCAGGTCGTCGGTGTTCATGAGCGGCGTGTAGTAGCCGATGTTGTTCTGCCCCACGTGCGGGTCGGTAGACGCCTCGGTGAGCTCGTGGCTGGCGGCGAACGTCGTGTCGGCGATTGCCGTGCTGCAACGGGGGATGACCGCGTAGGTCACGACCGTGTTGCTGCCTCCCGGAGGCGTGACCGTCGTCGAATCGTGGTAGCCGCCGAAGCCGCCGTTCTGGCAGCTCTGGATGCCGTCGAGCGTGATCGACGTCGAGGCCGGGAAGTAGAGCGTGTAGATCGTGTTCGCGTCGGGCGCAGGGAAGGTGCCGCTCGACACCTGCTGCTGGATGAACTGCTGCAGCGTGGAGGCGCCGCCCATCGACGAGTCGGTGTAGCTCGCGGCAGCCGCCGTCGTGAGCTCCACGTGCGACTTCTTCGCCGTGCCGCCGCGGCCGACGCAGTTCATGCCGCCGCTCTCGCAGTACCCGGCGCGGACCGTGTCCCACCAGCACGTCTGCATCACGTCGTCGCCGAAGGCCTCGAGCTGCTGGGCGAGCGCGTCGCCCGGGAAGGTGATCGTCACGACCTCGGGATTCTGGAGCACGCCGCCGCCCTGGTACGTGACCTGCGGCATCGGCGAGTGCATCGCCGGGTAGCCGGGCGACAGCGTGCCGTTCATCGGTGCGCACGCCGGGGGCCCCGCCTCCTTCGTGCCGCCGTCCTTCGTCTGTCCCCCGTCGTGCACCGCGCCGCCTTCCTCGGGGCCGCCGTCGTTGCTCTCCTGCTGGTTGGCCTGGTTGGTGGATCCCCCGCAGCCGCTCGCTGCGAAGGGAACTACGGCGAGCGCGACGAACAGTGCTGCGTGCTTCTGCATCAGGGGGTCCCCAACGTTACCATCACGTCTTCTGAGGTGCCCGGAGCAGCAGCAGGTAGTTGAAGCCGCGCAGGAAGAACCCGCCCTCGTCCGCAGCCTTGCGGTAGTTGCCCATCTCCAGGGTCCGGTTGTGACGCACGACGGCGACGACGTCGACGGGCACCATCCCCAGCTCGCGCGCCATGGCGAAGAGCTCGAAGCCGAGGGCGTAGAAGCCGCGGCCCTTCTGGAAGACGTCGCACACGAAGATGGCGAGCACGCACCCGGGGCGCAGCACGCGCACGGACTCGGTGAGCGCCAGGCGCATCGCGCGCTGCCAGCGCCCGTCGGCCTTGAGCTTGCCGATGCAGCGCGGGTCGTCCGAGTACGTCAGGTTGTCGGCGTACGGCGGGTCCATGAAGACGAGGTCCACGGTGCGGCTCTTGAGCGGCAAGCTGCGCGCGTCGGCCTGACGCACGTCTGTGCGGCCGGGAGGCGGCGCGAGGTCGAAGCCGATGCCCTCGCGCTCCGTGTCTCGGCAGACGTCGAGCGTCGTTCCGCTGCCGCAGAAAGGATCGAGCACGCGCGCACCCGGGGACGTGAAGCGCTCGACGACGTTCCAGATGACGTACGACGGCGTGGCGCCGCGATAGCTCTGGCTCCCTTGCTCCTCTTCACCGTAGTGCTGGGAGGGATAGTCCCAGAGCGTGGTGACCTGGCGGACGAGCTGGGGCTTGCGCAGCGGCTTGTGCGGCGGCATCGGTGAGTCAGGGCACAAGATATGCGTCCCGCACGGCTCCATGCCGGAGAAACGAACCATCAAGAGAGCAAGGCGCGACAAGGCCGAAGGAAAGTCCCCCTCGACGCAGGCCGGCGAGTTCGTCCGCGAGGAGATGGAGCACATTCGCGAAGGCAAGCACGGCGCGCGATCGACGAAGCAGGCGATCGCCATCGGGCTGTCCAAGGCGCGTTCGGCGGGCGTGGATCTGCCGCCCCCCGAGAAGGGGAAGACGTCCGAGAAGACGCGAAAGAGCGCCGAGAGCGCCTACGCGCGCGGTCACGGCGGCGGGAGGAAACGGCCGGCCTCGGCGAAGCGCAAGCGAGCCGTGCGAGTTGCCCTGAAGCGGGAGGGACGAAGCGCGGCGTCGCGCAGCGCGCTCTCCGCTCAGGCGCGGTCAGCGGCGCGCAAGCGGAGCCCGAGCGCGCGCTCGGCGGCGGCGCGCAAGGCGGCCCGCACCAAGCGGTCGGCCCGTCGCAGTGCGGCGGCTCGCAAGGCGGCGAGGACGCGCGCGTCGGCTCACGCGAGCTGACGACGGTATTCACCGTCGGCCACTCGAGCCGCAGCCTCGAGGAGCTCGTGGGCTTGCTGCGCGAACACGGGATCGACGCGCTGGTCGACGTCCGTCGCTTCCCGCACTCGCGCACGAACCCGCAGTTCGACGAGGAGCGGCTCGCCCCCATCCTCGCTGCGGCGGGCATCACGTACCTCGTCGCCCCCGCCCTCGGGGGACGGCGCGGGCGCAAGGACTCGAGCGAGGACGCCATCGCGCTCCAGAGCGGCTGGGAGGTCGCGGCGTTCCGCGCGTACGCCGCGTACGCGACGACCGCGGCCTTCCGCGAGGCGCTCTCTGCGCTCGAGGACCTCGCCTCCCGCTCCCGGTGTGCCCTCATGTGCTCGGAAGCGCTCTGGTGGCGCTGCCACCGGCGGATCGTCGCCGACTACCTGCTCGCCGCGGGCGTGCGCGTCCGCCACATCCTGGGCCCCGGAGAGCTGCAGGAGGGTGCCCTCACCCCCTTCGCCCGCGAGGGAACGGACGGGACGTTGCTCTACGGGCCCGCCTGAGCACCCTTGACGGTCCCGGCGCGGGTAGCTAGATGCTCGTGCTTCACGGATTCCGGCTTAGCTCAGTCGGTAGAGCAGGCGGCTGTTAACCGCCGGGTCGCTGGTTCGAGTCCAGCAGCCGGAGCCAGGCGCTCCAGAACGCGAACGCGACGGAGCGCCTTTTGTCGTAGGGGGCGAGCGTCTGAGGGGGGTGCGGAGGCGGTCTGAAGGAGGCGTCTGAGGGCGTCTGCGGGCAAGACCGCGCAGGCCCTGGTTAATGGCGAGCGTCTGTGGGTGCTCTTGTTCGCGGAGGCGACCCGATGGTTAACGGCGCGGCTGAT
>DASVWO010000225.1:0-17529 GCA_036393165.1 Polyangiaceae bacterium | reverse complement strand
TTGTCCACCGCACGAACCGGATCGGGGATCTTGCTGTCGAGCGCCGTCATCAGCTCGCCGATCGACTTCTCCCACTTCTCCTCGCCGTTGAGCGCAGGCAGAGCCGCGCCACGCACGACGGTCGCGTTGTCGCCGTCGAACGTGTACTTGTTGAGGAGCTCGCGGACCTCCATCTCGACGAGGTCCAGCATCTCGGTGTCGTCCACCGCGTCGCACTTGTTGAGGAAGACGACGTTGTGGTTCAGGCCGACCTGGCGAGCGAGCAGAACGTGCTCACGCGTCTGCGGCATGACGCTGTCGAGCGCGCTGACCACGAGGATCGCGCCGTCCATCTGCGCGGCACCCGTGATCATGTTCTTGATGTAGTCGGCGTGACCCGGGCAATCGACGTGCGCGTAGTGGCGCTTGTCGCTCTCGTACTCCACGTGAGCGACCGCGATCGTGACGGTCTTCGTCTCGTCGCGCACGGTGCCGCCCTTGGCGATGTCCTTGTAGCTGATGACCTTCGCCAGGTTCTTCTTCGACTGCACCTTCACGATCGCAGCCGTCAGCGTCGTCTTGCCGTGGTCGATGTGACCGATCGTCCCGACGTTCACGTGCGGCTTGGATCGAACGAATTTCTCTTTCGCCATGACTGGAGTCTCCTGAAGACGTCGAAGAACCTGGTGCTGCCTCTATGCGGCTCGAGCCCACCACGGGGCTTGAACCCGTGACCTCTTCCTTACCAAGGAAGTGCTCTACCGCTGAGCTAGGTGGGCGGTGACTTTGTCGTGCCGTTCTCTCGCTTTGCCTCTTACTCGGGGTGCCTCTACGAGCGGGAGACCGGGTTCGAACCGGCGACGTTCAGCTTGGAAGGCTGACGCTCTACCAACTGAGCTACTCCCGCGATGTGATCTGCCGTGGAGGGTGATGGATTCGAACCATCGAAGGCATAGCCGGCAGATTTACAGTCTGCTCCCTTTGGCCGCTCGGGCAACCCTCCGAAGTTCTTGGTGTTTCTCTCTCTCAGGTTTGTGGTGCGGGGGCCCTCCCCCGCATCGGTCTATGTTTCGTTCGTGGACGTTTCTTGCGAGCTGACGAGGGGACTTGAACCCCTAACCACCGGTTTACAAAACCGGTGCTCTACCGATTGAGCTACGTCAGCCCTCGCGGCAGGGACTACCGCCAGCCCCCGGGGGAACGGGGGCGCGAAGACTACTTCTCGCCCAGCCCTTGCGCAAGCAAGGTTTGGGCGCGCGGTAGCCCGAAGGGGGTGCCTGGCTAGCGCGGCGTGCCAGGAGTGTCAAGAACGGCTGCGGACCGGGTCATTCCCCGCTCGCGCCGTCGTCGGCTCCCGCCTCGGCTGCGTCTCCACCGGCTTCAGCCGCGTCGCCCGAAGCGTCCGTGCTCCCCGCTTCCTCGGGCGGGAGGCAGCTCCCGTCGACGCACGGCGCGCCGTAGAAGACGCCGCTGTTGACGTCACTGGCGGCGTCGGCGCCCGAGTCGGTCACGGTGACGCCGCACGAGCCGTCGATGCAGGGCGCCCCGTAGAAGGCTGTGCTCCGGGTCTCCGATCCGCAGTCGCTGATGGCCACGACGGCGCCGGCAGCACCGGCGGCGTGCATCGCGGCTCGAGTGAGGCGCTCGGTGATGGTGCGCAGCGGCCGCGCTTGCGGCGCGTTCGCGTCGCAGAAGGGACAGCGAGAATCTCCGGCGCGCACGTGGCGGCCGCAGGCGGTGCAAGCGAAGAATCGGGTCCTCATGTCTCCTCCGAATGGCCGGCCGGCCAGGGTTCTTCGACGATCTCGAATCGTCCGTAGTCGAACGGCGCTCCCTCGGCGGGACGCGCCTTCACGAGCCGCTCTCGCTTGCCGGCGCGGAGCAGCTCGATCGCGCGGTGATGGCAGTACGGGTTGTTGCCGGTCCGGCCGAGGAGCACGTGCGTCGTCCAGTTGCAGCCGGCCAGGCACGCTTCGGCGTAGTAGCAGGTGCGGCAGAAGCCCCAGAGATCGTCGACCGTGCGGTCGCGCATGAAGCGGAGCGGCGCCGTCTGCTCCCAGATCTGGCGCAGCGAGTGGTCGCGCACGTTGCCGCCGACGTAGTCCGCGGTCGGCAGCGAGGGGCATCCCTTCACGTCGCCGTTGGCTTCGAGCCCCAGCGTGAGCCGCCCGGCTCCGCAGGAGCCGCCGTGCTTGTCGGGCATCGTCGCGCGAAGGACGCTCTCGTGCGGGCCGAAGTAGCCGATGTTGTTGCCCGGGAAGACGCGGATGCGCGCCGCTTCGGCGCGCTTCTTGAGGCGGGCGAGGCGCGGGATAACGTCGAGCACCTGGTAGGGCTCGAGCAGCAGGTCCTCTTCGTCGCCGGCGCGGCCCATGGCCGTCGTGATCTGCATCAGCCACGCGCCGACGCCCTGCGCGACGAGCACGTCGAGCACCGCCTCGAGCTCCGCGGCGTTCCATCGGTTGATCTGGGTGTTCGCGTAGACGGGAAGACCGGCGGCGCGCAGGTTGCGGATCGAGGCCATCGCCGCGTCGAAGCTCCCGTCGAGGGCGCGGATGCGATCGTGCGTCTCGCGCACGCCGTCGATCGATACCGAGACGGCGAGCACCCCGGCTTGCTTGGCGGCCGCGGCGCGCTCGGGCGTGAAGGCCCGGCCCCCGGTCGTGATCGAACAGAGCATCCCGTGCTCGCGGACCGCGCGCACGAGCTGCGTCCAGTCGTCGCGCAGGTAGGCTTCGCCCCCGATCAGCGTGACCTCCTTGACGCCGAGATCGGCCATCTGGCGGACGACGTCGAGCGCCTCGTCGGTCGTCAGCTCGTCGGGACGCGCCCTGCCGGCCCGCGAGCCGCAGTGGCGACAGGCGAGATCGCAGCGCAGGGTGATCTCCCAGACGGCGTAGATGGGTCGCCAGGCACGATCGACGTCACGCGCGTCGCCCGCGAGAGGGAGTCGGCGCCTCGCGGGCGCGGCGAGCGGCGCGATCGGAAGCGCGTGCGGCCTGGCCCCGGCGACCATGGGAGGCCGAGCGTACGCAATCGCCGCGCCGGACGGCACGAGACTCCTGTCGCGCACTTCGGGGCTCTGCGTGTCGCACCGTTCACGCGGACCGCGACTCGCGTGCCCCGCGTCACCAGGTGGCTTGCGAATCGGGGATGCAGGGCGTGTAGACGTACCCGCTGTCGGTCGCGCCCACGAGGTTCAGGTCCGTCTGCTGCGCGTTCATGTGGGCCGCGTTGGCCATGGTGCAGTCGGGGGCGACGCTGTACTCGACGTCGAAGACGGCCTTCCCGGCGGGGATGAAGCTACCGGCCGCCGTGTATGCCGCGCACTCGCTGTTCTCGTAGCACTGCTCGTTGAGCGCCCAGTCGAACTGCGCGAGGAACGCCGGGTACTGCGCCGAGGTGAGATCGGTCATGACGTTCTTCAGCCCGACCGACATGCCCGCATCGTGCGCGAGCTTTCCGATGGCCAGGTCGTAGGCGACGTTGTCGGTCTCGTTCACGTTGGAGATGTTCGTCCACGCGTCGAGATTGTCCGGCTCGATGGCGTCGAAGCCCTTGGCCTGACACCAGTTGACGAAGCGCGCCTTCATCAGCGGCAGGATGGTGCTCTGGTTCGCGGCCGTGACGAGGAGCCAGTTCTCCCCCGGCCACCCTTGCACCGCCGGACCGATGACCGACGAGGGGAAGCTCGCGGTGTCGGGCCGATTGGGCTCGAGGGAGCCGACGTCGACGTAGCAGACCGCGATCGCGCCGGCCGCGTGGATGGCCGCGACGTCGGCGGCGGTCGCGTTGGCGCCATCGATGTCGTAGACGACCTGGCCGTTCTGGTTCGGGAGGATGTCGGCGCTCGTGAAGGTGCTCGCTCCGATCATCCAGTGGAAGTGAATCGGCGCCGCCGTCGTCGGCTGCCACAAAGCGGGCGTCGCTCCGTCGGATCCCGCTGCACCGTCGCCGCCACCGGAGCTCGAGCCGGTGGAAGCACCGTCTCCGCCGCCCGATCCCGACGCGGCGTCACCACCCGACGAGGAGCTGCCGGAACCCGAGCTCGATCCGGAGCTGCTCGAAGCGCTCGAGTCGCCGAACGCGTTGACGTCCGCGCCTGCCTCGGCGCCCGGTGACGTGGACGACGCCTGCGACCCGCACGCACACCACGCCGCGAGCGCGAACGCCGTCACGACCGGAGCGACACCGCGCGGGCTGGCCATGGATGGATTCTGGACCAGACCGTGAGCGCTCACGAGCCCTTCGCGACGGGTCGCGCATCCGGCGCCGGTGGGGTTCGCGCTGTCCATCGGAAATCACGGGGAAATGGTGCACCCGGCGCGGAATCCTGACGGCCCGCGTCGTGCACTGCCGCATCTCCCATGAGCTTGCGAACGATCCTCGTCGCATCGGCCTTCGCGGCCCTCGCATGCGGGTGCTCCGGCGGCCCGGACGCCTCCTCCGAGCCGCTCGCCCGCTCGCGCGCCGCGCTCAACGCGCACCCGCTGGTGTCGGGCTCCAGCATCGTGAGCCTCGCGCTCGCCAACGTCGGCGGCATGGCCTGCGCCACGAACTCGCTGGGCGGTTCGGCGTTCGAGAGCAGCTGCACCGGCAACGGCGGACAGCCCGAGTACTGGTGCGCCGACTTCGCGCAGTGGGTGTGGGCCAACTCGGGCGTCGACACGTCGGGACTCAACGCCGCCGCCGGCAGCTTCTACTGCTACGGCCAGAACAACGGCACGCTGTCGAACACGCCGCAGCCCGGCGACGCCGTCGTCTTCGACTACCAGGGCAACTGCGTGGCCGACCACGTCGCGATCGTCACGCAGGTCAACTCGGACGGGACCATCGAGAGCGTGAGCGGCGACTGGAACGGACAGTCCGGAACCGAGGCGCAGTTCTCGAGCACCTCGCACGTCGTCCTCAACTCACCGGCGTACAGCGGCGCCGTGGGCGGCACGCCTTCGGTCATCGGCATGACCATCTCGGGCTACGTCTCGCCCATCGGCGGCCTCTCGCAGGGGTATGCCGCGTCGTACGTCAGCCAGTCGTTCCCGCTCGCCTCCACGGCGCTGACGATGACGGCGGGCCAGACCATCCCGTCGTACATCGAGATGAAGAACACCGGCGGCATGGCGTGGGACTCGAACACGCGCCTCGCCACGTCCAACCCGCGCGACCGCATGAGCGCCTTCGCCGACTCGACGTGGATCAGCCCCAACCGCCTCGCCGCCGTGAGCGGCACCGTGTCGCCGGGAAGCACCTACAAGTTCACGTTCGACCTGCACGCGCCGGACAAGCCCGGCACGTACTACGAGTACTTCAACCTCGTGGAGGACGGCGTGGCCTGGTTCAGCGACCCGGGTCAGGGCGGTCCGCCAGACAACGATCTCGAGGTTCAGGTCGTCGTCGTCGCGGGGCCCTCGACGCCCGACGCAGGCGCCGACGGCGCTGCCCACGGCGGCAGCTCGAGCAGCTCGGGAGGCAGCTCCTCGGGATCGAGCGGCGGCAACGGCTCGGGCTCGAGCAGCGGAGGCGTGACGGCCGAACCCGACTCCGGAGCCCCGACTGGCGACGATGCCGGTACGCCGGGCGACGACGCAGGATGGGCGAGCGGCGACGGCCCGTCGGGATCGACGGGCGGCTGCAGCGTCGCGACGGCAGGGACGGACGCCGGATCTCCCGGATGGCTCGCTCTTGGCGTCGGCCTCGCCTTCCTCACTTCTTGCGCGGCTCGAGCGCGACGGCGACGGCCTGCGTGTAGGTGACGTCGAAGGCGTCCCCCGGACGGACGTCCTTGAGGCGCGCCCGGAGGGCGGGGTCGTCCACCTTGAGCGTCTCCTCCCCGCCCATGGGCCCACGGATGACGATCGTGTTGTTCCTGGGATCGACCGAGACGATGCGCGCCGTGACCGTCGCCTGCATCGCCGTCACGCCGCCACGCTTCACGGCCATCGACGACATCTTGGGCGTGCCGGTGGACGCCTTCGCCAGCGAGACGACGACCTCCTCGTAGTAGGTCGCCTGGACGGTGTCGCCCGCATGCAACCGGTTCAGGTCGACCTCCGGCCCGGCCTTGACCTCGACGGTCCTGCCCTTGGGCCCCCGGAGCGTGACCAGGCCGTTCGACTTGTCGACCTTCTCCACCTTCGCGGTCGTGTTGACGAGGCTCGCGGCCTTCGCGGCCGGCGGCGCCTCCGTCGTCGCTCGGTGCTGCGCGCTCGGCTGCTCCCCCGGGTGACGCGAGCCAGCGCTCTGCGCCGCAGCGCCACGGGCGCACGCAGCCGAACCGAGCACCAGCACGACCACCGCTGCCGTCTTGCCCATCCTTCTGCACGACTTCATGGGTACCTCTCCGTCGAAGCGACTCGCTGAGTCGCCGGAGAAGTCACGTGCAATTTGCGTGGCGCTCAGTGCGCCTGCGCCGCCACGGTCTTCTTCTTGAGGATGTCGAGCGCGGCGTTCACGTCGGCCTCGGTGAACGGCATCCGCGCGATCTGAGCCTTCTCGTCGTCGAGGGCCGTCTGCATCTCCTGCCGGGCCTCGCGCGCGCGCTCGATCCACGCGGACGAATCCGCGGTCCGCTCGCCGAGCGCCACCGTCTGCTCCATCTCGCGCAGCCCCTTCTCGAGCAGGATGCGGTAGCGCACGTGCATGAAGGCGTAGAACATCTGCTTCTGCTTCTCGGTCTTCGACGTGGACGGGGGCGGGATCAGCATCAGGTCGTGGTGCAGCGCCCGGTACATCTCACCGACGCGGTAGCCCGACATCGCCGCCCAGTGCGGGTCGATCGATCGCACCGCCATCGCGTACGCCGCCTGCGCCTCGAGCAGGTAGCCGCACCGCTCCTCCATCTTCTCGAGGAAGTCCGGCGGGAGCGGGTCGAAGCGGATGCGCTCCGACCGCATGCGACGCATCTCGCCGAGGGCGAAGCGCAGCTGCGCGACCGCGACCGGGAGCACGTCGCGCGCCCCGTAGTGCAGCTGATCGGCGAGCTCGAGCCCGTCGAAGATGTCCTTCGACCCGCCGGTGTCGTCCCCGAGCTCGACGCGCGCCAGCCCGCGCGAGCCGAGGGCGACGATGCGGTCGATGTCCTCGAGGTCCGTGCGCGCGAGGAGCGTGTCGCCGATCGAAGCGAGCGCATTCCAGTCCTCGAGGTACGCGTCGAGGCTGGCGGCGCGGACGAGCGCCGAACGCGCCTTCGGCCCGTCGGGGAAGCGGCGCGCCAGACCGAGGAACGCGTCGCGCGCGTGATCGCGATCCTGCATCCCCTCGTATGCGAGCCCCAGGTCGAAGAGGTACTCGGGCAGGTGCTCGGGCGTCTGGTTCGCGGCGACGAGCGTGCGGAACGCGTCGACGGCGTCCTGCCACCGCTGCTCCATCAGCGCCCGCTCCCCGCGTGCGGCAAGCTCCCCCTCGGTGCCCGCGTCGTCCGGCGTGACGATGATCGGACGCACCTCGACGTGCGTCGGCGCCGTGGGCGCGGCCGGGGGGACGGGCGAGGCCGCGCACCCCGCGAGGGCGACGGCGCCGAGAGCGAGAAGGACCCGGGAAGGCAGCATCCTCCCGGATCAGAGTAGCCCTGCCTCGCCCAGGTTCCCGGGCCGGGCTCGCTCAGTCTGGTGCGCCCTTCGGGCCGTCGGCTCGCCTTCGGCGAGACCTCAGTTCGAGTCCGACGAGTTCGGCTTCTTCTTCGCGGAGTTGTCCGTGCCCCCGGAAGAGCTGGAATCGGAGCCGCTCGAGTCGTCGTCGCCGTGGGACTTCTGCCCGGGCGTGTTCGTCAGCGCCTCGGTGCCCGCGGCATAGACCGCCTCGTTGAGCTCCTTGAGCGCGTCGTTCATGCGCTTCGCCCAGTCCTCGGGGAGCACTTCCGGCGTCTGCTTCACCATGGCCGCGCCGATCGACAGCCAGTGGCGCGCCTCGGACTTGTAGCCCATGCGGTAGTCGGTCATCCCGCGCAGGTAGGCGTAGTGGGCACGGTCCGTGTCGGAGAGGCGCGCCGTGTCCGGCTCGAGGACGCGGAAGATGGCGAGGGCGCGCTCGTCCTCGCTTCCCTCGAAGGCGCGCTGGCCGCGGGCGAGGTCATCCTGGTAAGTCGCGCAGCCCGCGAGCATCGGTGCGCAGCAGCACGACAGCGCGACGGCGACCGCCGGGAACAAGAAGCGCATCGATACGAGCGTACCGGGGTGCGCCGCCGGCGATCAACCCCGTCGGCGGCGGGCGCGGCGCACACCGAGGATCGCCGCCACCATGCCGGGGAGGGCCAGCGTCGCCAGGTCGCGCGAGCCCGGGCTTCCCACGGGAGCCGCCGAGCACCTCGAGCTGCTCTTGGGCGGCGGGCTCGCATCGGCGGGGGTTTGCGGCGCGGCCGCGGCGGCATGCGGCGCGGGGGGCGGCGCGTCGCAGTCCCACGGCTTGTCCTTGGCGAAGCCGCACCGTTCGAGCGTCGACCCGTCCCCCCTGCGGGTGACGATGCGCAGGTCGTTGCCGGTCGTGGTGACCTCGATGAAGTGATACGCGGACTCCGCCTTGCGCGTCGTCGGCGTGGGCGGTCCGAGCTTGTACACGGGCGCGCCCCCGCCGCCGGAGATGAGGTACTTGGTCCCGCCGGCGTCTCCCCGCTCGTAGATGTGGTCGTGCCCCGAGAGCAGGAGGTCCACCTTGTGGGCCGCGAGCAGCTCGGGGACGTGCGCGTCGACGAGCCGCCTGTTCGGGCCGTGCGGCCCCGAGGACCACGGTCCGTGGTGCACGACGGCGACGCGCCACACGAGCCCGGGCTCGGCGTCGGCGCTCGTCAGCGCGTGCTCCAGCCAGTCGCGCTCCTCGCCGCTCGACCAGTCGTGCATGCCGTTGAGGAAGAAGAAGCGCACGTCGTTCACGCGCTCGGTGCCGTAGGGCCTCGGCGCCCCACCCGGCCCCGCGAACCCGAAGTACCGGGCGAAGTTCGAGCCCGCCTCGTCGTCGTAGAGCTCGTGGTTGCCGATGCAGAGGAAGAGGGGATGATCGCGGAGCAGCGGCGCCTCGACGTCGAAGAACGACTGCCAGTCGGAGCTGCTCGCGCCGTCGGCCACGATGTCGCCCGTGTTGATCAGGAAGTCCGCCGGGACCTGGGCCATCAGGCGCACGATGGCGGCGTGCGCCTCGGGATCGCTGCGGTCGTCGCCGTAGACGATGAAGTGCGTGCCGGCGTTCGGGTCGGCCGGAACGGACGTCCTGAAGTCGACCTCCGCTGCGACCGGTCCCGCGGTCGGTCCGAAGCTGACGGCGGCGACGTACGGCTTGCCCGCGTCGAGCCCCGTGAGGTGCAGCACGTGCATCGCGCCCGAAGTGCCGTCGACGACCTTCCGGAGCGTCGCCGGAGCGCGCTCGCGCACCACCTGCAGCGTGACGGCCGACGGCGTGTCGAGCTCCAGCCGCACGTCCGCCGTGGTGTCCGACACCGCCGTGACATATGGGCCCTTCACGATGCGGGGACCGGCGGCGAGAGCCGTGCTCTGCAGCGTCAGCAGAACCGCCTGCCCGGCGAGGGCCGCGACCGCGGGCACGATGGACAGGGCGGGTCGCACGCGTCGAGACGCGTTCTTAGCCCGTGACAGGCGCACCCGCTATGGTTTCGTCGGGGATCCCGTGAGCACCCGCGACGCGTCGATGGACGGGCTACCGTGCCGCTTCGGCAAGTACACCCTCATCCGCAAGCTCGCGTCGGGCGGCATGGCGGAGCTGTTCCTGGCCATCCAGAAGAGCGTCGCCGGCTTCGAGAAGCTGGTGGTCATCAAGCGGATCCTGCCGGCGAACAACCAGGACCGGGCCTTCATCGACATGCTGCTGCACGAGGCGCGCGTCGCCGCGACGCTCTCGCACCCGAACATCGTGCAGGTCTTCGACGTCGGGTCGGTGGACGGCACCTATTTCATCGCGATGGAGCACGTCCACGGCGAGGACCTGCGCTCGATCGTGCGGCAGATGAAGAAGAAGGACGAGGTGGAGTTCCCGATCGAGCACGCGCTGGCGATCGTGCTCGGCACGTGCGCGGGGCTCGCGTACGCCCACGAGAAGCGGGACCTGGACGGCACGCCGCTCCACATCGTGCATCGCGACATCTCGCCGCAGAACGTGATCGTCACCTTCACCGGCGACGTGAAGATCGTCGACTTCGGCATCGCGAAGAGCAGCGCCGAGCGCCCGGGGCAGACCAAGAGCGGGCGGCTGAAGGGCAAGATCCCGTACATGTCACCCGAGCAGGCGCGCGGGGAGCACGTCGACTGGCGCACCGACGTCTTCGCGGCGGGCATCATGCTCTTCGAGCTGACGACCGGGAGGCGGCTCTTCAAGGGCGCGAACGAGTTCGAGACGCTCAAGCTGATCTGCGACCGCGAGTACCCCGCGCCATCGCAGGTGCGCGACCCCTACCCCCTGGTGCTGGAGTCCATCGTGATGCAGGCGCTCGAGCGCAAGCGGGAAGACCGCTGGCAGAGCGCGCGCGAGATGCAGGCGGCGATCGAGGAGTTCGTCCGGAGCGAGCGGATGCCGGTGAGCAACATCGCGCTCTCGCAGTTCATGCAGCGGCTCTTCGCGGACAAGCTGGCGGCGCAGAAGGACGCGCTGCTGCAGGGCAAGCAGCTCGCGGACATCATCGCGCTCGACCAGGGGGGCGATTCGGCGTCGGGGCACGGCGGATCGAACCAGAGCCAGAGCTTCAGCGTGGCGGGGACCGCGGCGCGAGCGGTGACCGACGGCGGTGGGGGCAAGCGGGGCTTCGCCTGGGTGGCGGCGGTGGCGGCGATCGGGATCGTCGCGGTCGCGGGGACGCTCTGGATGTCGCGGCGCGGGGCCACGCAGGAGACCACGTCGGCGAGCGCGGTGGCATCGAGCCCGCCCGCGCCACCCGTGGCGAGCGAGACGGCGAGCGTCGCGCCGACGCCGGTCGCGGCGAGCACCACGCCCACGGATCTGGACGTGCCCGCGCAGACCGCGCCTGCCGTGGCGATGGCAGCGGTCCCGCACGGAGCTTCGCATCCCGCGGCGGCGGGTCACGCGCCTCCGGCCGAAGCGCCTGCCCCGGCGGCTCCCGGGAAGCTCAACGTGACGGCGCACGGAGGCTGGTGCAACGTCAGCGTCGACGGAGTCGCGCACGGACCGACGCCCGTGGCGGGCATCGTGCTCCCGGCGGGATCGCACACGATCACGTGCGCGCCCGAGGGCGGGCGCTCGCAGAGCCGGGTCGTGCACGTCGACGCCGACGGCACGGCGCGCGTCGCCTTCACCCTATCCGAGTGACGCCTTCCGCCAGCGCATGCGGTGCACCGGAAGCCCGTCGGTGATCGCACGTCGCTCGCGCGGGCTTCGGGCACCATAGGGATTGTCCGCCAGCTTCGCCGAGCCGCGCTCGTCGCCCGCGGGCTCGAAGCGCCCGTCGGCGTTCACGAGCGACTCGTAGGCATCGGCGCGCTCCTGCACGTCGGTCTGCACGAAGAGCTCTCCCCCGGGCGCGAGCAGGCGCGCCACCTGGTCCAGGAATCCATCGCGCATCACGAGGCGCTTCTGGTGGCGCTTCTTCCACCACGGGTCCGGGAAATGGAGGAACACGCGCTGCACGCTCGCGTCCGGACCGAGCCTCGGCAGGGCCTCGCGCGCGTCCTCGGCCAGCACACGCGCGCGCGCCGCGAGCCCGCGCTTGGCGAGGCGCTCGTCGACGATGGTGGCCCACTTGCGCCGTATCTCGAGCCCGAGCAGCCCCGCGCGAGGCTCGTGCTCGGCGCGCTCGACGAGGAACCAGCCGCGCCCGGGTCCCACCTCCAGCTCGACCCATTCCCCCCGCACCAGCTCGCGCACGTCGATGCGCTCGCCCTCGGGCAGACGCGGGGCGTGCTCGTAAGGACGAGGGCGGGGCATGAGAGCCTCTTAGCGTCTATCGTATCCGCGCTCATGAAGCAGCGGCTGCTCGCCTGGGGACCGATGGCCCCGATCGCCCTCGCCGTGACGCTGCTCGCGTGGCGGGCCATCGCGACCGTGATCGGGCGCGTCGGACACCCGGGGGCGGCGCTCGACGACGCGTACATCCACTTCCAGTACGCCCGCGCCATCGCCGAGGGACACCCGCTGCGCTTCGAGCCGGGCGAGCCGGTGACCAGCGGAGCGACGAGCATGCTCTGGCCGGCGCTGCTCGCGCCCTTCTACCTGCTCGGGCTGCGGGGCGAGGCGATCCTGTGGCCCGCGTGGATCCTCTCGTTCGCCGCCCTGGGCGCCCTCGCGTGGGAAGCGGCGAAGATCACCGAGCGCCTCGCGGGGCGGACCGCGGCCATCGGTGCAGGGGCAATGGTGCTCGCCTTCGCGGCGTTCACCTGGTGCGCCGCGAGCGGCATGGAGGTCGTGCCCTTCGCGTGGGCCATCGCGCGCGCGACCCGGCGCGCCGCCGAGTGGGCCGAGGATCCGCCCGAGTCACGCACCCCCCGCCGCGCCGGAGAGCTCGTGGCGCTCGCGTGGGCGGCCGCGCTGTTCCGCCCCGAGGGAGCCATCGCGGCGCTCTTCGTCGCGGCGGCGCTCGCGGTCTTCACCCGGACGCGCGCGTGGAAGGAGCGAACGCTCTCTCTCGCAGCCGCCGGCGCCGTGCTCGCGACGCCGCTGCTCCTGCTCGCGCTCACGGGGGCGTCGCGCTCGAACACGGCGATCGTGAAGCTCCTGCCCGGCAACCCCTACTACACGGGGCACGCGCTCTACGCCCGCGTCGCCGAGCAGGTGCGGCAGCTCGTGGCCGACCTGCTCAACGGAGATCGCTTCTCGCAGGAGTTCCTGCCGCGCGCGTGCGGCCCGGTGTGGATGGCGGCCCTCGGCGCCATCGGCGTCCTCGGCTGGCGCGACAAGAAACCGTGGCGCGCGGCAGGCGTCCTGCTCATCGCCCTCACGATGTTCGCGCCGTGCTTCTACTACACGTTCCTCTGGAACCGCCTGCGCTACCTCTGGCCCTTCGCGACCGGCTGGATCATCGGCCTCGCGTGCCTCGCGCGCATCGCGGGGGACCTCGCGGCGAGCCTCCGGCCGCGGTGGCGCGTCGCCACGCCGATCCTGTGCGGCCTGTTCACCGGCATGCTCGCGAGCAAGGTCGATGGCGTCATGGACGACGTCGCGTGGTCCGCCAGCGGCATCGATCGCCAGCAGGTCGCCCTCGGTCACTGGGCGCACGACGGACTGCCCCCCGGCGCGCGCATCGGCGTGAACGACACCGGGGCCATCGCGTACTTCGGGGACCACGCGACGTTCGACGTCGTGGGCCTCACGACCGACGGCGAGGCGCGCTACTGGGTCGCCGGCCAGGGCTCGCGCTTCGAGCACTACGAGCGCCTCTCCGGCAGCGGGCACCTGCCGACCCACTTCATCGTCTACCCGCAGTGGATGGCGATGCCGATGGTCCTCGGCGACGAGCTGCACGCCGCATCGGTCACCGATTACGGGCGCTCCATCCTCGGCGGCGACACGATGGTCGCGTACGAGGCCGACTGGTCCACCCTCGGCAGCGGCGAGCGCCCCTGGAGCGCGCCCGACGCGCAGGTGCTCGACCCGGTCGACGTGGCGGACCTCGAGAGTGAGACCGCCCACGGTTACTCGCTCGTCGGCGCGCACGAGGGAGAGAACGTGGTGCACGAGGGCTCCTCTCCCGACGGCGCGCGCGTCGTCGACGGCGGCCGCTCCCGCCGCTGGCGCGACGGCTTCGTGTTGCAACTCCCCGAGGGCGCGCCCGCCCGCCTCGTCGTCCGCTTCTCGGCTCCGACCGGCACCGTCCTTCACGTCGTCGCGGGCGGCGAGGCGCTCGGCGATCTCTCCTGCGACGACGAGGCCGACTGGTGCGAGCGCGCCGTCGACGTCCCGGCGCACCTCGCGACCTCTCGCACCCGCGTCGACGTCGTCGTCACCGGCGACGAAGACGCGGGCGCCACCGTCTTCCACTACTGGGGACTGAAGACGAGCGGGTAGACCACCGTCACGACGCCGCTGTCCGGCGACGGGAAGCTGAGCTGCGTGAAGCTCGAGATGACGCACTGGCGCACGCCCGTATCGGGGATATCGCTGCCGCCGTCGGCCGAGAAGGCGACCGACCCGTCGCGCGCGATGAGGAACTTCACCGTCACGCGCCCCTCGAGATCCGGATTCGTCTTGAGCGCCTGCTGGTAGCAGAAGCGATAGCGACCGTCGTTCTGCCGGACGATCCGCTGGATGACCTCCGGCGGCAGGTGCCCGTTCGACTGCGGGACGCCGTAGCGCGGGCCACGGAAGTGGGACACGTGCGTGCCCATCAGCCGGTCGTGGCTCGAGCCGATGCCGCTGCAGTCCTTGCCGCCGCAATGACCGGTGCCGCCGATGCCGAGGCTGCCGAAGTCGCCGATGCCGATCGATTGCGACGTGCCGCCGCCGGCCTCGCCGATGCCGCTCAGGCCCCACCCGCCGGTGCCCCACGCGTCGTCGATGGTCGAGCCGAAGAGGTGGCCGACCTTGCTCACGTCGTCCGAGCCGTTGAGCGTCGTGCCCCAGGGCACGGTGGGCGCGTTCGGGTCGTTCGTGAAGCCCGGGAGCATCCCGATGACTCCCCAGTTGGCCGCCTCGCTCAGCGCCTTCTCGCGCGCGAGCGTCGCGTCCTCCGGCTTCGCCGTGCCCTTCGCCGCCCAGCGCCCGTCCTTGTTCGGCGTGTCCTTGCCGGCGGCGCCCTCGGTGCCCTGCGCGGCCGCGCCCGGGTTGTGGTTGCCGCCCTCGGAGGTGAGCGCGTCCTGCTGCGCCTGCACCGGCTCCTGCTGCTGCTCGCGCTCGGCGCTCGCGTTCAGGTACTTCTCGAGGAGCGCCGCGCGGTCGCGATCGAAGGGATCCTCCTCCGTCGCCCCGAGCGCCGACGAGGCATACGCGATGACCGCGAAGGCCGCCGCGTGCGCGAGCGCCGACGCGAGGATCATCCCGGCGCCCCCGCGACGCAGACCCTCGAGCGGCGCAGCCGCGATGCGCGTCCCGGCGCGCGTGATCGTGAGGCGCACGGCGAAGGCGCCGACGAGCACCTCGGTGACGTGGCCGCGCGCGATCTCCATCTCGCGCTCGCTGCGCTCCCAGCCGTCCACGCGGAGCTTCGCGCCCGGCGGCACCGTGACGACGGCGCGCTCGCCGTCGAAGCGCGCGAGCTCGAAGCGCTCGAGGCCGAGCACGTCGCCAGGGATCACGAGGTCCGCGCTGTCGCCGATGGCCAGCGTGCCCCCGGCCGCGAGCTCCTTCACCGCGAGGACGTTGCCGCCGCGCGTGTCGCGCCAGGAGAGGACGGCCTCCACGACCAGGCGATCGCTCGCGCTCGCCGTACCCTCAGCCTCCACGCCCCAGACGCCATCTACCGTATTCATCGCACACTCTCCCTCCGAGTCCGCACGCGCCGAGGCGTGCGGGCTCAATCTCCGGACCCCAAAAGCGCAGCGCGCCGCGGTCCGTTGCATGGACCGACAGCGCGCCGCTGCCCGAGGTTCCGGGGAGAGTGTCCCCCGAACGGGTGATTACTTGCCCTTCGGCTTGCCCGCGGGCGCCGCGCCCTTGTCGCCGCCCGGCATCTTGAGCGCGCCGACCTGAGCGAGCATCTCGTTCGTGTTCGCGTAGCCCCAGTCGTGCGCGATCTTGTTGTCCGCGGTCGGCTGCAGGATGTCCGCCATGTGCCAGCCGGTGATCGGCTTGCCCGTGGCCGGGATGGGACCCATGGGGCCCTTGTCGGTGCCGCTGATCACGTGCTCGACGATGGCGAAGCCGTCGATGCCCCACGCGTTCGAGACGGTGTCCTTCATGTCGGGGATCGTCTTGTAGAAGCTGGGGACCAGCTTCCCGATCGCCTTCTTGCCCTTCGTCGCCGGCATGCCGTCGTTCATCATCATGTCGGCGTCGTCGGCGAACAGGGCGGTCGCGGCCTTCGGGTCGTCCTTGCTGAAGGTGTCGGCGACGCTCTTGCCGAAGTCGGCGAGCTTGTCCTCGTCGGGCGTGCCCTTCGAAACGTGCATCTCGGGCGGGTTCGTCGGGATGGTCGGGACGGGCGGCGCGCCCTTCTTGCCCATCATCTGCATCATGGCGCTCGCGCCATCGCCGTACTGGTGCATCTCCTTCACGAGGCCGTCGTCGTTGAACCACATGATGTGGAGGCGCGTTCCGCCGACGGGCTTGTTCGTCGCCTTCATGCCCATCATGTCGCCCGACATGGTGCCGGCCCACACGATCTCGGCGATCGCGACGTTGCCCTTGACCCACACGCGCGTGGCGGCGGACTTCGCATCCGGGAACGCCTGGAACATCTGCGCCATGCCGCTCGCCATGTCGCCCTTGCTGTGCGTCTCACCCTCGCCGTACGCGTAGATGGCGGCGTCGTCGGTGAAGTAGCTGGCCATCTTCTGAGCGTCGTGCGCGTTGAACGCATCGCCGATGCCCTTCATGGTCTGGGGCATGACGTCGGCGAGCGCCGGCTTGGGCGGCGGGGCCGGAGGCGTCGTGTCGGTCGGCGCGGCCGACGCGGTGGCGGCCGGCGGCGCGGGGGGCGGGGGCGGCGGCGCAACGGGCTGCGGCTCCTCGCCTCCACAGGCGGCGAGTCCGAGTGTCACGACGGCGAGCGCTGCAATGATCGTGGAACGCATACGGTTGTCTCCTCCCCAGGTCGACTGGGCTCCTTCGGCTCCGGTACGCGCGCCCCTTTAGCCCGTTTGGCCTCGACCGTGAAGAGGCTCGCTCTTTGCGCTACGACCGCTAGCTGTACGCATGCGGACGCGACCGCTTGGGAAGACCGGACTCCGCGTCTCGGAGATGGGCCTCGGGACCTGGGGCCTCTCGGGCGACGGGTACGGCCCGGTCGACGAGGCGACGCAGCAGCGGGTGATCGAGCGCGCCCTGGAGATGGGTTTCTCGGTCGTCGACACGGCGGACGCCTACGGCGGCGGTCGCATGGAGCAGCTGCTCGGGCGCGTGCTCGCGGACCGGCGTGACGTGGTCGTCGTGACCAAGGGCGGGACCGACCGCACGACGTCGCCGGCGCGCAAGAGGTTCGACGGCCCCTACCTGAGGGAGGCGGTGGAGCGCTCGCTGCGGCGGCTCGCCCGGCGGCGCGTCGACGTGTACCTGCTGCACAACCCGAGCGTCGAGGCGCTCGAGGGCGGCGAGGCCGTCGACACGATGCTGGCGCTCAAGGAGGAGGGGAAGATCGGCCACTGGGGCGTGAGCATCGGGGACGTCCACACGGGGCGCACCGCGCTCCGCTGCCAGGCCGAGGTGGTCGAGATGGCCTACAACCTCGTGCAGGGGTCGGACCTGCACCGGCTCGCGGGGGACCTCATCGTCTCGGGCGCGGGCATCCTGGCGCGGTCGACGCTCGCCTACGGGCTGCTCTCCGGGAGCTGGACCAAGGAGCGGCAGTTCCCGGTGCACGACCATCGCTCGGAGCGCTGGACGCAGGTGGAGCTCGAGCGGCGCCTGACGCAGCTGGGGGCGCTGCGGTTCCTGGTGCACGGCGACGTGCCCACCATGCGATCGGCGGCGGTGCGCTTCGTGCTGGCAAACCGCATCGTGTCCTCGGCG
>DASVWO010000224.1:0-28549 GCA_036393165.1 Polyangiaceae bacterium | reverse complement strand
GTCGGGCATCGGGATCCAGCGGCCGTGGTCGAGGCGCGTGACCCCGTCGTCGGTGGCGACCCAGACCACGTGCTGCCCGTCGGCCGCGATCGTCTCGCCCAGCGCCCAGACGTCCGCGTGCGGGATGGCCGGTGCGCCGGTGGCCCGCCACACCCCGCGCGTGAGCCGGTAGAGGGGCTCCCGCGAGGCGCCGACCCACAGCGTGTGCGAGCCGTCGGGATCGACCGTCTCGAGCAGCGCATGCACGAGCGTGTGCGGCGCACCCGGCACGAGGGTCGCCGTTTCCCCGCGAACCTGGGCGAGCCCTTGCTCGGTGCCGACCCAGAGGACCGGTGCGCCGCCGTCGTCCGTCCCGGCGAGGAGGCGCGAGATGCCCGGGGAGGGGAGCGCGGCGTTGCCGGCGAACGCGTGCCACGTGGCGCCGTCGAAGCGCGCGAGCCCCTGGTGCGTGCCCGCCCACAGCGTGCGTGATCCATCCGGGCCGGAAGCCTCGGCGAGCGAATCGACACGTCCGGAGGGGAGACCCTCGGCGGCGCCGTATGTCGTCCACGCGCCGCCGGCGAGGCGCGCGAGCCCTCCGTCCTGTCGGGCGACCCACAGCGCGCCGGTGTGATCGACGAGGAGGTCGCGCACGAAGCCGGACACCTCGGGGTGGGGGAGCGCAGCGGTCGTCCACACACGTCCATCGAAGGACGCGATGCCATCCTGCGTGCCGACCCACAGCGCACCGTCGTCGCCGAACGCGAGCGCCATGGCCGAGTTCTGCGGGAGCCCGTCGCGGTCGCGAAAGACGCGCAACGCCGGCCGCATCGCGTCGAGCACGCCGGCCGGCTCGATGGCGCCGTCGTCGTCTCGCACGACGGTGTGGAGCGGCTCGTCGGCGGCGGCTTCGCGCTGCAGCAGCGCGAGAGCCAGCGTGAGCAGGATCGCGGCACGCACGGCCATCACGATAGTACGCCGCCTGCTACTTCAGCTTCGTCACCCAGGCGGCGATGTCGTCCACGACGCCCTGGTCCACGTGGCCAGGCCGCACGTAGTCCGCCGGCGAGGGTGGACCGTCACCCGTCGCGAAGAGGTGATTCAGCCCCGGGTACGTCCGTAGCGTCGCGTTCTTCTTGTGCGCGAGTGAGACCTTCCAGGCGCCGAAGTCGTCGGCCACGGTGACCTGGTAGTCGCGCTCGCCCTGAAGGACCAGCATCGGAACGTGCAGCGCCGCAGCCACCTTCTCGGGATGGTATGCGCGCACGTCGAGGAAGTACGACCCCGGGATCGGCGCGGAGAACGGCACCTGAACGGCGTCGTCCGGCTTGAGCGAGGGACTCTCCACGTCGCCCTTGAAGCGCTTGGCCTGCGCGATCGCGTCCGCCAGCTTCGCGTCGGCCGGGTCGAGCGTCGCCAGGTACGTGAGCTGCGCGAGCAGCGAGTCCTGCAGCGGTCGCGTCGATCCCGCGAGGATCACCAGTCCCTTGATCGCCGGGTCTGCCTGCGCGATGCGCGGCGCCAGATACCCGCCCTGGCTGTGGCCGAGGAGGACGACGCGCGATGCGTCCACGCCGGGCTGCGTGCGCACCAGCGCGACGGCCGCGTGCGCAGCGTCCTCCACCTCGTCCTTCTGCGTGCGCACCGGCGTGGAAGCATCCACGCGCGTGCGCTTGTCGTACCGCAGGACGGCGACGCCGCGGCTCGCGAGCCCGACGGCGAGATCCTTGAAGGGCTTGAGCGCACCGACGCTCTCGTCGCGGTCGTTCGGCCCCGAACCGTGCACGAGGACGACGACCGGGAAGGACGTCGCCCCCTTGGGCAGCGTGAGCGTGCCCGGCAGGGCGGGGGAGCTCCCCACGAGGACGTCCTTCTCCTCGAACGAATCGGGCTTCGCGTAGGCCGGCGTTTGCCAGTCCGCCGCCGAGTCGCCCGGTGCGAAGAAGAGGCCGGCCACGCGCGGGTCGTCCCCCCGGAAGCTGACGCGCACGAGCAGGGCGGCGCGCTCGAAGTTCGCCTTCACGAGCACGACCCGCGCGTCGCCCGAGGCCTTCACCTCGACGGAATCGATGGCCTTGAACGCACCCGCCTGCGCCTCGACCTGCGCCCAGACGCCCGCGAGCTTGTCGGCCGAAAGGGCGGCGCTCATGCGATCGTCGAACGTCGCGACGGCGCCGTCGAAGTCGTGCGCCGCCAGCTTGCCGACCAGTTCACGCACGCGGTCCTCGTCGGTTCGTGGCTGGGGCGCTGGCATGGCGACGCTCGCGGCTGGGGGTGGAACGCTCGACGGAGACTGCTGCGCCGGAAGAGGGGGCGGCGACGCGCACGATGCGACGAGCGCGAGCGCGCCGCAGAAGCACCGGATGTTCGGCATCAGAACTGACCGCTTCCCTGCACCACGGCGTTCGGCTGCACCGGCGGCAGCGTGTCCGTCAGCGCCTCGCCGGTCGAGGACGTGATGCGCACCTGGTAGCTTCCGGGCCCGACGCCGCTCGAGACGACGAAGTAGTCGTAGTTGGCGCGCGCGACGTCGGTCCACGCGCCGTTCTGCATCCATTCGAGCTTCGCGACGGGCAGCCGGCTGTTTCGCACCTGGATCGCGGTCCAGTACTGCGAGCTGCCGTCCTTGATCTCGTACGCGACGTTCCCCGTAACGTCGCACGCCACCACCTTCCACGTGATGGGCACCTTGCCCGCCGAGACGTCGGCGATCTGCGCGAACGCCTGCTGGCTCAGATCGAGGTGGCCCATCTCGCATTCGGGGCAGAGGTCCACGATGCGCACGGTCACGCTGCCCTTCGGGCCGGTGATCGCGACACACTCGCCGCACGCGGCGCTCCCGTTCCACTCCGGCTGGTCCATCGCGGCGACGTTCAGATCGTTCGGGCTCGGCCCGAAGCTGCACGCGCCGTCTCCGGTCGCGGCGTAGTACGTCGCGACGCCCTGCTCCGGCTGCGACGTGATGCCGCCGGAGGAGGAGCCACCACCACCGCTGCTGCCGCCGGTGCTGCTGCTCGACGAAGAGGATCCGCACGCGACGAGCACGATCGCGCATCCGAGAAAGGAGGAGAGCCTCACCGGGTTCATGGTACCGGGTCCGAGGGCGCCTACAGATCGTGCTTGCGGAGCAGACGGTGGACGTAGGTGCGATCGAGCCCCGCAGCGTCCGCGATGGCGGTCACGTTGCGCCCCAGCTTGCGCACCAGCCCCCCGAAGTACTCGCGCTCCAGGTGATCGTTGTACGCCTCGCGGAGCTCCTTGAAGGGCCGGTCGATCGGCACGTCGGGGAGGGGAGGAGCGCCGGGCCCCGGCGGGACGGATCCTCGAGCCGGAGCATCGGCGCGCCGCGCGGGCGGAGCCTCGCCGCCCTCGAGCATCGCGAGCGCCGGGGCGACGCCGACGGTCGCTGCTCGGTCCACGAAGTTGCGCAGCTCGCGCACGTTGCCGAGCCACGGGTGCGCCCGCAGCTTCTCCATCGCCTCGTCGCCGACGTGCACGCCCGGCGCGCGCTCGAGGAAGTGGGCGACGAGCACCGGCACGTCCTCGGGCCGCTCGCGCAGCGGCGGCACGTCCAGGGGAAGCACCGCGAGCCGGAAGTAGAGGTCCTCGCGGAACGCGTTCACGCTGACCATCGAGGCGAGGTCGCGATGGGTGGCCGCGACGAACCGCACGTCCACGTCGCGGTGGGTGGCTTCGCCGACGCGGCGGATGGTGCGCGATTCGATGGCGCGCAGCAGCTTCGGCTGCATCGTGAGGGGCAGCTCCCCGATTTCGTCGAGGAAGACGGTGCCGCCCTGACCCGCCTCGATGGCACCAGCGCGCGCCGACGCCGCGCCGGTGAACGCGCCCTTCACATGGCCGAACAGCTCGCTCTCGAGCAGCGTATCCGGGAGGGCGGCGCAATCGACGACGACGAACGGCCCCTCGGCCCTCGGCGATGCCTCGTGGAGCGCCCGCGCGATGAGCTCCTTGCCCGTGCCCGTCTCGCCGCGCACGAGCACCGGCGCCGGGCTGGAGGCGTACTGCGAGATGCGCATGAAGAGCTCGCGCATCGACTCGGAGCGGGCGACGAGGGGACCGAGCCGGTCGGACGGCCAGAGGGGCACGCGCGCGGGCTCGCCACCGTACGTCACCGAGAGCGTCGTCGCGCCGACCCGGAGCACCCCGCCGTCCGGAAGACGCGCCGATTGGATGCGCACGTCGCCGATCCAGGTGCCGTTCTTGCTGCCCAGGTCGCGGACCCACGCGCCGTCCTCGCGAGCCTCGATCTCCGCGTGCAGGCGCGACGCCGTCCGGTCGTGTACGACCGCGTGCACGCGCGACGAGGAGCCCACCAGTACGCGGCCGTCGATGGCGAGTGTGTGCTCGCCGTCGTCGTCGCTCCACACCAGGCGCGGATGGCGGCGCGGGACGGAGATCGAGAACGGCAGCTGCTCTTGGGCGTCGGTCTCTTCGTCGCGCGGCACGGCTTCCCCGAGGATACGATCCCTCCCGCCCTAGCGGGGAGCTCCCCAGCGCGCCTCGATCTCGGCGACGCGCGCGGCCCGCCGCGCGAGCTCCGGCCCGCAGAGGGACGAGACCCAATCGCCGACCTCGGACGGCGGCGCGAGCGGGATGCACGAGGCGAGAGCGAGGGCCATCTCCCGGGCGCTCGCGTGACGCCGCGCCGGGTCGCGCTCGAGCGCCTGCAGCACCACCGAGTCGAGCTCCGCGGGAAGCCCCGCCACGCGCGCGCCCGGCGGTTGCCGGCGGCCGTGCAGGATCTCGACGACGCGCGCCCCCTTGTCGTCCGCGCGGATCAGCCGCTGGCCGACGAGGGCCTCCCAGAGGCACGCGCCGGCGGCGTACACATCCGTCCTCCGGTCCAACGGGCCGCTCGCGATCTGCTCGGGCGCCATGTACGCGAGCTTGCCCTTGATCTGGCCCTCGCGCGTGACCTGCACCCGCCCGATCGCCTTGGCGACGCCGAAGTCGAGCACGCGGGCGACGCCGTCGATCCCGACGAGGATGTTCTGGGGCGTCACGTCGCGGTGCACGACGCCGAGGGGCTGCCCGCGTTCGTTCGTCGCCTGGTGCGCCGCGTGAAGGCCCTCGAGCATCGTCGCGACCACGGTGACTGCAATGCGAGGGTCGACCGCGCGGCCTGCCTCGCGTGACGCTTCGAGGAGCTTCGCCAGGGTCTCGCCCTGGACGTATTCGAGGACGAGATAGAGCTGTCCGTCCTCCGAGAGCACCTCGCGCGTGGCGACGACGTTCGGATGCACGATGCGGCTCGCGATGCGCGCCTCGTCGACCATCATCGCGACGAACTCGGGCTGGCTCGCGAGCTCCGGATGCAGGCGCTTCACGGCCACCGTGCACGGCGGCGCGCCGGGCGCGGACATCAGCGCGAAGTGCACCGTGGCCATCCCCCCGCGACCGACGGGCTCGAAGACCAGGCAGCTCCCCACCCGTAGCGGAGCATCGTTCCGCTCGCCGTCGGGGGCCATCGTGGGCAGTCTAGCAACGCGCTGCCGTCAGGGCTTCGCGACCTTCATCACCTGGCCGAAGAAGTAGTTGTTCGTCCAGTAGACGCTCGTGGAGTCGATCGCGATGGCTTGCGGATTCTCCTGCGACGTCGCCAGCGTGACCTCGGGACCTCCGTCGAGCGGGATCATCTTCACGGTACCGTCGGTGGAGCCCATCATGCTGCCGTAGTTCACCAAGTACACGCCGGTCGCGTCGACGGCGATCCCCGACGCGTTGTTCTCCGACGACGAAAGGGTCGTGACGCTGCCGCCATTCAGAGGAATGGAGAAGACCCCGGAAGCCGTCGTCCAGTAGACGCTCGTCGAATCGAGCGCCACGCCGAAGGGGGCGACTGCGGGTGCCACGTTCGTGGGCGCGCCCCCGTCGAGCGTGGCGCTCATGATCGTTCCGGCGCCCGATGCGGTCCAGTACGCGGTCGTGTCGTTCAGCGCCAGCCCGCCGGGGTTGCTCTGGTTGGGCGCCAGCGTCGTGACGGTGCCGCCCGCGAGTGGCACCTGCAGGACGCTGCCGGGGTTCGAATAGTCGGTGAAGTACACGCTGGTCGCGTGGAGCACGACGGCGTCTGGCCCACCTAGCCCGGACGCGAGCGTCGTGATGGCGCCCCCGTCGAGCGGGCTGCTCAGCACCGAATTGCCGATCGTGAAGTACACGGTCGTGTCGTTCATCGCGAGGTCGACGCCCTGTCCGGCGTCGAGGACGGGCACGACGGCGGCGAAGGGGCCGCCGTCGACGGACACCGTGAGGATCGTTCCGTCGGGGCCGTTGTTGACCCAATAGACCGCGTTGCCATGGACCAGGACGCCCGCGGGCGTGCCGAAGATGCCCCCGTCGGGGAGGAGTGCAAAGGGCTGGCACGTTCCGCTGGCGCACATCCCGCCCTGGCATCCGTGGCCGCATCGGCCGCAGTTCCCCGGGTCCTGCATCAGGTTCTCGCACGCGGTGCCGCACGCTGTGAGGCTCCCAGGGCAGTTGCCGTCCTGGGTGGTGACGTCGACGGGCGCGTCCATCGAGCCCTCGGGACCTGCAGGGCCGTCTCCATTCGATGCGTCCGCTCCGTCGGCGAGCGGGCCATCGCTGGTCTCGTCGGAGACGGCGCCGTCGGAGGGGAACGGCAGATCGCCGATGTCGCCGATGAGCGCGCAACCGACGATCCCGGTTGCCGCCGCCAGTGCGGCGAGCGAAGCGACGAGCCGCATGCGCGAGCGCGCGGGCGCCATCACCAGCCTCCCGAGAGGCTCGCGCCGCCGGCGCGATCGGCGACCCATGGTGACAGGCGCACGCCCGTGGCGGGCGTCGTCGCGGAGGGCGCACTGAAGAAGAGGTACGCGCCGACGGCGAGCGCGACGCCACCCGCGACGAAGGCGATCGTGGACACCGTGGCGTCGGTGACCGCGGTGCTGCCCTCGGACCGGGCGTGCGTTCCGTCGGCGCATCCGCCGTTGCAGTCCTTCTTCGCCTGGCTCCACGTCGAGAGCGCGGTGGCGCCGAATTACGAGCCGAGGCCGATCCCGACGATTCCGACGCCGCCCGCGACGTACGCCCACGTCCGCTGCGACGATCCGGGTGTGCTCGGAGGTGACGCAGGCTGCGCCGTCTCCTCGGGCGGTGGTGCGGCCGTCGGCGTCGCGGTCGTCGGGGCGGGTGCCGCCCCCGGGGGCAGACCCGGCGCGACCTGCAAGGTCTGCTGCACTCCCTCCTTGAGTTCCACCTCGTAACGGCCATCGGTGCGGCCCGAGGCGGATACGACCACCACGTGCTTGCCGGGATCGACCGGCAGCGTCACCCCGAACGCCCCGTCGCCGAGGTCGACGCCGTCTCGCGTCGCCCGGCTGTCCTTCGGCGCGTCCGGAGCGAGTTGCAGCGTGAGCCGCGGCACGCGCCGGTCGATCTCGGCGAAGCGCGCGCGCGCCACCGTTCCGCGGTTGGCCGGATCGTGCGTCGCGTCGGCGAGGCTCGCGGCTTCCTGCAGGTGCAGGCGCGCGCTCGCCAGACGACCGAGCACCTCCTCGCACTCGGCGAGGCTGAGCAGCGTGCCCACCGCGCGCTCGATGTGATCGCTCGCCTCGAACTTGGCGCAAGCTCCCGCGTAGTCCTTCGCCGCGAGAGCGCGCCTTCCCGCGTCGAACAGCGCTTGCGCATCGGCCGACTGCGCCGACGCATCGCGAGCAACCGCCGCGACGGGCCACGCCAGCGCGAGTGCGAGCAGAGCGGGCCTCACCCTCATCGGAAGCTCGCCGGATCGACCGCTGGGCTCGGCGCCGCGGGTCTTCGATGCGGTCCGGGCCGCGCGGGCGTCGGATGCGCCGACGAAGACGCGCTCGGGGCCGAGACGGTCGCTGAGGCCGACGGGGGCTCGGCCGGTGCGGAGGCGCTCGGCGTCGGCACGGCCGGAGGCATCGCGGACGCGCTGCTGGAGGGAACCGCGACCCCCGACGTGGCGGCGCTCGCCCCCACGTCATCGCTCGTCGCGGTGGGCGCGCGCCGGTTCATGACGACGACGGCGGCGGCGCCGAGAAGCGCGATCACCCCGGCGGTCGCGACGACCCGCGGCGTGCGCGAGCGTCGCACCGGCTCGCTCCCCGGCGTCACCGTTTCGATCGAAAGGCTCGACGCCTGCGAGAGCGCCGTCGGCTCCTCGGTGGCAGGGGCGCTCGTCTTCTCGGGGATCGTGGCGCGTGCGTCGGTTTGGCTCTCGATGTCGGCGAGCACGGCCCCGCGCGCCGCGAGGGGCTCGCGCGCCACCTCCTCGACCCATCGTCCGATCTGAGGAGGGAACGCCGGGGTGACGACGCGCAGCAGCGCCTCGGCCATCTCTTCCGCCGTCGCGAAGCGCTCGCGCGGATCGACGGCGAGGCCCTTCATGACGATCTCGTCGAGCCCGGGAGGCAGGTTCTCGGCGTAGCGGCTCGGCGGCTCCTTCGCCCCTCCGACCACCTTGGCGAACAGGGCTCCGTCGTTGTCCGCCTTGAAGAGGGCGCGCCGCGCGAGCACCTCCCAGAGCACCACGGCCGCCGCGTACACGTCCGCCTGCCGCGTCACGTCGTGCCCGGCGAGCTGCTCGGGCGCCATGTACGCCATCTTGCCCTTGACCACGCCCTCGCGCGTCGTCTGCAGCCTGCCGATCGCCTTGGCCACGCCGAAGTCGATGATGCGCGCGACGCCGTCGACGCCGACGAGCACGTTCTGCGGCGACACGTCGCGGTGCACGATCCCGAGCGGCTCGCCTCGCTCGCTCTTGGCCTCGTGGGCCGCGTGGAGCCCGTGCAGCGCGCCGATGAGGATGGCGTTCGCGATGGGCACCGGGATGGCGCGCCCCTTCGCCGCCTCGGCCTTGACGAGCCGCGAGAGCGATTCGCCGCCCACGTACTCCATCACGATGAGCAGCTCGCCCTCCACCGACACGACGTCCAGCGTCGCCACGACGTTCGGATGGTGGATGCGCGCCGCGAGCCGCGCCTCGTCGATGATGGTCGAGCGGAACTCGACGTCCTCGGACAGGTGCGGGTGCAGGCGCTTGATCGCGACGGTCCGCGCGAACCCGACGGCGCCGACGAGCCGCCCGAAGTGCACGGTGGCCATGCCCCCGGAAGCGAGCTTGTCGTGGATGACGTAGCGTCCGACGACTCTCGGCTGCGACGCCGCGCCCATCCCTCCGTAAGATACCGCAGGTGCAGCGCAATCGCCGAAACTCGGGCGTCAGCGGTTCGCGACCCGGACGATCGCCGGGGTCGCGTCGCTCTTCCCGAGGAGCGCGCGCACGTCGGAGCGACCCGGGGGCTCTTCCTCGGCGGCCCGGCTGGCCCAGCGGCGCTCCTTGACGAGATCGCCTTGCGCGCGCGCGAGCGCGGCGAGCTGCTCGTAGGCGGTCGCCTTCTCCGCGGCCGTCGCCCCGGCGGTCGAGCCTTCGCGACGCGGCGCGGCCATCGCGACGGCGAGGAGCGCCCGCTCGGCGATCTTCTCGTCGCCCAGGTCGAGTGCCACGAGCCCGAGGAGCAGCGCCAGCCTCCCGGAGTGCCAGTCGATAGCGAAGCCGGCCTTCAGCGCGTCGAAGCCCTCGACGAGGTCGTCGCTCGCCAGGTGCGCCTCGCCGATCTCGAGATACACCGCGGCGAGCATGGGCGATCGCTTCGTCCGGGCGCGGCGGACCGCGTCCTCGAGCGCTCCCAGCGCCTCGCGCGAGCGACCCGCGGCTTTCTGCAGCCTGGCCCAGAGCAGGACCGCCTCCAGGTTCTCCGGCTGCGCGGCCCGCGCCTGATCGACCCACGGCATCGCCGCCGACGGCTCGCCGGCGCGCTCGACGAGCACGGTCGCCGCGCGGAGGAGGAGAGCCACCTTGGCCGGGACCTCCGACGTGCGCTCCGCCCGCGCGGCCAGGAGCACCGCGAGCGAGGCCCACTCGTGCGTCAGCTCGTACACGCGCTCGAGGGCGTCGTCGATCTCGGCGCACCCGGGCGCGCGCCGCCGCGCTTCCTCGAGCGGCTCGCGCGCGTCCGCGGGCCGGCCCGCACGCTCGCACGCGTCGAGCAGCCTCGGAGCGGCCTGCCTCGGGTCCGCCGACGCGCGCACCATGCGCGCGTACATCGACGCGGCGCGATCCCACGCGCTATCGGCGACGGCGAGCGACGCCATGCGCTCGAGCCCGATGGTCTCGGGATCCGTCCCCAGGTCCTCGTAGGCCGCCACGAGGCGACGAAGGAGCGGGAGGTCCTTCGGTGCTGCGCCTCGCTCGGGGTCGTTCGCGAACAGCGTCTCGAGCGCGCGCACGACGCCTGCGGCGTCTCCCTGCGCGTCTCGAAGGGCCGCGAGGCGCGGCGCGAGAGCACGCACCGCCCTGGGATCGAGCGTCATGCACAGCTCGAGGGCGTCGGCGACGCGGGGGCTCCCGAGCACCCCGAGCTGGTGCGCGATGCGTTCGGCCGTCTCGGCGTCGTCCGTCTCGCCGAGCGCGGTCGACAGGAGCCGCTCGGCCTCGTCGGCTCCGTTCGCTCGCGCCGCCACCATCTCGGCCAGCGCGACGCGCAGGCGCGCGCGATCGGGGGCCGCGTCGATGCGGCCGATGGCGTCCTGCAGGACGGGCACGATGCGATCCCCCGCCTCGAGCAAGATCGCCTCTTCGCCCAGCGCAGCGTGCACCGACCACAGGGCCGCCCAGGTGGCGCCGTCGGCGACTCGCTCGCGCTCGAGATCCGCTCGGAGGATCCGCGCCGAGCGGCGGAGCAGCCCGCGGAACTCCGGCTCGCGGTGCAGGTCCGACCTCCAGACGTCGGCGAGGTCGCGCAGCGCCGCGCAGCGGGCCGCGATGTCGCTCGATCGCTCCACGTGATGCATCAGCGTGCTCACGAGCAGATCGTGTCGATCCATCTCGCGCAGCGCGCGCTCGAACGGACGCGGATCCTCGCCGGCGTCGAGAGCCGACTGGAGCGCCGAGTCGGCCACGTTGGCCGCGCGGCTCGCGTGGCCACGGCGGAGCGCGAGCCTCGCCAGCTCGAGGAGGATCTGCGCTGGAGACGCGGCCACCGGAGCCTCGGCGGGACGGCGCATCGCGATGAGCAGCGCACGGTAGGCTTGCTCCGCCACGTCCACCTCGCCGAGGTCGACCGCCGCCCGCGCGAGATCGTGCAGGATGGCCGCGTGCCTCGGCAGCATCTTCGACGCGATCCGGAGCTGCGCGAAAGCGCCCGCCCGGTCGCCGGCGCGCACCAGGATCCCGGCCAGCCTGTGATGCAGGTGCGCGCGCTCGGGGGTGCGTTGATCGCCATAGAGCGCGATGCGCTCGCTCAGCGACTGCGCCGCGCGCGCCCACTGCCCGAGACCCTCGAGCAGGTCGGCGAGCTCGAGGCGGACGGCGGCGTCGTTCGGACTCGTCCGCGCGATCGCCGCGAGCATGTCCGCGAGCTTCTTCCGCGCGCCCTCGCGCCGGTAGAGCGCGGCGAGCATCCTGCGGAGCGCATCGGCATGGGCGTCCGCCGCATCCGGCGCTGCGGCGAGAGCCTCCTCGAGACACGTCCGCGCGCGATCGCGGCGGTCGACGTGGAGGTACGCCTCCGCCAGGCGAAGCGCGTGGCGAGCGACGTCGGCCGCGCGCGCGTGCATGCAGAGCCACTCGAGCACCCCCACCGCCTCGGACCACCTCGCGTGATCGGCGTGGATGCGCGCGAGCGCCTCGTACGCTTCCTCGACGCCGAGCTCCGCGGCGCGGTCGTACGCGGCCATCGCGCGGCCGACGGATCCGGCGCGCTCCCACGCCTCGCCCGCCCGCCGCCGGTACGTGCCTTCTGCGACGCCGTCTCCGTTCTTCGCCCGGTTTGCCGCCTGCTGCTCCCAGAGCGCCGCGAGGCGCTCTTCCCGGCCCGCGTCGCGAAGCAGGCGCGCGAACCGATCGACCAGGCCGCGGGCGACCGCATCGCCGCCGTCTCCGCGGAAGATCTCCTCCAGCAGGCGGATCGATCGCGTCGCGTCGCCGAGCCGGTCCATCGCGAGCTCGGCGGCACGCCCCTGGAGCTGGCGCTGGCGATCCCGCTCGAAGGGCAAGCGCGAGCCGCGGCGCAGGACGCGGCAGGCGCCCGCCACGTCGCCGCCGTCGAGCAGGAGCGTCGTCCACGCGTCGAGGGTGCGCGACGCGCCGTCGAGCGCGTCGTGGAACTCGGCGTCCGTGGCGGCGCCCTTGGACGCCGCGATGGCCCGTCGCAGGAGCGCGCGGTGCATCGTCGCCGCGAGCGCGGGGCGCTTCGCAGCATCCAGCTGCAGGCGAGCCGACGCCTTGACGAACGCGCTCGCCTTCCCGGCCGCCACGGAGACGCGCAGCCGGACGAGATCGCGCGCGAGCGCCACACTCCGCGCCTCGTCGCGGGACGCGTCGAGCGACGCCTCGACGAGCCGGATGCAGTCGTCGAGGCGCGCGACCGTCTCGTAGTGCGCGCGCAGGCGGTCGACGGCGCGCTCTTGCCCCGGGTGACGCGCGAGCTGCTCGAGCAGATCGCACACGCCAGCGACGTCCGCGCCGCCGTCGAGCATCGCATCGACCACCGCGCTCGCGTCCTCGATGTCGTCGAGCTCGAGCCGCAGCGCGGCGACCCGTCGCTGAAGCTCGAGGCGAGCGGCGCCCTGGGAACGCTCGGCGCGGCCGGAGAGGAACTCGGCGAGGACGACCTTCCGTCGCTGCCGTTCGTAGAGGTGCTCCAGCGCGGCCGCAGCCGCCGCGTCGTCGGGCCGCTCGTCGCAGAGGGCGCGCAGGTACGTCGTGGCGCGCCCCACGTCGTTCGCGACGTCCCGCGCCGCGAACGCGGCCTCCTCGAGCAGCTCAGCGCGGGCCGGGGTCCGTCCCACCGCCTCGAGCGCGCGGTCGATCCTGCGGAAGAGATCGTCCCAGCGGGCCTGCGCCGCGAGCGCGAGCTTGACGCGATCGAGCGCCCACCGCGCACCGGGCACGAGCTCGAGCACGCGGTCGAGCGTCTCGACGAAGAACGACGGATCGAGCGCGCACTCCGTCTCCAGCGCAGCGATGCGGGTGCCGATCGCTTCGGCCAGCGCCGCATCGGTCACGCGCTCGCGCAGGGCGCGCCCGTACCAGAGGACCACGGCGTCGAGCTGGTCGAGCACGCGGCCCACGCGCACGACGCGTTCGAAGAGCGCGATCTCGTCGCTCGTGTCGAGCGCGCCGGCGAGGACGTTGGCGGCTCCCGTCTGCAGGAGCGGCCCGACGTACGACCCAAGGTGGGGCCGGTCGTCGCGCCGCGCCGCGGCCGCCAGGGCCTCGAGCGCATCGAGCGCGCCGGCGAAGTCGCCCGTGCGAAGCGAGAGCCGGCACAGCGGATCGAGCGCCGCCTCCAGCCCGGGAGACTCCGCGAGCGCCCGGCGAAGGATCCCGATCGCCAGCTCGATCTCGCCGTGCTCCTCCTCTTCCTTGGCCCACGCGAGGAGCGGCTCGCACGGCTGCGCATCGTTCGCCGCACGCCACTGGTAAAGCCAGCGGTGCTCGTCGTGGCGCGCCATCGCGTCGTCCGTGGACGCGACGTGCGCCTCGTACTCGCGGAGATCGTCATCGCCGCCGAACGCCTGGAGGATCGCGCGATACGTCTCGGACGCCTCGGCGTGCCGCCCCGGAGACGCCGCGAGCGCGCGCGCCTTCACGCGAAGCAGGTCCCGTGCGCTCTCCGACCCCGAGGGCAGCAGGGCGAGGACCTCGTCCACCATCGACGCGAGCTCGGCGTGCGCCGCCGCCTCCGCGGCACCCGGCGCGACGAGCAGCAGCAGCGCCGCCGCGCGCTGGGCGTCGGCGCGCACGACCACGCCGAGCATCTCGGCCACCTTCGGCCACTCTCGGTCCTGCGCGTAGAGGGGCGTGAGCTTCTCGGCGGCCTCGCCGTCGTCGGGGCGCGCGTCGAGCGTGCGCTCGTAGAGCCGGCGCGTGTGCTCGCGCTCGAAGGGCGTTTCTTCCAGGAGCGCGGCGGCGGACTTCCAAGCGTCGACCGCTGCGTCGCGTTCCCCGAGCTGATCGAGGACGTCGCCGAGCCGCTCGACGATGCGCGGCCTGGCGCCGGTATCCTCGGTCCGCGCCGCGAGGAGCGCGAGGGTGCGCCGTTCGAGCATCGCATCCTCGTCCGCCGCGGCGACGTCCGCGAGCTGCTCGAGGATCGCGGGCTCGCTCGGGCCTTCCTCGAGCATCGCCAGCAGCCGCTCGCCCGTCGCGCGCCGCACGAACGGGTCGAAGTCGTTGTGGACGATCTGCACGTACACCTGGAGCAGGTGCGACCTCAGCTCCTCGCGCTCCGTGGGCGCTGCCGCTCGCGCCATCTGCCGCTCCCAGTGCTCGGCGAGCTCCCGGAGGGCGAAGGGGGCGAAGGGCAGTGTGCTTCTCATCGGTCGACCATCACGAGGAACGCTTCGCGCGTTCCGGCAGGAGCGTTCTCGCCGTCGGCCAGCGGCCGCACGACGATGAGGTCGGGATCGCGCACCGACACTTTGACGGAGACGCGTCGGCGCACCTCGATCGGTGTCGGCGTGCGCTCGAACGACTTCAGCGGAGCAGGAGAAGGGGCGGGAGCGGCAGCCGGAGCGGCAACGACAGGAGCGGGAGCAGGAGCAGGAGGCGGCACCGGCATCAGGCGCGGCTTCGGAAGCGCACGGCTAGGAAGCCGCGGCGGCACCGTGGACTTCGGAAGCGGCGGCGGAGCGGACCGGGACGACGGGGGAGGCGACGTCGCGGGCGCTCCCAGATCGACCGCAGCTCGCGCCAGCGTGGCGAGCCGCGAAGCGTCGCCGCCATCGCCGGCCGCCTCGGCCGCGCGCCGCACCCAGACGACCGCCTGACGGTGCTCGCCGCAGTCCCAGAGCGAGCGCGCGACCTCGAGCGCGTGCTTCACGACGAACGAATCGCCGTCGGCCGGATCGGGTATCTGCAGGCTCGGAGCGTTCATCGACGCGGTTGAACGGCAATGCCCGGGCCACTCCAGCCCACCGAGAAACTTCGACTGTGCTTGCGACTTCGCCCTGGTAAGCCGCGTTTCCACACGTTTTCAGGCATGCGGAAATGCGTGGAGCCGGTGGTCGCCTCGCAGACCATCGCGTCCCCTCGCGAGCCGCCGCGTGGGGGTCCCGCGATCCACCGGGGGAGCGGTAGCATCGGGTGGGCCGATGGTGACGGGTATCGCGGCCGGCCTGCTCCTCGCCGCGGGTGTCGCCACGACGGAGGCTCCGGAGGAGCCGAACGTCCATCCGACGCTGCCGTGGGTCCTCACGCAGCTCGTGCCGAGCCCCGAGCTCGCGGGCGGACGCCGCGTCGCGACGCGGTTCGGGCTCCGCTGGCAGGTGACGCCTCTCCTCTTCTCGTGGGGCGTGCACCGGGGTCTGTCGCCGTGGCGCTTCTTCGTGGCCGAGCCGTTCGTGCGCCAGTCGGGATCGATCGAGCTCTACTTCACGCCCGAGGTCTTCCCCGGATTCGGAAGCTCCTTCGGCGACGTGTGGATGGCGCGCACCGGCCTCCGCACGTACCTGCCGCTCGTCGCGCACGGCGAGTCGCTCTCGATGTCGATCGGCGCATCGCACTTCTACTTCGAGGGACGCTCCGGCGCCGCGTTCGAGGCGGGCGTCTACACCTTCTCCGGAATCGTGGGCGTGCAGATCACCGCGAGCGCGTCGCCGGGGCCCTTCGCGTGGATCGCGACCCTGCGCCTGCGGTACTTCTGATCGAGCGCATGCGCTCCCTGCTCTTCCTCGCGCTGCCGCTGCTCGCGCTCACGGCGTGCGCCGGCTTCGCGCTGGGGCCCGTCGCGCGCGTCCCGAACCGCATCACGCAGCCGCGCCGCGACGACGCGCGCCTCGCCGTGCTCTGGGTGGGGCACGCGACGACGCTCCTGCAGATGGACGACCGCTTCGTGCTCACCGATCCACTGCTGACCGACGCGGTGGGCCAGCTGTCGCAGCGGCTGCAGGAGCCGGGGATCGATCCGGAGAACCTGCCGCCGATCGACGCCGTTCTCATCTCGCACATGCACTACGACCACCTCTCGCTCGGCTCGCTCGACATGATCGAGCCGAAGGTGCGGCGCCTCTTCGTCCCGCGCGGGGGGCTCGTCTACATCCCCAACTACGCGTTCGACGCGCGCGAGCTCGCGACGTGGCAGTCGTTCGAGGACCGCGGGATGCGCGTCACGGCGGTGCCGGTGAAGCACGTCGGCTACCGCTACGGCGTCGACGCTGCGTGGATGACCCACAGCTTCACCGGCTACGTCATCGAGTACCGGGGCCTCACCGTCTACTTCAGCGGCGACACGGCGTACGACGGCGATCGCTTCCGCGCGACCGCCGCGCGCTTCCCGCACATCGATCTCGCGCTGCTCCCCATCGCGCCGATCCACCCGCGCTCGTTCATGGAGGACGTCCACGTCGATCCCGTGGAGTCGCTGCAGGCGTTCTACGATCTGGGCGCGCGCACGATGGTGCCGATCCACTACGACACGCTGGTCAACGGATTCGACGCGCGAGGCGAGGCGCGCATGATGTTCCAGGCCTACGTGCACGCCGGCGGCCTGGACGACCGCGTGAAGGTCCTGCCCGTCGGCGGGCAAGCCGTGATCGTCGCTACGGCCCGGTGAGCGTGAGCTTGCGCCACGCCGCTTCGAGGCGAAGCGCGCGGGCGCGCTCGGCCACGTCCCCGATGGGGCGGTCGCGTGCCCAGCGTTGCGCCGCTTCGTCGCTCGGCCCCGCGGCGAAGCAGCGATCCACGGCGGCGAACACGGCGCGCGCGCCGCGAAGGGCGCCCGCGAGCGCGATGTGCGCAGCGGGATCGAGCGGCGGAAGGTCCGAGATCCCCCGGAGCGAGAGCAGCGCCGCCATCGCGTCCTCCGCGACGGCGTGAGGCCAGCTGCGCGCGCGGGCCTCGACGATCACGTGGGCGAGAAGCGCGGCCATCACGTGGAGGTCCTCGAGGGTCCGAAAGGGCTTCACCGTTCGCTCGTACCCGTCGCCCTCGAGCACGCCGGACACCGGCGCTGCGTCGAACGTCACGGTGGCGTGCGGCACCTCCGGCGCGAAGGACAGCTCGGCCATCGGCGCGATGCGCACGCCGCGCGCCCGCGGATCGACGAGCACGACGCGCAGCACGTTGCGTCCCTCTCTCTCGCCGGCCTTCGCCAGCACGAGGAGCACGTCCGCGAGCGGCGCGAGCGTCGCGAAGCGCTTCTCCCCGGTCACCGTGCCGGCCGTCTCGTCGAACGACGTGGTGATCCCGCGCGGGTGAGCCCCGTGCGCCTCCGTCGCGCAGAGCGCCGGCACACGCGCACGCCCCACGTCGGGCGCGAGCGCCTCGATCGCCGCGCGGATCCCCGCGACGAACGCGTACCCCACGCGGTCGGCTCGCGCCCCGCCGTCGATCGCCAGCTCGAAGGGCGTTCCCTCGAGCGCGCGAAGCTCCGCGAGGAACGCCTCGAGCGACGCGACCGGCCGCCGCACGCGCGCCGAGAGCAGCTCCGAGAGGATCACCGCGAACCGCATGAGCGCCGCCTACGGTAGCTGAATGCGTGTTATGGGGTGGCCGTCCAACGCCGGAGGGGTGACGCCATGACGATTCTCAAGAAGCTCGTCGCAGCGAGCGCCGCTGCGCTGATCGTGTTCCAGAGCCTGGTCGCGAGCGCGGCCATCGACGCGTATCTCTACGTGAGCGGACCGAAGGGTGAGATCCAGGGCCACTCGGCGCGCGATCCCAGGGCCACCACGGTGCTCGAGTTCACGCATGGGACCACCAGTCCTCGCGATCTCCAGTCCGGCCTCGCCACCGGCAAGCGGATGCACGAGCCCATCACGCTGGTCATGAAGATGGACACCGCGACCTCGCAGATGTGGAAGGCCCTCAAGCAGAACGACAAGCTGCAGGTGAAGGTCGCGTTCTACAGGCCCGCCGTCTCCGCCATCACGGGGACGCCGCCCGCGGCGCAGCAGCCGTACCACACGCTGACGCTCGGCGACGCGGCGATCGAGAAGCTCGAGATCGTCTCGCCCGACAAGGTGCAGGACCCCGGGAGCAAGACCGGCGCCGAGTACCTGAAGGTCCAGTTCACGTACCAGAAGATCGAGTGGACCTGGACCGACGGCGGCAAGACGACGGCCGCCGACGACTGGACGCTCTGACCCGCCTCACGCCTCGAGGACCTCGATGCCCACCTTCCGGGCGCAATCGAAAGTCCACCTGTCGCGCGTGACCAGGGGGACCCCGAGATGGGCGGCGGTCCCGACGATCTGGCAGCCAGCGGGCACGAGCGTGCCCGTCAGCCGCGCTGCCTCGTGCGCGGCCCCCGGTTCCAGTGGCGCGATCGTGGTGCCACTTCGCGCGAGCGCTGTGTGAAGCCACTTCGGCACCGCGTCATCGATTCGGAGCTTGCCCTCGTGGACGAGCAGGGCGATCTCCCACAGCGTGACGGCAGCCACCTGCAGCCGCCCCGAGGCGCGAGCCTGCTCGATGCGTCGCTGGGTCACCTTGGGGATGCCCCCCTTCGTCAGGTACCGCCACCACACCTCCGTATCGAGGATCACGGCTTCCTCGGCGGGAACGCGACGAGCCCCGACGCGAGAAGCTCGCACGTGTCGCGCATGCAGCCGTAACCGGTAGGCGCGGCGTCGTCGCGAACCGGGATGATGCGCACGAGGGGACGACCATGGCTCGTCACGGTGACCGCCTCGCCGCTGTCGCGCACCTTGCGCATGACCGCGAGCGCGCTCGCCTTGAATTCCGCTGCCTGCAGAACGGGGCTCGCGTGAGCCCCGGTGCGACGAGGTTCCCTCGGCATGTGACCACTTTAGTATGGCCACAATTTCGACTCCAGAGCGCGCGCGACCCGTCATGCAACTGTCCGTGATCGCGCGGGTATTCGGAAATCGACCGTAGGACCGAAAAAAGTTTCGGGGGAAACCCGGACTCGCGCGGTTAAATAGGCGAGAGGGTGAGGCGAGGCGCGAAAACGCGCCGCCCCCTCGAAGCGGCCAGGGCGTCGATGCCCATCCGTCCCGCCGCGCCAAGCCGTCCGACGAACCCCCAACCAGTGCCCTCACCGGGCACGCCTGAGGAGATCCGCCATGAAGAGACCGCACATCCGGTTGACGTACGAACCCACCGTCCACGTCGCTTACGTGCACTTCGTCGACCACACGTCGCGGCGCGGCGCCATCGCAAGGAGCGAATGGGCTCTCGGCCGCAACGTCCTCGTCGATCTCGACGAACGAGGCCGCATCCTCGGCATCGAGATTCTCGACACGCGCGCCGTCCTTCGTAGGGAGACCTTGGACTCCGCCGACGAATCCGACGCTGCCGAACGGATTCTCCCGAAGGCCGCGTGAGAACGGACCGATTGTCTCGATGGACGGCCTCCATCGAGACGACCGGCTCGATCGTCGCTCGCCAGGCCCAGAGATCTCCAGAAGGGTCCGTCATCGCGTCGAGCGGACGCTTTGCGAGCAAGAAGGCCCGCTCGGAAAGAAAACGTACCTCCAGCAATTCTCGAGGCCCATCAGCGGCCAGAAAGGAGCAATCGCAACCAACAACGACCAGTCACGAAGAAAAGGACCATCGTCCAGCAAGAAGAAAGAGCAATGAATCCAATCAACCAGTTCGAAGAGTCGTCACGCAGTTCAACCTCTCATCAAAGGAGTTTCCAGTGACCAGTACCTCCACAGCAGTGAAGACCAATCATCGTTCCCTCGTTTCTCTCAAGCTCCCGACGTCCGTCGCGGCCCTCATCGCGTATGCGCAGGCAATCGTGAAGGCCATGACGGGCAACGCCGCGTTGCCGACGCCAGTGCCCCCACTGGCGACGGTGACCTCGGCCATCGCCGACCTGCAGGTCGCGCAGGCCGTGGCCCTCACGCGGGTCAGGGGAGGTGTCATCACCCGGAACGAGAAGAAGACCGCACTCGTCGCGTGGCTCGAACAGCTCAAGGGCTACGTCCAGGCGCAGGCGGACGCGAACATCGAGAATGGAGCCTCGATCATCGCGAGCTCGGGAATGGGGGTGAAGAAGCCGGTCCAGCGCGGACCGCGCGTCTTCAATGCACGCCCCGGCGCCCTCTCCGGCACGGCGAAGCTTCTCGCCGCACCGGCTGGGCACCGGGCATCGTACGAGTGGCAGTACAGCACGGACGGAGGCAAGACGTGGGTGTTCGCCTCCGTCACGCTCCAGGCCAAGGCGATCATCGTCGGCCTGACGCCCGGAGCGACCGTCCAGTTCCGCTACCGCCCGGTCCTGAAGACGGGCGAGGGCGACTGGAGCCAGACGGTCGTGCTCATCGTGAAGTAGCACCCGCGACGTGACGTCACGGCACGTCACATCGAACCGATCGCAGTAGAGATGCCGGCCCTCGGCGCCCCCGCTTCCTCAGCGGGGTGCAGCCGGGGGCCGGCGCAGGATGTCCTGCAGCAGGACGAGCAGCCGCGACATGATCTGCCGCGCCGAGGCTTCGAACGTCTCCATGCTTCCGTACGTCTCGCTGCCCGCCGGCGAGACGACGTCCGAAACGCCCTTGAGAACCACCAGCGGCGTGTGGTTGTGGGACGCGACGTACGCGATGGCACCCGACTCCCAGTCGGCGGCGACGGCGTGAAAGGTCGCCTCCAGCCGCGGCACGTCGGCCGGGGCGATGTCTTGATCGGCGGACACGAGCAGCTCCTCGCGAACCTTGGCGCGCACCTCGCTCGGCACCAGGCTCGTGTCCAGGTCCACCGCGTAGGCGGCGAGCGCCTCGTCGGCGCTCCCCATGCGTTCGATGACGTCGTAGATGAGCGTCCGGCGCGCGAGCACGATGTCGCCCTTGCGAGCCGCGCCTTCGAGACCGCCGCAGGTGCCGAGCACCACGAGCAACCGGGGTTTCCAGGTGTCGATCGCGTACTGGGCGGAGCCTGCGGCGGACACCTTGCCCCAGCCGCCGTGGAAGAAGACGACGGGCTTCGGCTCGCCAGCCACCGCGTACGTGCGTACGAACCACGCGCCGTAGGCGGTCTGCGTCTTCGGGCTCTCGCCCATCTCCGCCAGCAGCACCTTCCACTCGGTGTCTGCGGACACGATGACCACGACTTCGGGCCGTGCAGCGACGGACGCGCTCTCCGGCGGCGCGTGCGCGCACCCGAGCAGACAGCTCAGGGCCAGCCAGCGAACGTACCGTCGCATCAGTCCGACGTCAGAGCGCGGCGACCGCGCGCTTGATCGCGCCGCCCGGATCGCCGGTGATCGGGTTCCCGTGCGAGACGATCACGCGCGTCAGCCCCGCCGTGTCCGCGAGGCGCTCCAGGTGCGCGCGCGCCGCCTTCTTCTCCTTGTAGACGAAGAGCTTCGCGATCGGCACGACCTTGGGCTCCGGCCCGTAGAACCCCAGCACGCTGGTGACGAACCCGCCGAATCCCTTCATGGTGCCCGGCGCCATGTTCATCACGGTGTCGTTGAGCACGAGCGTCGTACCGCTCCGCGAGCGGACGACGAGCGCGCCCTCGATGGTGCCCTCGACGGGCTCGTACCGGACCGAGTCGTCCCCGAAGTTCCCCACCGTGTCGTCGACCTTCACGACTTGCTCGACCTTGGCCTTCGAGCCCGCGGCGGTGACGACCGTCATGTCCGGGTAGCGCGTCTTGTACGCCAGCGCGTCGAGGCGGTGCCCCGCGTTGGGCACGACGAGGAAGGCCGGCTTGCCGAACGCCTCGAGCTCCTTCATCTCCGCGTCGCCGAGCGCGACGCCGCTGTGGACGACGAGGCGCCCGTCGCCGAGCCGCGCGACCGTCATCACGCGCGGCGGCCCGCCCCCGGGCAGCGTCCCTTCGACGCGCCACAGGTTCTCCTCGAGCTTCTCGATCTTGCCGTGCGGGAGCACGGTCCACTTGTCGTACGCCTTCGGCATGGCCGCGATGGTACGTGCCGCAGAGGGTCTTGTGGCAAGCGCCGAGTGAGGCGACGCTGGTGGCTTGGACCCACGGCTCGTCGAGCTCGAGCGGCTTCTCGTCCGTCGTTACGAGGCCGGCGCCATCCTGCTCGACGTCGACATGTACGACCGGTGGGGAGCTGCGCACGGGTCGCCCGAAGAACAGGCCGAGATGGCCGACCGCGGGGCGCGGGCGAACGCCGAGCGCCAGGAAGTCTCGCGCGAGCTCGCCGTGCGATCGCGAGCCCTGCGCGCCGAAGCGCCCGAGCTCATCGACGCATGGTGCGACGCCCACGAGCAACTCCTGACGGAGTTCATCGCCTCGCGCGAGGACGACGAGAGGCAAAGGACGGAGAAGTTCGTCGCTTCCGAGGAGCGCGACGGATGGCGCCGGGTTCGTGCGGGCACCAGCGACTTCGTGGAAGAGAACACGTTCTACGTTCGCGTCGACCCGCGGCGGCGACGCGAGCTCCTGGGCGTGTGAAGGACGCCCTGATTGATAGTATCATCTGATACTATCGATGCCGGGCACGCGGAAGCCACCGTTCGAGCTCACCCCCGCCGTTCTCGCGGCGATTGCCGAGATCATGCGCCTCGTGGGGCGATACGAGGGATCGGGAGCCGAGGCACCGCAACCGAGGCTCCGTCGCGAGAACCGCATCCGCACGGTCCGCGCCAGCGTCGCCATCGAAGGCAACACACTGGCCGAGGAGCAGGTGAGCGCCGTTCTCGATGGAAAGCGAGTCGTCGGCCCCGCTCGTGAGGTCCATGAGGTGCGCAACGCCATCGAGGCCTACGCGCTCGCCCCCGAGCTGGACCCCGCGCGCGAAGAGCACCTGCTCCGTGCGCATCGCGTGCTCATGTCGGGCCTGACACCGGACGCCGGACGGTATCGCCGCAAGGGCGTCGGCGTGGTGCAGGGATCGCGCGTCGCGCACGTCGCCCCGCCGGCCGCGCGCGTGCCGGGCCTCGTGGGGGACTTGCTTCGCTGGGCGAAGACGGACCGCGAGACGCACCCGGCGATCAAGTCAGCCGTGCTGCACTACGAGCTCGAGTTCATCCACGCCTTCACCGACGGCAACGGGCGAGTCGGCCGGCTCTGGCAGCACGTCGCGCTCGTCCGCTTCCACCCCGCCTTCGAGCACGTGCCGGTGGAATCGGTGATCCACGAGCGCCAAGCCGACTACTACCGGACGCTCGCCCTCTCGGACCGCGCTGGCAGCGCGACCCCGTTCCTCGAGTTCGCGCTCGCCGCATCCCGAGACGCCCTCGCGGAGCTCGTCGGCGCCCTCCGCCCCGAGCGCGCTTCGCCCGAATCGCGCCTCGAGTCGGCCCGTCAGTCATTCGCCCGTCGCGACTTCTCCCGCAAGGAGTACATGGCCATCCACCCCAACATCTCGACGGCCACGGCCAGCCGCGACCTCGCGCTCGGCGTCGAGCGCAGGCTGCTCTCCAAGCGCGGCACGAAAGCACTCGCGCGCTACCGCTTCGCGTGAGGCTCTCGGAGAACTAACCCCCACACCTCTGCGCTCTCCTCTCCCTCTCCGCGCCTCTGCGGTGAGAAACCAAAAGATAGGGCCGGAGCACCTCGTCGGCGCTCCGGCCCGTCCCGACACCCGAGTGTCTCAGGGCGTCTTCGTCAGCTGCAGCCCATCGAGTTGCCGCAGTTGAGGCACTTGTAGCAAGCGCCGTTGCGCACCGTGATGTGGCCGCACACGTCGCAGACGGGCGCGTCGCCCATCATCGTGTCGAGCTGCGCGTCGAGCGGGGAGCCGCCGTCGCCCAGGCCCTCGTCCATCGCGGCGCTGCGTGCCGTCGCTTCCTTCGTGTGCGGCAGCGCCTTCGCGTCCACCGTGAGCGTCTCCTTCTTCGTCGCCGGCGGGAGCTCGCTCGGCGCGTGCGGGAGCTGCTTGAGGCTCGGTGGCTCCGGCGGAACCTGGCTGTCGAGCTCCGGCTTGATGTGCGCCAGGTCGTACCGGTGCAGGTACTCGACGCCGAGGGCGCGGAAGATGAAGTCCACGATGGAGGTCGCGAACTTCACGTTCGGGTGCCCCTCGACCGGGCCCTGCGGCTCGAAGCGCGTGAAGGTGAACTGGTCGACGTACGTCTGCAGCGGCACGCCGTACTGCAGGCCGATGCTCACGCTCATGGCGAAGCAGTTCATGAGCGAGCGGAAGGCGGCGCCCTCCTTGTGCATGTCGATGAAGATCTCGCCCAGGCGCCCGTCCTCGTACTCGCCGGTGCGGAGGAACATCTTGTGCCCGCCGACGCGCGCCTCCTGCGTGAAGCCCTTGCGCTTCTTGGGCAGGCGCTCGCGCTGGCCGTAGAGGCGCGTTCCCGGCGCGATGTTGAGCGAGAGCTGCGGCGTCGCCGTCGTCTCGGCCGCCATCGGCGTGAGCAGCGGCTCGGGCGCGAGCGTGTCCGCCTTCTTCTCGTCCTTCTTCTTCTCGCCGCCCGTCGAGAGCGGCTGGCTCGCCTTGCACCCGTCGCGGTAGAGGGCCACGGCCTTGAGACCGAGCTTCCAGCCCTCCTCGTAGACGGACGCCACGTCGTCCACCGTCGCGTCGTTCGGCAGGTTGACCGTCTTGCTGATGGCGCCCGAGAGGAACGGCTGCGTCGCCCCCATCATGCGCACGTGCGACATGGGCGCGAGGTAGCGCTGGCCGGTCTTGCCGCAGCGGTTGGCGCAGTCGAAGACGGCGTAGTGCTCCTCGCGCAGGTGCGGGGCGCCCTCGATCGTCATGCGGCCGACGATCACGTCGCTCGCCTCGCTGATCTGCTCGCGCGTGAAGCCGAGGCTCTCGAGCAGCGAGAAGCCCTTCACCGAGCGCTGCTCCTTGCCCGCGCCCAGCCGCTCGTACACGTCCTCGCCGACGACCCACGCCGCGAAGGCGCTGTCGAGATCGAAGACGCCCGGAATGGCCGACTCCACCTTCGCCATCTCGGCGTCGGTGAAGCCCTTCTCCTTGAGCGTGCGGCGGTTGACGTGCGGCGCGCCGAGCAGCGTGTTCGTGCCCGACACGTACGCGACGATCTCCTGCACCTCGCGCTCGGCGTACCCGAGGCGACGCAGCGCCTTCGGCACCGTCTGGTTGACGATCTTGAAGTACCCGCCGCCGGCGAGCTTCTTGAACTTCACCAGCGCGAAGTCCGGCTCGATGCCCGTCGTGTCGCAGTCCATCAGGAGCCCGATGGTCCCCGTCGGCGCGAGCACGGTCGACTGCGCGTTGCGATACCCGTGGGCCTCGCCCTCGCGCACCGCCTCGTCCCAGTCGTCGCACGCGGCGCGGTAGAGATCGACCGGGCACGCGTCGCGATCGATCGCGTACGCGTGGTCGCGGTGCATCCGCATCACGCGCAGCATCGGCTCGCGGTTCTTGGCGAAGCCGGGGAAGGGGCCCTTGGTCCCCGCCATGTCGGCGCTCGCCTTGTAGGCGTGGCCGCACATGATGGCCGTGAGCGCCGCGGCGATCGCGCGCCCCTCGCGGCTGTCGTACGGCACGCCGAGCGACATGAGGAGCGAGCCGAGGTTCGCGTACCCGAGGCCCAGCGGCCGGTAGTCGTGGCTGTTCTTGGCGATCGGCGCCGTCGGGTAGCTCGAGAGGTCGACGAGGATCTCCTGCGCGATGAAGAACGTGCGGCACGCGTGGCGGTAGCCGTCGACGTCGAACGACCCGTCGTCACGCAGGAACTTCGTGAGGTTGACGCTCGCGAGGTTGCACGCCGTGTCGTCGAGGAACATGTACTCGGAGCACGGGTTGCTCGCGTTGATGCGCCCCGAGTTCGGGCACGTGTGCCACTTGTTGATCGTCGTGTCGTACTGCACGCCGGGATCGGCGCAGTGCCACGCGGCGTCGGCCACCTGGTGCCAGAGGTCCTTCGCGTCGAGCGTCTCGCAGACGTCGCCGTTCATGCGGTAGCGCGTCTGCCACTTGGCGCCCGCCTCGACGGCGCGCATGAAGTCGTCGGTCACGCGCAGGCTGTTGTTCGAGTTCTGCCCGCTGATCGTGTGGTAGGCCTCGCCGTTGAAGTCCGAGCTGAAGCCGGCGGCGATGAGCGCGTGCGCCTTCTTCTCCTCGCGGACCTTCCAGTTGATGAAGTCCACGATCTCCGGGTGGTCCATGTCGAGGCAGACCATCTTGGCGGCGCGGCGCGTGGTGCCGCCGCTCTTCGTGGCGCCTGCCGCGCGGTCGAACACCTCGAGGAAGGACATGAGGCCCGAGCTCGTGCCGCCGCCCGAGAGCTTCTCCTGCTTGCCGCGGATCGCGCTGAAGTTCGAGCCGGTCCCCGACCCGTACTTGAAGAGGCGCGCCTCGGCCTTCACCAGCTCGTAGATGGACATGAGGTCGTCCTTCACGGCCTGGATGAAGCACGCCGAGCACTGCGGGCGCTCGTAGGCGCTCTTCGTCTCGGTGACGTTCTTGACGTCCGCGTCCCACGCCCAGTTGCCGCCCGAGCCGGTGATCCCGTACTCGTGCCAGAGGCCGAGGTTGAACCAGACCGGCGAGTTGAACGCACCGAACTGGTTCACGAGGAGGTACGAGAGCTCGGCCTCGAACGTGTCGGCGTCGGTCTTCGTCGCGAAGTAGCCGCCGAACTCGTCCCCGGCGCGGCGGATCGTGCGCGCGAGGCGGTTCACCACCTGGCGCACGCTCGTCTCGCCCTTGTCCTTGTCGCCGTGCAGGCCGGCCTTGCGGAAATACTTGGAGATGAGGATGTCGCTCGCGAGCTGGCTCCAGTTCGCCGGGATCTCGGCGCCCTCCATCTTGAAGACGACGCTGCCGTCCGGATTCGTGATGGTGCTCGAGCGGCGCTCGTAGACGACGGCGTCCAGCGGGTCTCTCCCGGGGGAGGTGAAGCGGCGCTCGACGTGGACGCCGCGGGCATGCTTGGCCGAGCCGCGCGTCTTCTTCGCCGGCGCTTTGCTGCTGGCTGATGCCGCCGAGGAGCGTGTCACCGCTGCCGTGCGCGGGCCGTTGCCATTCCTCATCTTTGCGTGCGTCGTCCCGTTGAAGTCCGTCGAGTTTGCCATTGCCCGCTCCTCCACGCTCGGTGCCAGCCCGAGCGCAAACGATCCCCAGGCCGCGTCACCGAACCGTCGAGTCCGGACGCCGCAGCCGTTCCCTTCTTCTCTTGATGTCCCCAGGTGTCGTTCAGTGGAACGAGCATCCAGGTAGTCTAATCACCGCTGTCAGACCGTTCAGCCCATCCGAAAGAAAGAGGCCCCCACCAGCGCCGTGCCCGCCTGCTGCACTGCGTCGCCAGGTACTGACTGCCGCCCTTGGCCTCGCTGGCTCGCGAGGGAGTGACGGCTGAGATTCGACTTGTAACCCCTATATCTTGGGGCTGTCCAGCAAAAAGCCACGAAATGTTGTGGCTACATGCGCGTCCATCGGATCCATCGCGACTACACTTATGGAAGCATACGAGATCATGACGAGTTAGGTCTGCCCTCACTGCGCACCCGCACCAGTGGTGAACAACCGCTCCACCGGGAGTCCACAGGGAGGGCAGGGGCGGGGGCCTCGTTGTTCAGGGGATTTCCACAGGGCGTTTCGAGATAAGACGCGCTTTCCGGCGTGACACCGAAGGCATGCGTCCGTCACTTCGACGCCCGATTCGCGGCGCTCGGCACGGCCGAGGGGGCCGCGGGCGCCAAGGCGTACATGAAGAGCGAGCTTCGCTTCCACGGCGTGGACGCGAAGACGCTCCGGACCGAGGCGGTCGCGTTCTGCAAGGCGCACCCGCAGATGGATCGCGCTGCGCTCGTGGCGAACGTCGATGCGCTCTTCGCCACCGACGCGTTCGATCTGCGCTCGGCCGCCGTCGGGTTGCTTGAACGAAAGTGGAAGCTCCTCGAACCGACCGATGGGCCGTGGCTTGGGGAGCTCGCGCGAAGCGCAGCGTGCTGGGCGCACGTCGACTGGCTCGTGACGAAAGTGATCGCGCCGCTCCTGCAGGACGATCGCTCGCTCCCGTCACTCGTGCGCAGGTGGGCGCGCGACGACTCGTTCTGGGTGCGCCGCACGGCGCTCCTCGCGCAGCTCCCCGCGCTGCGCCGTGGGGGCGGCGATTTCGCGCTCTTCACCGAAATCGCCGCGCCCATGCTCGAGGAGCGCGAGTTCTTCATCCGCAAGGCCATCGGCTGGGTGCTCCGCGAAGTCTCGAAGAAGCGCCCCAAGCTCGTGCAGGCCTTCCTCGCGAAGCACCGCGCGCGCTGCTCCGGAGTCACCCTGCGCGAGGCGACGAAGTACCTGCCGTAGCTCAGAGGGAGGCGAGCTTCCTGGCGAGCAGACGGCGCTCGGGCTCGTTCCTCACCAGACCGAGGGCGCGCTCGTACGCTTCGCGTGCCTCGCCCGTTCTTCCGAGCCGCGCCAGCAGGTCGGCGCGCGTGGCGTGGAGCAGGTGGCTCTCATCGAGGGAGCCCGCGAGCGCTTCGACCATCGGCAAGGCAGCTGCGGCGCCCCCGGCCATCGAGACGGCGACGGCGCGATTGAGCTCCACGACAGGTGAGGGAGCCACGCGCGCGAGCACCTCGTAGAGGCCCGCGATTTGCGCCCAGTCGGTCGCGTCGCTCGACGGAGCTTGCGCGTGCAGCGCGGCGATCGCGGCCTGGAGCGCGTATGGACCGGGTGGCGAACCTCGCAGC
>DASVWO010000223.1:0-2523 GCA_036393165.1 Polyangiaceae bacterium | reverse complement strand
GATCGCGAAGTTATCGGCCCCCGAGCTCTGCTTTGGCACCGCCCACCACAGCTTCGCCTCCCTGATCGTGATCCCGCTGCCGGCCGGTGCCACGACCTGCACGCCGTCTAGCTGCGTCGCCGACATGCTGCCGCCAAGCGGGGCGATGAAGTCGCCGAAGCCTCCAGCGCAGCCCCCGTCGAAGCTCTGCGGTGCGCCGAAGACGATCCACGGGCCGGGGTCGCCGTTGCCGGCCGCTGGGCAGTTCTCGATCGTGTACGTGCCGGCGTGCGCGCCCGGTACGAGCACGAGAGTCAGACAGGCGACCGCGAGCAGCACGCTCGCCCGGCGAAGCGCGCTCGACGGATGCTCAGTGGGTGGCAACGCTCACCACCGAGCTCGTGCCGCCGGAGAAGGGAAAGCCAGCCTGTCCTTCGGGCACTTCTGCCTTGAAAGGAAAGCGCCCGACCGCGCCCTGAAACTGGTACGCGACCTTGAACTGCCCGCGGGCGTTCGTGCGCGGGGTGCGGAACGGCTCCCAGCGGCCGTGGTAATGCACGAGCAGGTCGACGATCGCTCCGCGTGACGGGATTGGACCGCCTACCGTGCCGACGAGCTCGATCTTGCCTTCCGGCCCGATCCGGCGCGGCGTGACACGCAGGCTCACGCCAGCCGACACGAGCTCTTTCACGCTCGCCTGCGCTGCGTACCCGGCCGCGTTCGAGAACGCCCGGTACGCGACTGCGATCGTGCGCGAGGGGCCGGGAGGGACCGCGACCGTGAACGTCCCGTCCGCGCCGGTGCTGACGTTCGCGAGGACTTCCTGTCTTTGAGAGCCCGCCACCTGCTGCAGCAGCGCGAGCGTAGCGTCGCCGATCGGCACGCCTTCTCGGCTGAGCAGCCGACCGCTTAGTCGTAGTGCGCGCTGCGCGTAGGGGCGTGTGATCGTCGCGGCGGTGCCCAGGCGCAGCTCGGCCGTTTCGCTCGCGCCCGAGCCGTTCGGCGTTCCGGGTGTCCCGGGCGCCACGTGCGCGGGCGGCTCGACTCCCGGCCCGGGCGGCGCGCCGAGCGGAGTCGTCGTCGCCTGCGAGTTGGTCACCGTCACCGCGCCGAGCGCGTCGTTGGTCGTGTTTCCAGCGGCGTCTGCGATCGTGAGCTCGACCGCGTAGGTGCCGTCGTCGAGCGTCGCGGTTTCGAGCGCGAAGCCGCTCACGGTCTGCGTCGTCGGACAGGCACTCCAGGAGTCATACGCGCACGTTGAGGAGAAGTCGAAGGTGTGGATGCTCGGAGGGCCGCCTGCCTGTGGGCTGAGCGTCAGCGTGGCCGAACGCACGCCGCTGTCCGCGTCGGTGGCGGTGAAGCTGATCGCCTGGAAGCCGGACACGCTCGCCTCCTGCGCCGCCGCGCTCGCGAGCGGGCCGGAGGCCGAGCTGACCGACGGGACCGTCGAGTCGACGAGCGTCAGCGTCAGGTCGCTGAGCGCCGGCACCGCGGTTGAGTCGGTGAAGAGGCAGGTCGGTGAGCTGCGATCGGTGGTGCAGTTGACGAACGCCTCGAAGTCGCGCGCGCCCTGCGGCAGCGTCCATGACTCCTCTGTCGAGTAATCGCCGCCGCCGTAGGGCAGCTCGACCAGTCCCGGCAGCGACTGGCCCGCAGAGGCGAAGCCCAGGAACGCGTCATCGCCCGTCACCGAGGAAGCCCTCACCTGCGCCTGGACCGACGCGATGCTCACGTCCGGCGCGCTCGCCGGCACGAGCAGATGTAGGCCAACTTGGCTGCCGCTGCTGCCGTTCTCGGTTACGGCGCCGGCTTGACCGTCGGTGTACACGTAGTCGCCGATGTCCCCGCCGCTCGAGCAGCCGTTCGAGAGGACAGTGCTCGCGAGCGTCGTGAAGCCGTACGTCGACCAGCCGGGGGAGACGGCCGGCACCTCGGGCGCGCATTGGTGCATCGGGTAGCTGCCGGCATTCGCGGGCGTCGCCGGTGCGAGCGTGAACACGCTGAGCGAGATGGCAACGACCAACGCGAGTGCGCCACTCGCTCCCCGCAAGTCCCGTCCCGTCGTCCTCGCTGGCTCGGTGTTCTCGCGCATCTGGTGTATATGACCCCGAAGCGCACAAACCGGCCAACGAATTTCAGCGCGGCCGCTCATGGGCTGAACTCACCGCCGCCGGTGCTCGTCGTGCCGCCGGCATGGCTGCCCGCGCTGCCGGCGGCGCTTGTCGGCTCGACGCCCGCCACGCGCGCAGCGCCTGCCACTGTCCGCCGCGAGCCCGCGCTCGGGACGCCCAGGTAGCTGAAGCCGCCCGGTTCGTGACGGACCCCCGACCGGGCGCGTGGATGAGCGCTCATCGTGCGCCCGACGCTCGCCTTCGCCACGGCGTGCGCGCTGCTCGCCGCGCTTGCGCGCAGGATCGGCGCCGGGGCCGGTCTCGCGGGTGTGAGCGCCTCGTGGCGATGCGCAGTCGAGCGCGCCGCGTGACGGCGATGGTGCGCGCCGCTGCTTTGGTCGATCACCACTCCCGCGGTCGTGCTGCCGGCGAC
>DASVWO010000222.1:0-19084 GCA_036393165.1 Polyangiaceae bacterium | reverse complement strand
CCGCGGTCGCGACCGACGTGGAAGGGACGGCTCGCGTCGTCTTCTTCGCGCTGACGGGGCGGGCGTTCGGCTCGCCGGGTCCGCAGTCGGGCGCCGCGTGGGGCGCGGCCTTCCGCCGCGCGATGCACCCGCGCGACGACGAGGCGTTCGCGAACCTGGACGCGTTCGCCGACGCGCTCGAAGCCGCCGGGCGAGAAGAGGCGCCGCCGTCGGCCTCGACGACGGTGCCGTCGCTCGTGCCGCCGCTGGTGTCGCCCGCTGCGCCCGCACCCGTGGCGGCGCGCAGGCCGACGCCCGTGTCGGTGCCGTGGATGATCGGGCTGGGCGCGGTCGCGTGCCTCGTCATCGCGATGTGCGTCGCCGTCGCCGTGAAGCTGGCGAAGCACGCGCCGTCGCCGGGGGCGTCTGCCTCGGTCGCGGCCGCCGCGCCGGCGCCCGAGGCTTCGAGCGCGGCCCCGGAGCCGTCCGCGTCCCCGTCCGCGCCGCCGCTCGCCTCCGAGGAGGCTCCCGCGCCGTCGGCCTCGGTCGCCGCCGACACGCCGCCGCCCGCCGACGAGCCGAAGCTGCCGCCGAGCGACCACTGGCACGGTCTGCTCGTCGTCCGGTGCAGCCCATCGTGCGACTCAGTGTTCGTCGACGGCCACGTCGTCGCGCACCCCGATCGGGGCAAGCTGCTGGCGCCCGGCGTCCACACGGTGGCCGTGAACCTCGCCAACCACACGTCGAAGGTGCAGCCGGTCCTCCTGCGGCGCGGCCGCGTGAAGCGCCTAGACGTCTCCTTCTGACTTCGGCCCGAGCAGCTCGCCGAGCGCGTCGCGCGCCTGCTCCAGCAGCAAGCGGTGCCGCTCGATCTGCTCGTCCGCCGCGCGCGCGAGCCCGACGTGGTCCTCGAGCGCGCGCCGCGCCTGCGTGAGCTCGGTGCGGAGCATCACGATCTCCCCCTCGAGCGCGGCGACCTCCGGATCCCCGTCGGTCATCTCGCGCATCTGCTCGATCTCGACGCCGCGCGTGGCGACGAGCGACTCCAGCGCGTCGATGCGCGCCGCGGCCGCCGTGCGCTCCTCGATGCGCGCGCGCCGCTCGCCCTCCAGGGCCTCGCGCGCGCTGGCGAGGGCACGCTCGATGGCGTCGACGCGCGCCGCCCCCTCGGAGCGCTCGCGGATCTGATCGGCGCGCAGGCGGTCGAGCTCCGCCGTCTGCGTCCGGCGAAGCTCGGCGACCGCCGCCGCGCGCGCGCCCTCCAGCTCGATCTTGAGCTCGGCGGTCGCCTCGTCGATGTCGGTCTCCCGCTGCTGTCGCAGCGCCGCTTCGAGCTCGGCGCGCGCCTGCGCCCGCGCCTTCGCCGCCGCCGAATCGCGCTCCTGGACGGCCTTGGCCAGCTCGACGCGCAGCTCCATCGTCGCGTCGGCGATCGCGGCGTCGCGGTGCAGCTCCATCACGACGCGCTCGTGATCCAGCTTGGCGTAGGACGCCTCGGCGGCGGCCTTCGCGTCGGCGACCTCGCGCACGCGTCGCTCGTCGGCCGCGGCGAGCCGGCGATCGGCCTCGGCGAGCCGCTCCTCCGCCTCGGCCCATGCCGCCTGCGCGTCGTCTCGCGCGCGCGCCATCTGCGCCTCCGCCTCCCCGTCGTTCTTGCGCGCGCCCTCGACCTTCGCGCGCTCGGCGGCGAGCTCCCGCTGCAGCCGCTCGACCGCGGCCTCGTGCTCGTGCCGGAGGCGCTCGTTCTCGAGCGTCTTCGCCTCGGCGACCTCGCGCACCCGGCGCTCTTCCGCCGCGGCCAGGCGGCGCTCGAGCTCCGCGGCGCGCTTGTCGGCTGCAGCGCGCACCGACTGCACCTCCTCGCGGGCGTGCGCGACGTCGGCCTCCACCGCGCCGCTCCTTCGCGCGGCGTCGGCGCGCGTGCGCTCGCCGGCGAGCTCGCGCTGCAGGTGCTCCACCTCGTCCTCGTGCTCGCGGCGGAGGCGGGCGATCTCGTCGTCGCGCGCCTGCTCGTACGACGCGATGGCGACGGCGTGCGCCGACTGGACCTGCGCCAGCCGCCGCTCCACTTCCTCGGCGTTGCCCGTACCCGCCCCGCGCTCCAGCTCCTCGATGCGCCGCTGCGCCGCCCCGAGGGCCCGCGTCGCGCGCTCGACCTCGCCGCGCATCGTCGCCAGCCCGCGCTCGGAGGCTGCGCGCGCCTCCGCGGCCTGGCGCTCGAGCGCGGCGATCGCGGCCTCGTGCTGCGCGCGCGTCGTCGCCACCTGCTCGGCGTGGGCGCGCTCTCTCTCGGCCACCGCCGCGGTGGTCCGGTCGCGCGCGTCCGCCTCGGCCCGGTCCCCGAGCGCGCGCGCCTCGTCGACCGCGGCGCGGTCGGCGGCCCGCGCGACCTTCTCGTGCTCGAGCTCCTGGCGCGCCTCGTTCAGCTCCCCCTCGAGCTTGGCGACCCGCTTGGACGCGTCGTCGGCGCGCCGGGTGGCCATCTCGCGGTCCTTGCGGGCGACGGCGAGATTCTTCTCGCCCTCGGACGCCTCCGTCTCGAGCAGCCGCAACTTCACGTCTGCCGCCGACCGCGCCTCCTCCGCCACGCGCACGCGCTCCCACGCCTCGGCGCTCGCCTGCTGCTCGGACTCGATCCCCGAGCGGAGCGAGAGGATCTCGTAGTCCTTCGCCTCGATCACCTCGCGCATCGCCGCGACGTCGCGCGGAGGCGGGACCGACGAGGGTGGCGGCGGCACGGTGCTCGTTCGCACGCGCCGGAGCTGCTCGGCCTGGGTCGTCGCCACGGTCGCCGCCGCGCGCGCCTCGCCGAGGTCGCGCGTGAGCTTCGCCACCTCCTCCTGCAGCTCGGTGACGCGCGTGCGCAGCGAAGCGGTGGCATCCGCCTCTTTGCGCGCCTCGGACAGGTCGCGCGCGAGCCGCTGGATCGTCTGCCCGTCGGCCTTCGCCGCGATGGGCCGCGGCGGCAACGTGCGCGGCGGCGGTCCCACGCCGACGACGGTGTTCGCGCGCGCCCGGGGGGGCGGCATCGGGGGCGGGACTGCAGGAGCGGCCGGAGCGGGGACCTGCGGCGGGACCGGAGGAGGTCCCTGGGATGCCTGGACGTGGGCGCGCACCTGCGCCACGAGCTCGGCCATCACCACCGGCTTGCGCAGGTAGACGTCGGCCCGCGTCGGAAGGTCGCGATGCGCTTCGACGCTCTCGGAGGACTGCGCGGTCGTCACGAGGAACACGGGCACGGTGCTGGCCCGCGGATCGCGCTTCACCCGGTTGCAGAGCCGGAAGCCGTTGACCCCGCGGAGCTCCGCCGACGCGACGACGAGGTCGAAGCGGTCCGTGGTGGCGCGCGCCAGCCCGGCGTCGCCTCCGGCGAGCCAGGTCACCTCGCAGCCGATACCCGCGAGCGACGCTTGGGCTTCCTCGACGAACTGGGTGTCGTCGTCGAGGAGCAGCACGCGCGGCCCCATGGCACCAGCGTATCAGTCTCCGGGCCCCGGCGGATCAGCCGTCTCCGCCTGCGTCGCCGGGAGGCGCGGCGGCCGTGCACGTGACGTAGAAGGGGCCGGCCCCCTGGCCGGCGCATGCGAGCGAGTCACCGGAGCAGTACGCGGTCGCCGCCACGTTGGTGACGCAGGGGCAGTCGCTGCACTGCAGCAGCGGATAGCAGGCGGCGCTCTCCTCGACTCCGGCCGAGCTCAGGACGCGCACGCAGTAGTAGCCCGCGTAGCAGACGGTCTGGCCGCAGTAGAAGCTCCCGGGCCCGGCGTCCCCCACGAGATTCGCCGAATCGCCCGTCGACGCGGCGTCACCGGGCCGGCCGGCGCCGTCGCTGCCGGCTTCCGCCGCGAAGGAGGAGGGCACCGAGTCGTCGACGCAGGCGGCGGCGCCCGCCGTGCACCCTGCGACCAGGGCCATCGAAAGCACGAAGCGAAGGGACATCCACCCTCGAATCTACCGCAGCGCACCCGGATCGGCCCATCGTGCATCGTAGAATGGCGAGCGATGAGCGCCGGACGAATGGCCGTGGCCGCGGCGATCCTCTCGGCCGTCACGTGGCTCCTCCACCGTTACGTGTGGGCGCGGCTCGTGCGCGATCCGGCCTGGCCCGACCCGTGGGGCCGGACGCTCACGGTCGCGTTCGTCGTCCTCGCGGTCAGCGTACCGCTCGCGCTCCTGGCCATGCGCTGGCTGCCGCGCGCCCTCAACGCGCCGCTCGCGTGGGTCGCCTATCTGTGGATGGGCTTCGCGCTCTACCTGTTCCTCCTCACGGTCGCGGTGGACCTCGGTCGCGGCCTGGCCTTCGTCGCGGGCGTCCTGCCGAAGGACCCGGAGCGCCGCGTGGCGCTCGCGCGGGTGCTCGCCGCCTCGGTCGCGGGGCTGGCGACGCTGGTGAGCATCGGCGGCACGATCAACGTGGCGCGCGGGTTCGACGTGAGGCGCGTGCGCATCCCGCTGGCGCGCTTGCCTCGCTCGGCCTCGGGCTATCGCATCGTGCAGCTGACCGACGTGCACATCGGGCCGACCATCGGGCGCGAGTTCCTCGAGCGGGTGGTCCGCGCGGCGAACGCCCTCGCGCCGGACATGGTCGTCATCACCGGGGACCTCGTCGACGGCACGGTCGAGCAGCTCGCGGCGCTCGTCGAGCCGCTGCGCGACCTGCGGGCGCGCGACGGCGTGTACTTCGTCACCGGCAACCACGAGTACTACTCGGGCGCCGACGCGTGGATCGCGCACCTCGGGACGCTCGGCGTCCGCGTGCTGCGCAACGAGCGCGTCACGATCCGCGACGGCGCGTTCGATCTCGTGGGGGTCGACGACGCGAGCTCGGGCCGCATGCTCCCGCACCACGGGCAGGACGTGGCCGGCGCGGTCGCGGGCCGCGACCCGGGGCGGGCGGTGGTGCTGCTCGCGCACCAGCCGAAGGCGCTGAAGCACGCCGTGGCGGCCGACGTGGACCTGCAGCTCTCGGGGCACGTCCACGGCGGGCAGATGGTGCCCTTCAACTGGCTCGCGCGGCTGGACCAGCCCTTCGTCCAGGGCCTGCACCGCGTCGAGCGCACGTGGCTGTACGTCAGCACGGGCACCGGGTACTGGGGTCCTCCCATGCGCGTCGGACCGGGCGCCGAGGTCACGCACATCGAGCTCGTCGCCGATCCCGAGGCGTAGCGCGCAGCGCACAACCCGGAAGCGTGCGCGAGCGGGACCACGTGCACGCGGATTGCACACGTGCTCGCGCGTCGCCTCGATGAACGCCGAATCCACATCCACTCCTCCCTCCGTCACCCACGCCATCGCGCTTCTCGATCCGATCGCCGAGGCGCTCGCGCACGCCCACGCACGTGGGGTGTGCACGCCCTCCGTCACGCTCAGCCGTGGCGCGCACGTCGCCAGCGCGCGCTCGAGCTACGGCGCGCCGGAGCAGCGCTCCGAGGCGTACGGCATCCCAGGGCCGTGGACGGACGTGTTCAATCTCGCGCTCGTGTTCGTCGAGCTCCTCCGTGCGCTCGGTGTGGAGCCTTCGCCCGAGGTCTCTGCGGTCGTGGCGCGCGCGCTCGCCGTCTTCCCGGCCGAGCGGTGGCAAACGGCCGAGAGTTTCTGGCGCGCGCTGCGCGACGCGTCCTGGATCGCTTCTGGCAAGCGTCCCCTTGTGCAGCCATGCCCCACGTCATCCGCGTCCGCGACGTCGTCCGTGCGGGGGTCTACGACCTCGGCCCCGACGAGCCCGCACTGCGGGGGCCCTACGAGCTCTTCAACCCCGTAGGACCCGTGCGCCAGCGCGGCGCGCTCGTCGACTATCTCCAGGGCAACGTCATCCGCAGCGCCCGCGTCGCGCCGACGACGCTCGGCGAGTGTCACCCCGGCGAGCGCGTGCTCTTGCGACTCGACGCGCGCACGAGCGAGGACGAGTGGTGGCTCTGCGAGATCGAAGCGGTCGACGGCATCGCTGCCGCCGAGTGAAGAAGAAGGAGCACGAACCATGACGGTGGAGGCCTGGTACTCCTGGGCGGCGATAGGTGTGGCGGCGAGCCTCGGGGGGATGATCTGGGCTTTCCGTCGCGGAGTCTTCGGCGTGCTCGCGAACTTCGCGGCGGGCATCGGCGGCGCGTTGCTGGGTGGTGCGCTCGCAGCGGCATCGGCACCGCACGCGGTTTTCCGAGGTCCCGCCATCCCGGGCATCCCCGCGCCCGCGGGACCGTCGCCCATGTTCTTCGCGGCCGTCGGCGCCATCGCCGCGCTCCTCGTCCTTCACGTCGTCTGGATCGGCGTCCTTGTGATGCGCGGGCGCCAGGCCCCGGCCCGCTGAGGCCTGGCTGCATCAACGGGGGGTGCTTGCCGGGGGCGGCTGCCCCCTCGCATCAGCCGAAGGCCCAGCGGAGCAGGAATCCTGCGAGAACGATGGCGGCCCCGAGCAGCGTGTACGCGGAGAACACCGCGAGGAGTCGCGGCGCCCGAGCCTGCGGAAGCTCGATGGGCGCGATGCGCCGGCTTCCGGAGGCCGAACCGACCGAGAGATCTTCGGGCGGCTTGCGCAGGTCGAAGACCACTTCCTCCGCTTCCTCTTCCTCGTCGAACAGGTTCGGCAGCTCGCGGTCGACGCTCCTCGGCGTTGCGACTCGGATCTTCGACGAGCTGCGCTCCACCTCCTGCAGGCGCACCGTGCGGGTCGCCAGCGCATCGAACGCGAGCCCCTCGACCCACTCGCCGATCTCCGAGGGTCGCGCGAAGTCTCCCAGTCGCTCGAGGGCCAGCGCCATCTCGCGCGCCGTCGCGAACCGCTGCTCCGGATTGCGCGCCAGCCCGTGGAGCACGATCGCATCGAGCAGCTTGGGCATCCCCGGGGCGAAGCGGCTCGGCGGATCGATGCGGCCGGCGAGCAGCTTGTCCACCATCACCTGGCCCCCGTCGTCCTTCACGAAGAGGCGCCGACCGGCCACCATTTCCCACAGGATCACGGCCGCCGCGTACACGTCGGCACGACGATCCACCGTCATCCCGCCGAGCTGCTCGGGCGCCATGTAGGCGAGCTTTCCCTTCACGATGCCCTCGGCCGTGTGCTCGAGCCGCACCGCGGCGCGGGCGATGCCGAAGTCGAGGACGCGCGCCACGCCGTCGACGCCCACGAGGACGTTCTGGGGGCTCACGTCCCGGTGCACGACCGAGAGCGGCTCGCCCTCCTCGGTGGTGGCCTCGTGCGCCGCGTGCAGCCCGTGGAGCAGGGCGCTCACGACAGCCAGCGCGATGCGCAGGGGAATGGGCTCGCCGCGCTTGCGCATCGCCCGCATCAGCTGCTGCAGTGACTCGCCGTGGACGTACTCCATCACGAGGAGCAGGTCGGGGCCGTCGGCCACCACGTCCAGGGTGGGCACCACGTTCGGGTGACGGATGCGCGAGGCGAGGCGTGCCTCGTCGATGAACATGTCGCGCACCGCCGGGTCGCGCGCGAGCTGCGGGTGCAGGCGCTTGATGGCCACGGGCCGCTGGAAACCGACGGCGCCGAGCAGCTTGCCGTAGTGGACGACGGCCATGCCCCCCGACGCTATTTCGCCGTAGAGGGCGTAGCGTCCGACGATTTCAGCCTGCGGGCGGGCGACGGCAGCGGACATCCAGTCCTCCGCCGCCAGTCCACAGCAGGGTTCGGGCCAGGGGGTGACGGAGTCCCGGCCGCGCCCTGAAATCACGCGGGCTTGGCGACGAACGACTTGCAGTACCCCTTGGGGTTGATCGGTCCCTTGAGGATCTTGCACGTGCCGCAGCTGTTGGCGGCGGCCGGCGGCACGAACTGCTGGCAGTTCGTGCACATCTTGCCGGGCTCCATCGAGACGTCGGTGTAGCCGAGCGTCGTGCGGACGGTCACGTCCGCGGGGGCGAGCCCGGAGGTATCGGTGCAGACCAGGACCGCCTCCTTCTTGCCGCAGGCGGCCGCGCCACCGAAGACGGCGAGAGCACCCGCGACGGCGGCGCTCTTCTGGAGGAGGTCACGACGGGAAAAGAGCTTCTCAGCCATGTGCGCCTTCTACTGCGGGAGCATCCCGCTGGCCAGCGTTGCGAGCGCCTCGAGCTGCTCGCGCGACGCTGGCAGGCGCAGCCGTACTATGGGACCCGATACATCGATCGAGAGCCCGGACAGCAGGTCGTGCGTGAGCATCCGCACGAGGATCCCGTTCAGGCCGTCCACCGCCCCGCGCAGCGAGCTCGCGGCGCGCTGGGCTGCGGCAGGGTCGTCGCAGGTCAGCTCCGCGCGCGCCTCGGCCGCGCCTCCGGGGCGGGAGTAGACGTGGACCAGCGCGCGCCGGGCCTCCTGCGGGACGTAGTGCGAGAGCGCGTGGGGATCCGGGACGTCGGCGCGCAGGCCCTCGTCCGGTTCGGCGGGGGGATCGAGCACGCGCGTGCTCCGGAGCTGGGCGGCGAGCGCGGGAGCCGACGCCGGCGGCGACGCCGTGACCAGGTGCGGCTGGCTGCGCACGACGACGCGCAGCGTCCCGTCGCCTCCCTGCGCGAGGCGCGTGTCGACGACGGCATCGTCCACGGACGTGCGCGAGGAGAGGCGCTCCTTGTCCGCGTCGCGGGGACCCACGACGTCGATCCAGTCGAGCTCCGCCACCGGGTGAGGGCTGATGCGCCGGATCGTCTTGCCCCAGCCTGGCCACGCGAGGATGAACGGCTCGAGCCGACCGCCGAGCGGGTGCCCGCGCGCGACCGAGAGGCGCAGCAGGATCTCGGCATCTCCGGCCGAGCGCCCGAGGAGCGCCGCGGGCTCGACCGGTGCGGGCGCCGGTTGGGCGCCGGCCGCCGGCGACGCCGCGCCTCCGCCCTCGCTCCCGCGCGACGCGCACGCGCCGACCAGCAAGAGCGCACCCAGCAGCGTCAGCTCGCGAGCGCCCAAAGCACCACCGCCCCGATGACGACGCGATACCAGCCGAACGGCTCGAGCCCGCGCGTGCGCAGGTACTTCAGGAAGCTCGCGATGACGCCCCATGCGACGAGGAACGATACGACCAGGCCGGCCGCGAGGCTCGCTCCGCCCACCCCGGCGGCGAGCGCGTGTCGCGCCTTCAGCCCCTCGTAGAGCGTCGCCGCCCCGAGAGTCGGCAACGCGAGCAGGAACGAGAACTCGGCGGCCGTCGCCGTCGACAGGCCCGAGAGCTGGCCGGCCACGATCGTGCACATCGATCGCGAAGCGCCCGGAAAGAGCGAAAAACACTGCCCCAGGCCGATGGCGAGCGCGCGCCCCGGCGTCACGTGCTCGAGGCCGTCGAGGACGGGGGCCGCCCGGCGTGCGCGCACGCGCTCCACCACGATCATCACGATGCCGCCCACCACCAGCGCCGCCGCCACGGGCTTCGGCTTGAGCAGCAGGTCCTTGATGGCGTGGCCGTACTTGAGCCCCACGATCGCGGCGGGCGCGAACGCGATCGCGAGCGCCACCAGCAAGCGGAGCGACAGTGGGTCCTTGGAAGCCAGGCCGCGCAGCCGCGCGGCCAGCAGGGCGCGGTAATGCACGACCACGGCGAGAACCGCGCCCAGCTGGATGACGATCTCGAACGACTTCCGGGCCGGATCGTCGTCGCTCAGACCGAGCCAGTGCCCGGCGAGCACCAGGTGCCCCGTCGACGAGACCGGCAGGTACTCGGTGAGCCCCTCGACGATGCCGAGCAGGACCGCGATCAGGATCGGCATGTCCGGCGCCACACGGTTAGCACACCCGCGCTACGATCGCGGCCCCGTGACGGACCCCGGTGAGCTCTCCTTCTTCTCGCGGCTGTGGTTGGCGTGGCTCTGCTTCTTCCGCGTGCTCTTCGACGCGCGCTTCGCCACACGCGTCCAGGACGCGCGGGCCGATCGCGCGCTTCCCGCGCCGGCGCCGGCACTGACGCGTCCCCCGACTGTCCACGCCGCGAACGCCGTGACGGCCGCGCTCCAGCTCCTTTCGCTGCTCCAGCGCGAGGGGCGCCTCGTGGACTTCCTGCAGCAGGACATCGCGTCGTTCCCGGACGCCGAAGTGGGCGTCGCCGCGCGCGTCGTGCACGAGGGCTGCCGCCGCGCCCTCCGCGAGCACGCGAGCATCGAGCCGGTCCGCGTCGAGTCGGAAGGCGCGCGCGTGAAGCTCGACGAGGGGTTCGACGCCGACGCGGTGAAGCTCGTGGGCGACGTGAAGGGCGAGCCGCCGTGGTCGGGGACGCTCCGGCACCGCGGCTGGCGCGCGACGCGGCTCGAGCTCCCGCGTCTCGTCGGCGAGCACGACGCGCACGTCCTCGCGCCGGCGGAAGTGGAGCTATAGATGGCGCGCTACGCGGTCGGGATCGATCTCGGCACCACGCATTGCGCGATGGCGGTCGCATCGCTCGAGGACCCGGACGCGAAGCCGGAGATCTTCGAGGTGCCGCAGCTCGTGGCGCGAGGCCAGCTCGCGGCCCAGCCGCTCCTGCCATCGTTCCTTTACTTCGCCCACGAGAGCGACGGCCCGCAGTCGCTCCCCTGGGACGCGGAGCGCACGTTCGTCGTCGGGGAGTACGCGCGCTCGCGCGGCGTCGATGCCCCGGGCCGCGTCATCGCCAGCGCCAAGAGCTGGCTCTCGCATCCGTCGGTCGACCGGCACTCGGGCATCCTCCCGCTCGGCGCGCCGAAGGAGCTGGAGAAGATCTCGCCGGTCGAGGCCTCGTGGCGCTACCTCGAGCACCTGTGCGAGGCGTTCGACGCGCGTTACGGCGGGGGCGACGCGGCGCTCGCGCACCAGGACGTGGTCATCACCGTGCCGGCGTCCTTCGACGCTTCGGCGCGCGAGCTCACGGTGGAGGCGGCCATCGCGGCGGGCATCGAGAAGCCCACGCTCCTCGAGGAGCCGCAAGCGGCGCTCTACGCGTGGGTGCTGGCGCGCGGCGACGCGTGGCGCAAGGAGGTGCGCCCGGGAGACGTGATCCTCGTGGTGGACGCCGGCGGCGGGACCACGGACTTCAGCGCGATCGCCGCCGTGGACCGGAGCGGCGCGCTCGAGCTCGTGCGCGTCGCGGTGGGCGACCACCTGCTCCTCGGGGGCGACAACATGGACCTCGCGCTGGTGCACCTCGTGGCCCGCAAGCTCGAGAAGCAGAGCCGACCGCTCGACCTCTGGCAGCAGTCGAGCGTCGTGCACGCCTGCAGGATCGCCAAGGAGCGTGTCTTCTCGGATGCCATCCTCGAGGCGGCTCCCATCGCGATCGCATCCCGCGGCTCGGCGCTCCTCGGGTCGACGGTGCGCACCGAGCTGACGCGAGAAGAGGTCACCGGCAGCATCGTCGAGGGCTTCTTCCCGCGCATCGCCGCCGACGCGCGACCGGTGACCCGCGCGCGAGCGGGTCTCACGCAGCTCGGCTTGCCCTACGCGTCCGATCCGGCCGTCACGCGCCACCTCGCGTGGTTTCTGTCGCGACAGGCCTCCGCCCTCGAGAGCGTGGAGGGGTTCGCGCGGCCCGAGGGCGAGCGCGCCCCCAAGCTGCTGCACCCGACGGCGATCCTCTTCAACGGCGGCGTGATGAAGGCGGCGGCGCTGCGCGAGCGCGTGGTGGACGTCATCCGCGAGTGGCTGGACGCCGACGGAGCGCCTGCACCTCGCGTGCTGGAGGGCGCCGATCTGGATCTCGCGGTGGCGCGGGGCGCGTGCGCGTACGCGCTCGTACGGCGGGGAAGGGGGCTGCGCATCCGAGGCGGCACGGCGCAGGCGTACTACGTCGGGATCGAGAGCGCGGTCCCGGCGGTTCCCGGCGTGGAGCCGCCCGTCAGCGCGATGTGCGTCGCGCCGTTCGGCATGGAGGAGGGTACCGAGGCGAGCCTGCCGCCCCACGAGCTCGGCGTGGTCGTGGGCGAGAGCGTGCGCTTCCGGTTCTTCGGCTCCACGGTGCGGCGCGAGGATCGCGCCGGCGCGCTCCTCGACGCGTGGGCGGACGAGGAGCTGCGCGAGCTCCCTCCGATCGAGGTCACCCTCCCCGCCGACGGACGCCGCGAGGGAGACGTGGTGCCCGTGCGCCTGCGATCGCAGGTGACCGAGGTGGGCACCCTGCTCCTCGAGGCGGAGCCGCTTCAGCCGCTCAAGCTCGACGAGCGCTGGCGCGTCGAGCTCAGCGTGCGCGGAGAGGGATGACCTGGATCCTCGGCATCCAGGGGCCGCAGGGGTGCGGCAAGAGCACCATCGCGGCGGGGCTCGTCGCCGAGTGGGGCCGTGCCGGTGTTCGCGCCGCCACGGTCTCGATCGACGACTTCTACCTGACGAACGCCGAGCAGGAGGCGCTCGCCTCGCGCCACCCGGGCAATCCGTACCTGCGCTATCGCGGTTATCCCGGGACGCACGACGTCGCCCTGGGCCGCCGTACCATCGATGCGCTCGCGTCCCTCCCCGATGCACGGACCACGGCGGTTCCCGCGTACGACAAGTCGGCGCATCGTGGTCGCGGGGATCGCGCCCCCGAGTCCGCGTGGCCGCGCGTCTCCGGTCCTCTCGACGTGGTGATCCTCGAGGGCTGGATGCTCGGGTTCAGCCCGGCCGACGCCGACGCCGACGCCCTCGCCGCCGATCCAGCCCTTCGCGCGCCCAACGCGTACCTCTCCGCGTACCGGGCCTGGAACGAGCGACTCGACGCGTTCGTCCAGCTTGAGGTCGCGTCGCTCGACACGGTCGTCGCCTGGAGGGTAGATTCCGAGCGCGCGCGCCGGGCGCGGGGTGAGTCCACGCTGTCGGACGAGGAAGCGCGCGACTACATCGAGCGCTTCCTCCCCGCATACCGGCTCTGGGGCCCCCGGCTGCAGGCGCACCCGCCTTGCGCCGACAGCACCCGCATCGATCTCGCCGAGGATCGCAGCCTCCGCGATCCCGAGGCTCTCCGGCGCATCGTGCGCCGCGCGCGTCAGGGATAGACCGGCGCCCCGACCGACACCGAGAGCGGCGTCTTCGTCTGCGAGAACACGTTGTCGAGCTCTCCGTCCGCCATGCGCATCGGCTCGTAGTTGTTCTCGCCCCAGGGCGTGTCGATCTCCATGCCCTGGAGGAGCGCCTGATACGAGTGCTGCTTGCCGTCGAGCAGGCCGAGGAGCAGCTTCCCGGTCGCCTCGCCTCCGCCCCACACGTACGAGGGCAAACCGTTGACGATCATGTCGAGGTTCTGCGTGCCGCCCGGCTTAAAGGCGAAGAAGTCCTCGTGGTAGTAGTTGTACGAGAGGCAGCTATTGACCAGCATCAGCTGGTAGTGGCCGTTGAAGTTCTGCGGTCCGTAGTGCTGCGGATCCAGCGGGCCGTTCCCGAAGTGCGAGTGCCCGTTGTAGAGGAAGACGTCGCCGTACCAGAACGCCTCGAGGTACCTCCACTCGGCGTGCTGCTTGGCGGTGTCGTTGCTCGCCTCGTCCCCGTAGAAGAACCGGACCTCGACGGTGAGCGCGTGCGCGTTGCCGCCCGCGTCGGTCACAGTCACGGGCAGGTCCCAGTAGATCCAGCGCTCGGTGAACTTCGCCATCGCCTGGGCGCGGAGCGCCGCGATGGCCGTGGCGTCCGTTCCCACCTCGGCGGGGTATCCGGTCTGGTCGAGGATCCACGAGAACATCTCGGCGTACGTGACGTTCGCCAGCTTGTTCCCGTTCACGTAGATGTCCTCGAGCATCGCGAACGGGTTCGTGTTCACCGGGCGGAAGTTGGGCTGCCCCTGGAGCATCGTGCGGAGAAACCGGATGGCTTCCTGGCCCAGGATGTCGTCCGGATTCGTCTCGTCCGAGTCGACCCCGTTGAAGGCGTACACGACGAGCTGCGACTTGGACGTGCCGTTCGGCGCGACGCCGAAGAGCCGGTCGTACTCCGGCGAGTACGCTTGCGCCGGGGGCTCCGGCGGATCGAGCGTCGCCGTCACCGGCAGGAACCACCGTCCCGCCTCCTTCGGGCCCACCGTGAGCGCGCGCCCTCCGAGCGCGGACTCCTCCTTCGAGATGGCCGTCAGCTCGTTCTGGATGTCGGTCTTGCAGGTCGAGAGCGTCGGCTCGAAGTCGTACCAGAGCGACGCGGGATCGTCCGTCGGGTTGCCCGAGCAGTCCTGCTCCAGCTTCGCCGTGTGCTGCGAGTAATCGTCCGCCAGCATCACGAACGCGACGGCGCTCTTGCCGTTCAGCGTGTCGGTCACGACGGCCTCGTCGTCGTACTGGTACGTCACGCGGACGATCGACGTGGCGGTGGCGCTCGGGTTGGTCGGGTCGACGACCGAGAGCGTCTGCTGGTTCCACTTCGCCGGGTTCTGCGCGTTGGTCGCGTCGCGATCGCGGATCGACACCTGCGGCTGCTGGAGCGCACCGAGGGCCGTCTTGACCTCGCGCGCGACCGCCGCGTCGATGTCGCTCACGCCGGCCGTGGTGGGCACGAAGACCTGCCCCTGGAAGTGGATGCCGCGCTGCACCCCGGAGATGCCCGTGAGGTCGGCGCCGACGCTGCGCGACGAGGACGCGGGGGATGCGCTCGAGCAGCCCCCCATGGCAGCGCAACTAAGCAGAAGGACAGCGATTCTCGTGACTCGAAGCATCGGAACCTCCGGTGCGCCCACCTGCACGCGGCGGCGATGTAACTCACAGTTGAGTCACGCGCAAGGAAGACGCGCCGTCTAGCGTCCAGACGCCAGGCGAGCGACGCGCAGGAATCCGTTCGTGCGCGCGTCGCGCGCCAGCTTCGCCATCTCGGGGGCCCCCGAGCCTCCGGTCTTGCAGCGCGCCTGCACCAGCCGCGCCTCGAGAGCCCACGGGACGATGCCCGCCTTCTCGGCGCTCTCGCGCGCCGACTCCGCCGTCTGCTGGGCGCCGGCGTGGTCTCCGCGAGCGTTCGCCAGCTCCGCTCGCGCGAGGTCCGCCTGGAAGTGAGCTTCGAAGAGCTCGCACGACTGCAGCGAAGCATCGAGCTTCTCCGCCTCGGCCGACGCGTCGTCGAGCGACCCTTTGCGCACCAGCGCGCGCACGAGCAGCGCCCTCGCCAGCGCCTCCTGGTGCGGGAGCTTCGCCGTGACGAAGCGATCGCGCGCCGTGCGGGCGTGGTCCACCGCCGCGCCACCTCCGGGTCGATCGAGCTCGAGCACCACCTGCGCAAACCATGCATCGGCGGCGAAGTCCGGCTCGCCGGTGCGCTCCGCGATGGCCACGGCCTCGTCGAGATCCTTCGCCGCGCCACCGGTGTCGTCGCGGGCGAACGACAAGCGTCCGCGCCGGATGAGAGCGTCGCGCTTGATCTCTTCGTCGCCGATGGCGTTGGACTGCTCCATCGCGTCCGCGATGGTCTTGCCGGCGACGTCGACGTCGCCCTCGAGGAACGTCGCCCAGCCCAGGTTCAGCGTCTGCTCCGCCATCCCCTGCTTCATGCCGATCCGCCGGTGCAGCTCGAGCGCGTGCGCGAACGCATCGCGCACGCCGCTCATCTCGCCGCGCGCCATGCGCATCTCGGCGGCGTTGCCGGTGTTGTGGGCGACCCCCTCCGTGTCCTTGATCGATTCGTAGAGCGCCCGCGCGTCGTCGAAGGCCCCGCGAGCTTCGTCGAAGCGCCCCATGTCGGCGAGCACGAGACCGCGCCCCGTGATGAGCCCTCCCGTCCGGTACTGGTCTCCCACCTGGCGCGCCAGCTCGAGCGCGCGGTCCTGCAGGGCAAGAGCACCCGGATAGTCACCGTGCGCCTCGGCCAGGTCCGACTTCTCGCGATAGACGCCGGCAAGGCCCGAACGATCGCCGAGCTGCTCGAAGAGCTTCTCTGCCTCGTCGAGGTCGGCCGCGCCTCGATCGATCTCTCCGAGGTCGCGGTAGGCCTCGGCGATCGCTCCGCGCGCGTCCGCCGACACCCACGTGGCGCCGATCGCGTCGGCCTTGCGCTTGGCCTCCATCGCGGCTGCGAGACGATGGCGCGGGTCGCCCACCTTGGCGGCGATGAATTGCTCGAGCAGGTCGAGTCGCGCATCCTCCATGGCGGTCCGCGGTGCGGCGCGGATGCGATCGAGCGTCGCGAACGCGTCGTTGCGCTTGCCGAAGTACACCTGCGCGCGGGCGAGGGCGACCCCGTAGTCGAGGTTGTCCGGGAAGAAGCCGAAGAGGGTCCCGTAGGTCTCGGCTGCCGTGCCCCAGTCCTTCGCGGCGGCGGCGTGCTGCGCGGTGATGACCAGGTGCTGCTCGCGCCCGAGGCCGGCCGAGAGATCCAGTGCACGCGTGGCCTCGGCGAGCGCCCGTTCGTCAACGCCCAGAGACGTGAGCGCGCGCGAGAGCTCCAGATGGCCGAGGGCGAAGCTGTCTTCCGCCACGACGGCTTGCTCGAAGGCGTCTCGCGCGCCGGCGTAATCGAAGCGAGAGCGGCAAGATAGGCCTCTCGCGTACGCCTCCGCGGCGACTGGGGTCTTGGGCAGCGCCAGACGCAGGGCCGCCGTCTCCTCGGGCGACAGGGCGGCGCGTCCGAGCACGTGTCTCACCGCGTCGCCGGCCTGGGCGCCGAGGGACATCAGGTCGCCGACCGAGGCGTCGGCCTCCACGTCTGCCGTGCGCGACGCGGCTCCGGGACGCGGAACGCTGATCACGCGCGCGCGCAAGTGAACGCGCCCGCCCTTGCGCAGCTCGGGCATGGCGACGAGCACGTAGTCGGCATCGGCCACGTCGCGCAGCTTGGCCAGCAGTGTGTCCGACGGCGTGGTCGACTGCAGCGAGCCGCCGACGATGCGGGCGGTGACGTCGCGGGGGACGACGCGGATCTGATCCCCGCTGGCGAGCTCGGTGGCCAGCATCTCCGGGATCGCCGCCATGCGCGGATCGGGTGCGGCGGGCGCCGGTCCCGCGACGACGGCGACCGCCGGGCGCCTGCCGTTCGCCACCAGCGCGAGCGCCACGTCGTCGGCCGACCGTGCAAACTGCGATCGCCAGATGCCGACGCCCGCCGCGATGGCCAGGGCGAGTCCCGCCCCGAGCGCGAGGGAGCGCTTGCCTCGCAACGTTTGCGACCACCCGGCGCCGACGGTGCGCGCCGTGGGTGACACCGAGCCTCGGACCGGCAGCACCGGGGCGAATGCGTCCACGCCCATCGCGGCTTCGAGAGCGGCCACGAGCGCTCCGCTCGTCGCGAAGCGGTCCGCCGCGCGCTTGGTCAGCGCGCGCGCCACCACCGCCTGCACGGCGGCGCCGACCTGCACGTGCGCGGCCAGCGGCGGTGGATCCTTGCCGAGGATCTCGCTCATGGCGACGCTGCCTCCGCGCTCGAGCGACCACGGCAGCCGGCCCGCGAGCAGCTCCCACGCCACGACGCCCCACGCGAACTGATCGCTGCGCCCGTCGAGTGAATCGCCGCGAAGCTGCTCGGGCGACATGTAGAGGGGCGTGCCCACCATCGCGCTGTCCGCCGTGACGACGGACATCACCGAGACGCTGCCCGGGATGCGCGACGAGCGCGGCTCGTCGGGCGACGAAGGGGCGCGCGGGCGCACGACGGGACGCGCGATGCCGAAGTCGAGGACCTTCACGATCCCGTCGCTCCGCACCATCACGTTCTCCGGCTTGATGTCGCGGTGCACGATGCCGCGCTGGTGCGCGGCGGCGAGGGCCCGGGCGACGGCGAGCAGCCAGTTGAGGCGCTGGGCGACCGTCACGGTCGTGTCGCCGACGTAGCGCCGCAGGGTCACACCGTCGACGAGCTCCATCGCGAGGAACGGCGTGCCATCCACCTCGCCGACGTCGAAGATGGCCACCGCGTTCGGATGGTCGATGGCGGCCGCCGCGCGCGCCTCACGGAGCAGTCGCGAGGCGACGTCGGTCCCGGCCGCCGCCGAGATGACCTTCAGGGCCACGCGCCGTCGCAGGTGCTGATCGCGCGCGCGGTAGACCTGCCCCATCCCCCCTTCACCCAGCAGCGACTCGACGCGGTACCGTCCGAACGGCTCGCCGGGACGGAGGGGCATCGTCCTCTAGATGACGCAATTGCGCCAACCGGGCAACCGCTCTTTCAGGCCGTGTGAATCGTCGCCTCGACGTTGTGACCGTCGGGATCGAGCACGAACGCGCCGTAGTAGTTGGGGTGGTAGACTTCGCGCGGCCCGGGCTTGCCGAAATCGCGCCCGCCCGCGGCGAGCGCCGCGGCGTGGAAGGCGTCGACCTCGGCGCGGCTCCGGGCGACGAAGCTGACATGCACCGGGGTGATGGGCGCGAGGTGCTCGGGCTTCTGGTAGCTCGTGGTCCCTTGGCCGATCCAGAAGTCGGGCTTGCCGTCGCGGCCGAAGCCGCAGAACGTCCCGTACTCCATGATGACCCGGATGCCGAGCGGGGCCAGCGCCTTCTCGTAGAACGCCTTGGACCGCGCGTAGTCGGTCACGTTGATGCCGATGTGATCGAGGATCGCCATGCGCTCCGGTAATACGTGCAGGGCGGCGCTGTCTACGCACGCCTGGCGCATGGGCTTCACAGTCGGCGCTTCACACGCTGCATCCATCTGCGCGGGACCCGTGCGCGATCGCGTGGCACCCGGCGTGCACGGGCGAGGAGCGCGCCCTTCGTGCGCTTGCGCGCGACCGACTGGCTGCACTTCGAGCTCGAGTTCCTGACGAGCATCACCGAGGTGGGCTTCTCCCTCGGCGGCGGCGGGGCGGTCCTCGTCGGCGACGCCTACGGGTCGCACCTGACGCTGGGCGGCGAGAGCATCAGCGTCTTCGGGTCACGCGGCTACAGCCGCTTCGACGTGCGCGCGACGCCCTGGCTGCGTATCTCGCCGATGATCGAGGTGACCGACATGCCTCACGCTTCGACCGCCGGCGTGCGGCTGCTCGCCGACGTGGGATTCGACGTGGCTTCCGGCTGGATGGTGACCCTCCACGGCGGTTACCAGGCCCGGTCCTTCGACAGCGGCGGCATCGCCGCGGGTGGCGGCCTCTCGTACGCCTTCTGAATCACCGTGCCGACGGGGGGAAACCCCCCATGCGGGAGAAGACGCGCGCTCATGCGAAGAGGAGAGGGGTTTCTCTCGAGAGAGGAGCAGTCTCTCTCGTGACGACTGCAGCCGACACGAAAGCAAGAGCCGTTTCTCTCGTGAGAACTGGGACTGTCGAGAGAGAAACTGCGGTCGTCACGAGAGAAACCGCGTTCATCATGAGACCAACCGCGA
>DASVWO010000221.1:0-28983 GCA_036393165.1 Polyangiaceae bacterium | reverse complement strand
GCTCGAGGTGGATGAGGATCCGCTCGACCACGTCGGCGCGCTGAATGGTGCGCGCGGTCTCCATCGTCTCGGCGACGATATCCTCGTAGACGCGCCCGCGCTCGAGCACCTTCAGGAGCACGTCCTCCGGCACGCGCCCGGCGACCAGGGCCGCGTAGAGCGAGTAGACGTACGCATCGGCCTCGGCGTCGTCGCCGAAGAGCGTCTCGCTGATCGCCCCCGCCGCCTCGCCTCCCTCGGCGAGCTTCGCCCGCGCCGCCACGAGCGCCGGCAGCTTGTACCCGAGCTGGTCGCGCACGGCGCGGAACCGCAGGCGCAGCAGGTTCTGCAGGTTCGGCTTCAGCGTGAAGGTGTCCCACGTGATCCCGTCGAGTCGCAGCTTGTCCTCGAGGCGGCGACGCATCTGTTCCGGCGAGCCGGACAGGATGTGCACGCGCACCCCCGCGCGCACCATCTCGCGCAGGAGCGTCGACGCCCCCGGGTTCGTGCGCTTCTGATCCGGCCGCTCGAGCGCGGTCTTCACGAGGTCGCGCAGCGTGTCGAACTCGGTGCGCAGGTACGTCTTGTCGAGGTCCCACCGCGCGACGTGCACGGGGGATCGAGTTATCACGTGTTTGGTTTCGCCGCCGCGCCGCGGCGCGTGCGCAGCTTACGGGGAGGCAAGAGTTCGGCTTCCGTCGTCACCTTCTTGGCGAGGAAGATGGCCGCGTCGAGTTTGTAGAAGTTGCGCATCCGGTAGAAGCGAAGCGCGTTGTCGTTGTTCTCCGCGACCTCGAGGACCAGGTGCGTGCAGCCGCGCACGCGCGCGAGGTGCTCGAGCTGCTCGAGCATGAAGCCGCCCACGCCGCGCCCCTGGTAGGCGGGGTGCACGGCGAGCTCCTCGACGAAGAGGGGGCGCATCTCGCGCTTCTCGAAGTAACGCTCGTTGATCCAGTTGTCGGCGCCGCTCGCCTCGAACGCGCACTCGGCGTAGCCCACGATCTGGTCGCCCTTGGGCGTCTTGCTCTCGAAGACGAACTGCTCGACGTCCTCGAGGTCGTAGACCTCGAAGAAACGGCGCTTGGTGCGCGGGCGCTGGTACTCGACGGTCTCGCGGTTCACGTCGCGGAACACGAGCTTGAGGAAGTCCCAGGCGCGGTTGAGGTCGCGCCGATGGATGCGGCGGACGCGGACCTCCGGGTCCCGGCTGGCTGGCGTCGCCTTCATGCCGTCCGCTCACACCGCGATGGCACGGCGCAGGCTCTCGAGGGAGCTCACGAGCTCGTGCGCGCCCGAGCGCGCGGCCAGATCGAGCGCCTCGCGCAGGTAGTCGCGCGCTTCCTGGCGGCGATCGCGCTCGTGGGCGACCTGGGCGAGCGCCCCGAGCACCGACGCGCGGTCCTTCCCGCTGGGACCCGCGACGTCGAGCGCCTCGCGCAGCACGCCCTCGGCGTCGCTCAGGTGACCGCTGCGCACCAGGGCGTCGCCCAGCTTGCGGCTGAAGATGAGCACCGCGCGCATCGGGTCGTCGAGCTCCCCGCGGAACAGCTCGCGCCGCGCCAGCTCCAGGCCGCGCCGCAGGGCCATGATCGCGCCCTGATGATCGCCGCGCGCCGTGCACACGGTGCTCACCCGCTCGAGGAGGAGCAGCGCCTGGAACGCCGTCCCGCCCCAGTACTCGTGCATCGCGCGCACCTCGACGGACAGATCGCGCTCGTCGCACGCGACCGCCGCCACGGCGTGGAGCTCCCGCCGGACCGCCGCCGGGATCGTGGCGATGGTGACCTCGCGCACCAGCGGGTGCGACGCGCGGATTCCGCTTTCGGTCACGAGCACCATCCCGGCCCTGCGCAGGAAGCCCAGCGCCTCCACGAGGTCCACGTTGTCGCCCAGCATCCGCGCGAGGACCTGATCGTCGGCGTCGTCGCCCCACACGGCTGTCGCCTGCAGGACGCGTCGCGCGTCCGCGGGCAGTCGCTCGACGCGCATCGCGATGACGTCGGCGAGCCCGGACGGAGGCGAGCCCGACTCCTCCCGCACGAAGCGCAGCAGCTGCTCGAGGTAGAGAGGCACCACGGTGCGCCCGCCGACCATGGAGCTGGCGCTGGGCCGCGACGTGCTCGCGAGCGCCTTGGCCACGTCCGGCGCGGGCAGTCCCGTCAGCACGCGGGCCGCCGCGACGTCGGCCGGCCACCCCGGATCGAACGGCGGCGCATACGTCGCGATGAGCAGCGCCGGCACGAGCGGGGGATCCCCGAGCGCATCGGCGAAGGCGTTGCGGCTCGCCCCGTCCACGTGGTGCAGGTCGTCCACCGCGAGCACCACGCGATGTCCACGCGCCCTCTCGCTGGCTCGCACGAAGGCCCACCGGAGCGCCTCGGCGGCGGCGAAGCGCCGCTCGTCCGGCGAGAGCGACACGGTGCCGAGGGTGCCGTCGCCATCCTGGTGCCCGAAGACGTCCGCGAGCCCGCGCCTCGCCTCGGCGGTCGCCGCGACCCAGTCGCGCAGCGAGCCCCCACTGTTGGGCAGCGACGCGAGCAGCACGATCGCCCGGCGCAGCGCCCAGTAGCCGACCTCGGCCCACGCGGGGTCGGGGCCCGTCTGCACGACGACGTCGCCGGCGGCGGCGGCCGTCTCGAGGAACTCCTGCACCAGACGCGTCTTGCCGATGCCGATGTCGCCCACCACGCGCGCGCCGCTGAGCGACCGCGCCTCGTTGCGGCGCGACTCGAGCCACGCGAGGTCGTCCTCGCGTCCCACGAAGGGCAGGCTGCTCCGCGGCTTCTCCTTCGCGTTCGCGGGCGCAGGCGCGCGGTCGGTCGCCGCGGTGCGCGGATCGGGTCGCGTCGGCGGAGGCGGCACGGCGGACGTCCGCGCCGGCACCGTCGTCATCTGCGTCGACGTGATGGCGTGACCGCACTCGCCGCAGTACTTCTGCGAGATGGGGTTCATCGCGTTGCAGTTGGGGCACCGCGCGGCGGACTGTGTCGGCCCGCGCATGGACAGGCGGTCGACGCTGCCGATGGCCGTTCCGAGCGCCGCCGACATCTCGTCCGAGTCCTGGTAGCGGTCCTTCGGCTCCTTCGAGAGCGCCCGGAGAACGAGGTCGGCCAGCTGCGGCGGGATCTGCCGGTCCGGCGCGACCCCGCGCGGGTCCTGCGGAGGCTGCGTCAGGTGGGCGAGGACCACCTGGGTCGGCGACTCGGCCTCGAACGGCAGCCGCCCCGTGAGGAGCTGGTAGAGGATGACGCCCACCGCGTAGAGATCGCTCCGCGCGTCGAGCGGATCACCGCGCGCCTGCTCGGGGCTCATGTACTCGGGCGTGCCGCACACGATCCCGGGGCTCGTGATGCTCGGCTGCTGCTGGTCGGCGCGGATCTTCGCGAGCCCGAAGTCGACGACCTTCACGAAGTCGCCGCCGGACCGCACGGGCTCGAGGATGATGTTCTCGGGCTTGAGGTCGCGGTGGATGATGTTCTCGTTGTGCGCTTCGGCGAGCGCCGCCAGCGTCTGCCGGAGCACGTCGACGATGCGCCGGAAGGGCAGCGGCCCCTCCTCGTAGCTGACGCGCGCGAGGTCCTTCCCGCGCAGGTACTCCATGACGAGATAGAGCTGCCCGTCGGGCGACTTGCCGAAGTCGATGATGCCGACCGAGTTGGGGTGGTTCAGGCGGCTGGCGGCCCGCGCCTCGGTGATGAAGCGGGCTGCGGCGTTCTCCTCGCCCACGAGGTGCGGGTGGATGATCTTGACCGCGACCGTGCGCCCCAGGTTCGTCTGCTCGGCCCTGTAGACCCGGCCCATCCCTCCGATGCCGACGAGCTCGAGCATCAGGTACCCGCCCGGCAGGGTGCGGCCGATGAGCGGGTCGTCCGGGCTGACGGCGACCTTGCCGATGGGAAACCCGCACGCAGGGCAGAATTTGTGCGTCTCTTCGCACGGACTTGCGCACTGAGGACAGGGCCGCATCACAAGCTCACCGCGCTCGCCGCGGGGTCCATCGAGGGTATCACGCGTCGCCGCCCGAGGCGGCCCCTCCGAGCCCGCCGCGGGACCCAAAAGAGCCGAGATTTCGCGTCCTGGCGCACCCGTGTCGTACGATGCAAGCGTGGCGAAGCGTATCGGGGAGCTGCTGGTCGAAGGCGGCGTGCTCTCGCAGTCCCAGCTGGAACAGGCTCTCTTCGCGCAGCGCAAGGACGGGCGGAAGCTCGGGCAGCTCCTGGTCGAGCTCGGTTTCGTGACCGAGGTCCAGGTCACCCAGACGCTGTCCCGGCAGCTCAGCGTCCCGTGGGTGTCGCTCTACCACGTGGACTTCTCGCGCTCGCTGCTCAACCTCGTACCGCGCGAGATCGCGGAGAAATACTGCCTCGTTCCCATCTTCGTGCGGCGTGTACGCAAGCAGGGGGAGACGCTCTACATCGCGATGGACGATCCGACGAGCGAGTCGGTCATCCACGAGGTGAGCGAGGCGTCGGCGATGCCGGTGAAGCCGATGATCGCCTGCCCGAGCGACATCCGGGCCGCCATCCGCGTGTACTACCTGGGCGAGGAGGCCCCCCCGCCCCCGGCGCCTCCTCCGTCGGCGGCAGCGGCGGTGCCCCCCGTGTCGACCCCGAAGGCGGTGCCTGCTCCGCCAGCCCCGGCTCCCCCGCTGCCCGAGCGAGCCAAGAGCAAGCCGGACATCAAGGTTCCCGAGTCGCAGCCGCAGCCGTCGTCGCGCCAGGACAGCCCCGGGGCGGCCCCCGAGGTCGAGGCCGAGGAGCGCGAGGCCGTCATCCCGCGAAGGCGGAGCCGGCCCAAGATGGTCTCGCTGACGCTGCTGGACGGCACGACCATCTCCATCCCCGCCCCGCCGAAGAAACAGGGGTCGGTGCCCGACATCGAGAAGCCTGCGGCGAGCGGGCCGAGCGCCCAGGAGTACAGCGATCAGCTCACGGCCCGCGACCTGGTGAGCGCGCTGCGGGCGGTGGCCCACGGGGCGGACGCCAGCGAGATCCTCGGCGTCGAGCCTCGGTGGGAGGCCATCTTCTCGGCGCTCCTGTCCATCCTGCTCCGCAAAGGGCTCATCGCCGACTGGGAGTTCGTCGAGGAGTTCCGGAAGATCTAGCCTGAGGTCTCGCCGCCAGGCGAGCCGACTGCCCGAAGGGCGCGCTAGGCTGCGGCGCCCTCGGCGCGCATCGCGGCGATGGCGGCATCGTCCAGCCCCGCCTCGCGCAGCATCGCGTCCGTGTGCTCGCCACGTTTCGGCGGAGGTGTGTGCGTGGCGCCGCGCTCGGCGAGGGGCGTGCGCAGCTGTCCGATGCGGCCCCAGGGCGAATCCATGTCGAAGAACAGACCGCGGGCACGCAGGTGCTCGTCGGAGCGCAGCTCGCCGGGCTCGAGCACCGGCTCGAGGCAGCAGTCGTGCTGGCGACCGAACGCCTCCCACTCTGCGCGCGTGCGCGACGCGAAGATGCCGCGCAGCTTCTCCTTGAGCGCCGCCTGGTGCGGCCCGGGCATCAGCGCCGAGAGGTCGCCCTCGATCCCCACCCCCGCGCAGAACGCGAGCCAGAACTTGGGCTCCAGCGCGCCGAGGGACACGTGCTTGCCGTCCTTCGTCGCGTACGTGTTGTAGATGGCGATGCCGCCGGTCAGCGGCTCGTCGCCCCGCGACGGCGTGTGTCCCGCGAAGAGCATCCCGTAGCTCACCGTCGCGAAGCCCATCGACGCCTCGACCATCGCGACGTCGACGACCCTCCCCTGCCCCGTGCGCGCGCGCTCGTGCAGCGCCGCGAGGATGCCGATGACGCTCCAGAGCCCGCCCCCGACATCGGCGAGCTGGAACCCGGGCGGCTGCGGCGGACCGTCCGCCGGCCCCTGCATCCCGAGCACGCCCGCGCGCGCCAGGTAGTTGATGTCGTGCCCCGCGCGTGCCGCCATCGGCCCGTCTTGCCCGTAGCCGGTGAGGGCGCAGACGACGAGCCTCGGGTTGCGCGCGAGGAGCGTGGCGTGGCCGATCCCCAGCCGGTCGAGCACCCCGGGCCGGAACTGCTCGAAGAGCACGTCCGCCTTCTCCACCATGCGCAGCAGCGCCGCCCGCGCGCTCTCCTTCTTCAGGTCGAGGCAGCAGCTGCGCTTGTTGCGGTTGAGGGCGAGAAAGAGCCCCGACGTGTCTCCAACGAGGGGCGGGGCGAGCCGCAGGTAGTCGCCGGCCCCCGTGTCCTCGATCTTGTCGACCTGCGCGCCCAGATCCGCCAGGACCAGCGACGCGAACGGACCGGGAAGAAGCCGCGTGAGATCGAGCACGCGGACGCCCGCGAGGGCGCCGGCGCTCACCGGTAGCTGAAGAGCTTCTGCAGCTTCATCGCGAGCATCTGGTTGCCGCTCACCTTGAGCTTGCCCGCGAAGAACAGCTGCATCCCGTTGGCCTGGGGATTCTCGACGAGCTTCTGGAAGTCCTCGTCGCTGATGGTGATGGTGCAGTCCGCACCCTCGCCCTGTCCCGTCTTGGAGGAGGGGCCCGAGGGGCTCGCGTCGATGAACCACTCGCCGCCCGTCGGCCCGGTGATGTTGATCTGGAACTTGGCGCCGATGGTCTTGGCGTCCTCGGCGTTCTTGGAGAGACCAGCGGGCAGGATGTCGTTGAAGAGCTGCTTGATGTCGACGGCCATCGTGGGAGTCCTCCGGGGAGAGAGGCGGCCGAGTGAATCGCGATTCAGCGCGTCCGTCAAGCGCCGGTCGCCCGGTTCCGACCGGCCTGCTTGCTGCGATACAGGCGCTCGTCGGCGGTGCGCAGCAGGTCGTCGGCCGTGCGCTGCTCCTTCGGGAGATCCTCGAGCGAGGCATACCCGGCGCTGATGGTCACGTGCAGCACGTCGCGGTCGCCGGCGATCTCGAGCTGCTCGACCTTCGACCGCAGGCGCTCGGCGAATCGCCCGACGTTCACGTGCTCGATGCCGCGCACGAGGATCACGAACTCCTCTCCGCCGTAGCGGGCGAAGACGTCCTCGGCGCGGATGAGCCGCTGCACGAGCGCCGCCACGTCGCGCAGCACGTCGTCGCCGGCGAGGTGCCCGTGCGTGTCGTTCACGCGCTTGAAGTGATCGAGGTCGAACAGGATGAGCCCCAGCCTGGACCTGTGGCGGTTGGCGTACGCGATCTCGCTCGCGAGGCGCTCGACCAGGTAGCGGCGGTTGTGGGCGCGCGTCAGCGGATCGCGCACCGAGGACTCGTAGAGCTGGTGGGCGATGCGCTCGGCCTGCACGTCGATGATGGCGAACGCGATGACGACGTTCGGGCCCATGTTGATGCGGTCGCCGCTCTGCAGCTCGGCGCGGTCGATGCGCCGGCCGTCCACGTACGTGCCGTTGAGCGATCCGAGGTCCTCGATGACGTGTCGGTGATCGGTCGTGACCGTGATGCGCGCGTGCTCGCGGCTCGCGCCGGGGTCGTCGATGCGGAGCGAGCAATCGCGCCCGCGGCCGAGCACCGCGTCGCCCTCGATGGCGTAGACGCGCCCGGTGCTCGGGCCGCTGACCACCGTGAGCACCGCGCGCGTCTTGGCGTGGCGCGGGGTGATCGGGGGCAGGGCGATGGCCGAATCGGTGTCGCGGGTGCTCGATTCCTCGTCCAGCCACTCGGGGTCGAGGCTCGGCCTCTGGGAGGACCGTGGGGGCTCCGACGGCAACATGGGCAGTTTTTGCGTCTGCTTGGAGTCGTCCGTCATGGCGGCCCAGCGAGCTGGGGCATTCGTCATCGTACACGCGATCCTGCCTTTACGATGCCGCGCGCTGCCGCTACATGGGGCCCCACTCGCATGGGACTTCTCGACGGCAAGGTGGCGATCGTCACGGGGGCGGGCGGCGGGATCGGGCGGGCGCACGCACGACTGCTCGCCAGATCAGGAGCGAAGGTCCTGGTGAACGACCTGGGGGGCCCGCGCGACGGCAGCGGGAAGGACACGGGCCCCGCGCAGCAAGTGGCCGACGAGATCCGGAGGGACGGGGGCACGGCGACGGCCAACACCGACAACGTGGCCACGGCCGAGGGCGCGGCGGCCATCGTGAAGGCCGCGGTCGAGACGTACGGCCGCGTCGACGTCCTCGTGAACAACGCGGGGATCCTCCGCGACAAGAGCTTTCTCAAGATGGACGAGGGGATGTGGTACGCGGTCGTGGCGGTGCACCTCAAGGCCACCTTCCTCTGCTCGCAGGTGTTCGCGAAGCAGGTGGTCGCCCAGGGCGGCGGCGGTCGCGTCGTCAACACGACGAGCGTCAGCGGCATGCTCGGCAACTTCGGGCAGGCGAACTACTCGGCGGCGAAGGCCGGCATCTACGGCCTGACGCGCACCATGTCGATCGAGCTTCAGAAGCACCGCATCACGGTCAACGCGATCGCCCCCATCGCCAAGACGCGCATGACCGAGGACCTTCCGATGTTCCAGGGCGTCGACACGCTCACGCCCGAGCACATCGCGCCGGCGGCCCTCTTCCTCGCGAGTGACCTGTGCGGCGATCGGACGGGCCACGTACTCGCGGTCGCGGGGGCGCGCGTCTACGCGTTCAAGGTCGTCGAGACGCCCGGGCGCTTCAAGGAGACGGACAACGGCGTGTGGACGGCGCAAGAGATCGCCGACGCCTGGGACGGCATCATCAAGGCCTGACCACGCCGTCTCTCGCGAACGGACGCGCGGTGTGTCGCGACTGGATCCACCGGGGACCAGCAAAGAACGCAGGAGATCGCGCGGAACGACGGACCGCCGCGGCGGCACACGTTGTGCTCCACCGGCCTCCATGCGCTGCGTCCCCTGGATCGCCGTCTCCGCGCTACTACCTCTGACCGTCGCGTGCGGTGCTGGTCCCGATGGGACCGAGCAGCAAGCGACCGAGCAGAGTGACCTCGGCGCGACCACCCGTGTCTTCCATCGCTCCGACACGCTGTCGTTCGGCAGGGCGCCGAGCAACACCGAGGATCTCTCGCAGGTCGCCGGCGTCGCAGATGACTTCTCCAACGTCGACGCCGCGGTCAACCGCGCGATGGCGTGGGTCGATCAGCATCCGAAGGACGAGAAGCCGCTGTACCTCGCGGGAATCCACGCGTGGATCTACGAAGAGGACGGCGGCTATCGCTCACGCATCGAGGACTTCGCGTCGAAGCTGGCCTCGAGGTCGCACCGAACGATCCTCCTCTACTTCGAGGAGGAGAACGCGAGCCACCCGCCGCATGCGCTGTCCGAGACGCACGCGCCGGCGCTGAAGAGACTCGTCGAGCACGCGACGCTGCTGTGCGCGACGTACGCGAACGGGGCCCTGGATCGCCAGGAGACGAGCGCCCGAGTCGCTCACTGGAAGAGCTGGTACCACGACAAGCTCGGCGTGCCGCTGCACGCGATGTGGATCGACGTCGACCTGTCGCAGACGCCGTCGTCCTTCTACTACGGCAGTCGCAGCGATCTGACCGAGTTCGATCACGTCGTGCCGTGGGCGCTGAACGCGGCGTACGACGACGGGTTCGGCGGCTTCCACACGTACGGCAACGTCGGGGGGAAGTTCGGCACCAAGCGCGCCGCGGACTCGACGTACGCCGACCTGGACGACGCCTGGAACAAGCTCGTCGACGAGCACCCCAGGGTCACGTTCGAGGGGATCTGAGCCCGAAGACCTCCACGTCCACGCCGTCGCTCCAGAGCTCGGAGGCGCGCGCCTCCGGGCGCTCGAGGCCGTCGGCGGCGACGAGCGACTCCTGCATCTCGAGGACCCGCGCGTGGCGTACGCGGTACGGCGGATGGTGCACGCGGCCCTGGAGCAACCGGCCCCGCGGCGTCATCGCGTAGAGGATGTAGCGCTCGACGAGGAAGTGCTGCAGCGATCCCGGCTCCGACCCGGGCGTCTCGGCGCCGACCTCGTAGCGCACGTCGATGCCGGCGGGCGCGCCGTCGGCCCAGTGACGCTCGGCGCGGTAGACGACCCCGGCATCTTGCCGGTGCGTCTCGATGCGCGCGTGGAAGTACGGCAGGTGAAAGAAGGCGCGCGCCCCGAGGACCGCGAGCACGCTCTGCGCGTCGAGGCTCAGGAACCAGACGCCGGGGTCGCGGCCCTCGTGGTGAACGTAGGTGCGCACGTTGACCTCGCCGAACCCGGCGGCCCCCGCGATGGCCGGCAGAAACCGGCTCGGACGCACGTCGTGCATCGTGAAGGCGACGACCCCGACGTACGCCTTGTCCTCGTGGGTATCGATGGCGAGCGGCGCCGGCACCAGCGGGCGGAGGGCCGCCACCGGCACCTCCCAGTGCACGAAGAGCAGATCCCGCCACTTTTGATACCCTGCCGGAACCCCCTCGGGACGGCGTGTCGGCGCCATGCGGTCGATCACGTCGCCGGAGACTAGGACCCTCTCGCGCGCTGCACCATGGCCCTCCCCCGCCCCGATCCCGAGAAAGGCCGACGCATCGTCGGCGCGGTCATCTACTCGCTGCTCATGTTCGGGGGGTTCGTCGCCCTCGTCTTCTTCTTCCTCGTGATGCCGCTCATGTCCGACGACCCGGGCGGCGAGTACTTCTCGATGGGCATCGGGGCGCTCTGCGCGCTGCCGATGCTCTTCATCTACATCTGGATCCCGCGCCTCATCGACCGCTACGACCCCGAGCCCTGGTGGGCGCTCGCCCTGGTGCTCGCGTGGGGAGCCGTCGCGGCGTGCGGCGTCGCGTGCACCATCAACACCGGGGTAGAGGTCGGGGCGCAGGCCATCGGCGGAAGCGGCTTCGCAGAGATCGCGGGCGCGTGCATCTCGGCGCCCATCGTCGAGGAGGGCATGAAGGGCCTGGGGGTCCTCGGCGTCTTCTACTTCCTGCGGCGCGAGTTCGACGGCGTCGTCGACGGCGTCATCTACGCCACGTTCGCGGCGCTCGGCTTCGCCGCGACCGAGAACATCATCTACTACGCCAACGCGGTGAAGGCCGACCCTGCGGGAGGCGCGCTCGCGGCGACGTTCGTCGTGCGCGGCATCCTCGCCCCGTGGGGGCACCCGCTCTACACGTCGATGACCGGCATCGGGTTCGGCATCGCGCGCGAGACGCACCGCACGTGGCTGCGGTGGATGGCGCCCCTCGGCGGCTACTGCGCCGCGATGTTCCTGCACTGCGTGTGGAACACCGCGTCGACCATCAGCGGCTTCCTCTTCATCCTGATGCTGCCGCTGTGGATCCTCTTCGTCCTCGCGTTCATCGGGATCCTCATCTGGCTCGTCGTGCGCAAGGGGCGCATCATCCGCGCGCACCTGCAGGACGAGGTGCTGCTCGGGACGCTGACGCGCGAGGAGCTGGCGCTCGTCACGTCGCCCTTCGGGGGGCTCCGCGCGACCTTCGGGTTTGGAGGCAGCGCCGGGCGGCGCTTCGTGAAGACGGCGGCGCGCCTGGGCCTGAGCAAGTGGCACGCGGGACGCGCGATGCGCGGGAACATGAAGACCGTGAGCGCCGACTGGATCCTCCCGCTGCGCCAGGAGATCGCCGAGCGGCGCATGGATGTCGCGCGGTCGCTCGGGCGCGCGGTGCCGATGCCGCAGGTGTGGACCGCGGTGCCGCAGGGACAGCAGCAGCACCCCATGCCGCAGCAGCAGCAGCAGCAACAGCAACACCCGCAGCAGCAGTATCCCGGGTATCCGCCGAGGGGAGGCGGATACCCCCCGCAGGGCGGCTGGGGCGGGCCACGGTAGCGCCCGGTGGGTGTGCTAGCCTCGCTCTCCCCCAGATGCTCGATGCACGCAGCTTGGTGAACGCCGCCGTCGACTACATCCGCAGGAACCCCGACGAGCTGGTGAAGGCGGTCATCAACGCGGCGGGCCTCCGCTTCGGTGTGCCGATCGCGGCGCTGCGCTACCTGTCGTCGCAGGCGAAGCTGGGGCGCAAGGGGCCGAAGGACATCGACGTGGGAGCGTCGCCTCCCGCGCTGCGCATCGCGCTCTCGGTGGATGCGATGGGCACGCCGGTGCGCGCGAGCGCGGCGATCAAGGTGGACGAGATCGACCTGAGCCCGGGAGCGATGCGCATCGGCCTGAAGCTGAGCGACGTGAAGCTCGCTCTGCTCGGCGAGAGCGAGGCGCCCATCGCGACGCTCATCAAGAGCGGCGCGCTCGATCTGAGCAAGCCGGGCAACCTGGTGAAGTTCCTCCCCAAGCGTCCTCCGGCGATCGTCGAGGCCGACGGGGATCGCATCGTGCTCGATCTCATGAAGGTGCCCGCGGTGGCCGACAACTGGCGCCTGAGGAAGGCGCTGGCGATCGTGACGCCGGTCATCAACGTGAGGGCGGTGGAGACGGATCGCGACCATCTCTACGTCGCGCTCAGGGCGAGCCCGCTGGGACTGCCGCAAGCACTCGCCGCCCTTCGCGGTCGCGCGTAGTCCGATCGCGGGGGCAACGAGGCACGCCCCAGGGGCAACGCGGCATGCCCCCGGGTGCAACGAGGCATGCCCCTGGGTGCAAGGAGGGTCGCCCCGCGGGACAAGCCGGCTTGACCCTGGCGCAAGGAGGGTCGCCCCCGGGGACAAGCCGGCATGCGCCCAGGGGCAACGAGGCATTTCCGAGGGGCAAGAAGGCTCGCCCCCAGGGACGGGCCGGCATGCACCCCGTCCATGGCTGGTTGCACCCGGGTGCGGGCCTCAGCGCACCCCTGCGTGCTCAGCGTTCGCTGTCGAGGTGCTTCATCTGCTCTGCCGCGTATCGAGTGCCCGCGATGGCATCCCTCGGGAGGATCGCTTCCATCGCCGCGACGTCCGATGCAGAGAGTGGCTTGTCGAGGGCACCGAGCACGTCGATCAGCTGCTTGCGCGTGCGCGACCCGATCACGGGCACGAGCGACGGCTGCTTGGCGAGCGCCCAGGCGACGCACAGCTGCGCCGGGCTCATTCCTCGCTCCGCCGCGAATGCGTGGAATCGAGCGACCGCCTCGGCGTTGCGGGCTCCCGCTTCGCCGTTGAAGCGCGGGAGGGCGCCGCGGAAGTCTCCCTTTCCGCCGATCTTGCTCCCCGTGAGCAGGCCACGCGAGAGCACCCCGTAGAGCGTCGCGCTCATCCCGAGCTCGGCGAGAGCCGGGAAGATCGCGTCCTCCGGCCCGCGCGTGACGACGGCGTACTCGATCTGCAGGTCGACGATGGGGTGCACCTTCGCCGCGCGACGGATGGTCTCGACGCCCACCTCGGAGAGGCCGATGTGCCGCACGTACCCGGCCTTCACGAGGTCCGCGATGGCGCCGACGGTGTCCTCGATGGGCACGTTCGGGTCCAGCCGCGCCGGCCGGTAGATGTCGATCACCTCGACCCCGAGACGCTGGAGGCTGTAGGCCGCGAAGGTCTTCACCGCCCCGGGGCGCCCGTCCATCCCGAACCACGCGCCGTCCGGCCCACGCAGTGCGCCGAACTTCACCGATAGCTGCACCCGGTCACGCCGCCCCTCGATGGCGCGGCGGATGAGCAGCTCGTTGTGGCCCATGCCGTAGAAGTCGCCCGTGTCGAGCAGTGTCACGCCGCGGTCGATGGCCTCGCGGATGGTGGCGATGCTCTCGTCGTCGTCCGCCTTCCCGTACGCCCACGACATGCCCATGCAGCCGAGGGAGATGGGGAACACGAGCGGGCCAGTCTTGCCGAGCCGCGTGCTGCGGGAGAGTTGGGTCATGGCTCCCTTGGATGTGGGGTCGTGGCTGGGCGTTTCTCAGCGAGGATGCATCGGCATCTGCATCGAACGCACGACGGCGCCGAGGATCTGCTCGTGCGTGAGGCTCCCATCCAGGTGGAAGGGGACACCGACGTGCAGCATCGAGCCGCCGAGCTCCAGCGTGCCGTCGACCGAATAGGGCACGGGCGCATTGGTCGCGGCGAGCTGCGCGAGCATGGTCACGTCGGACCAGGACACCTTGAAGGGCGCGTCGATCTGCGTCGTCTTCCCGGCGGGCAGCGTGATCGACTGGGCCACCGTGACGGTCCCCACGTCGTGCCCCGAGACGACGACGTGCGAAGAGACGTCCTTCGCCGTCAGGTCGGACGAGTTGGGGTTCTCGGCGTTCACCGTGACGGTCAGCGTCATTCCGGTGGGATCCACCGCGTTCACGGTGACGTGCTCGGGTGTCAGCGTCGGCGGCGAAGGCGCCGCCTTCGAGCATCCGGCGAGGAGTGCAGCGGCGGCGGCCAAAGGAAGCAGGGATCGCATGGTCGAGCTCACCTCGTAAGGGGGAGACATGCTAACCCTCTAGTGCAGCTCACGGGGAGTCGCACAGTCCGGTAGTGCACGAGCTTTGGGTGCTCGTCGTCGCGGGTGCACTGCGCTCGCCGGCTTCGCCGCCGTGCTCGTGGACGCCGCTGCACTTCGTCCGCCGCCTCGTTCCAACGTTGCACCCACGAGTCGACGGCGTCGGACTCCGTGCAGCAGCGTTCAAATCCCGCCTCTCCGGCGCTCGCGTTGTGGGTGTGCTTCCAGCGGTGCTAGATCTCCTCCGTACTCGGGGAGTCGCACAGTCCGGTAGTGCACGAGCTTTGGGTGCTCGTCGTCGCGGGTTCAAATCCCGCCTCCCCGACCCAGTCGAGAGCTGCCGTGTCCGACCATCTCATCTATTGGATTCCGGCCGATCCGGCGTTCGTCCCGAGCGATTGCGGGGAGAACTTGGAGGCGATCTTCTGCCCCAGATGCGCCACCGAGCTGGACATGGATTGGTGGCACGAGGCTATGGACAGGTCGTACGCAACCTCGTTCACTGACCGCGACATCACCCTGCCTTGCTGCCGAGCGCGCGCTCGGCTCGAAGACTTGGACTATCGGTGGTCGCAGGGCTTCGCGCGGTTCATCCTCGAAGCGCGCAACGCCAACATCGGGGCACCAACCGAAGACGACGACGCGCAAGTCGCGCGCCTATTGGGAACCCCCGTCCGCCGCATTCTCGCCCACTATTGAGAGCGAGAGCGGAGACGACGCGGGCGCGGCGTCGGGGGTGAATCCCGCCGCACCCGCGTCGTCGTCAGCTGACTAGAAGCCCCAGCCGCCGGGCACTCCCACTCCCGCTCCCAGTCCCCCTCCCAGTCCCAGGCCGCCGGCGCCGAAGCCGAAGCAGCCCGGGAAGCCGAACGCACCGAGTCCGCCCCAACCGAGGCCCCAGCCGGCACCCAGCGCGGGCGTCCACCCGGCAGCGCCCCATCCAGGGACCCAACCGGCGCCCCACCCGACGCCACCCCACCCGGGGAATCCGAACCCCGCAGTCGCAAACGTCGTGGTGGTCCCCCACGCCGCGGTGGTGCCCCAACCGCCGCCCCAACCGAGACCACCCCACCCGAGGCCCGCGCCCGGGAAGCCCAGACCGACGCCGAAGCCGCCGAACGCCGGCATGCCCCAACCCCAGGCGCCGATGATGTCGACCTGATCGGATCCCATCTTGTCGGCGCTCACCGGCGCCGCGACCTGGGCGCGCTGCTCGGGCGTCATCGCGCTCGCGTCCCTCTCGCCCCTCGAGATGACGTCGTAGATGTGCGCTTGCGCCTGCGAACGCTTGTCGTCGGGCATCGATTGCAAGACGTCGTAGATGAGCGGCTCGAGCGCCTGGCGGTCGACCTGTCCCTTCACGAACTGGACGTCGTACGCCATCTCGAGAGCGAGGGTCGCGCTCGCGAGGCGCTGCTGCTGCGGGTCGATGCTCTTCGTCCCCGGCGCACCGTTGGACCCTTCGGTGGAGCCGCCCACGCCACCGCCGCAGCCGACGGCTGCCAGCGCGAGCCCGGCAGAAAATAGAACTGTAGCGACTGTCGACTTCATCGGGAAAATCCTCCACTCCCCCGCGTCCCATGGTTCCCCCATCGGGTTGGGCGAGCGCTGACCCCGGTAGCAGCCAGCGGGCCGATCAGGCCGTCGGTGTCTCCCGTACGCATCGTGTCGACGCCTCTGACGTGGAGGGCTGCGCATTCACCGCGCGGCGCGCTCGTCAGTGGCCACCTGGTGAGCTGCGGGGCGAAGACGCAGCTGGCCTCGCCCGGATGCGGCTTGGGCGCTCTGGCACGTGCGAGAGGTGCGAGGGGCGCTGCGGCGTCAGGGCGCGATACGGACCACTTGCGTGTCGGTATCGAAGACGATCCCACGGACGAACGACGACAGGCCGAACAGGCCGTTCAGCTGCCCGTGCAGCGCATCCACGGCTTCCTGCAGGTACGGGAACGAGGGGACACGGAGGACGGGCACCTTCTCCTGATAGGCGCCGATCGAGAGCGTGACCGTGCCGAGGTACATGTTGAACCTGTCGCCTCGAGCGTCCACGCCGACGATCTCCCGGTCGCCGGGCTGCCCCTGCTGGCCGAGCCAGAGCGAGTCAGCCGAACCCGTGTCGACGAACATCTGGACCGGGGTCCCGTCGAAGGCGACGTCGTGGATGCGCACGTAACCGCCGGGCCGGTCGATCCGCGCGCTCGGCCACGTCGACGTGCCGGCGAAGGGAACACCTGGGTCGTTCCAGAGGATCCGGCGCGCGGAGAGGTCGAGGTGCAGTGGACGGGCGAGGAGGTGCTCGTCCCCGAGCGTCCCGGCCACGCGTAGCCCGTCGATGGGCGGGTCTTGCGAGACGGCCGCGCCGAAGAGGTCCAGCTGATCGCAGGCCACGATCGCGCTCCCGGCGTCCGGAACGACGCCGGTGCTTCCGCCGTCGACGAGGGGCTCGTGCAGGAACGTGTACGGGCTTCCCGTGTCGAGCAGGAACACGGCCGATTGACCATCGGTCCTGGCAGGCACGTAGAGCTTGTACGGCGCGGCACCCGGCGCGTCGGACTGGGGGTCGATGAGGAGGGGCAAGCTGCCGTGCGCGCATCCCGCATCGCCTCCGTCGACGGGGCCTGCCTCCGGCTCGCTCGCATCGACGGAGGATGCCGGTGTGACTCGCCCGCCCGGCGCACGCTCGGTGCTCGAGCGAACGGACGCTGAGTCGCACGCGCCACCCGCCACGGCGGCGGATGCGAACGGGAGCATGGAACACAAGGCGAAAGGACGAGCGAGGCCCGGCATGCCCGGGCCGTCACGCAATGCATGCGCCCGGAGGGTCATCCGGGGGTACGGCGATTGCGACTCGCGCCGAGATGAGCTCCGTCGTGGCAGGGCCGGCCGCTCCCGCGCAAGCGGCGCCCGAGCAGCCCGCTGCGAGGGCGGACGAAACCGAGCTTGCCCGCGAGCTCGAGAACCCGCTCTCCAAGCTCGGCTCGATTCCGCTCCAGAACCAGGTGGACCTCGGCATCGGGCCCTACGACCGCGCGCGCAACACGCTCGCTCTTCTTCCGACCTACGGCTTCGCGTTGACCGACGACGTGAGCATCGTGTCGCGAACGAACGTGCCACTGGTCTCGCAGCCCGACGCCACGCGGACGAGCGGGTACGTGTCCGGCCTGGGCGACGTGGTGGAATCGCTGTTCGTCGCTCCCGACGCGACGCCGCTGCCGGGCGTGGCCTGGGGCATCGGCCCGACCCTGCTCCTCCCTACGGCCACCGAGAGCGCGCTCGGCGCGGGGAAGGTGGGCCTCGGCCCGGCAGCCGTGGTCGTGACGCAGCCGAAGCCCTGGACGTTGGGGCTCATCGCCGCCCAGATCTGGTCCGTGGCGGGGGCGGCGAATCGTGCGGACGTGAGCCTGCTCGACCTGACAGGGCTCGCGGAGCTCCGCTTCCCCGCAGGTTGGTACGTCGACACGAAGCCGGAGATCACGGCGAACTGGAACGCCGTCTCGGCGCGCAACACGTGGACCGTGCCGGTCGGGGGAGGCGGCGGCAAGGTGTTCTTCGCCGAGACGCTTCCTCTGGACGTGTCGCTCGGCGCCTACTGGAACGCGATCCGGCCGGTCGACGGCCCCAGCGCGAGCGTCGTGATGGAGATCGCGCTCCTCTTTCCTCACTGAGCGGACCATGCGTCGTCCCGCCTTCGAGTCCCGACCCCCGCTCGAGGAGCTCTACGAACGCGGCAGGCGCCTTCGCGACCGGTGTCCCCGTCGAGGGCATGCGGCGTGGCGCAATCCCCCGCATCGCGCCGAGCCCCTGCGCTTGCTGCGCCAGTCGTGCGTGGGGCGCATCCCGGAGCTCGTCCCGGTGCGCAACGGCCGCATGATGCGCTCGCCGTTCATGTTCTTTCGCGGCGCCGCGCTCAACATGGCCGCGGACCTCGCCCGGCTGCCCACGAGCGGCGTGCGCGTGCAGGCGTGTGGCGACTGCCATCTGACGAACTTCGGCGCGTTCGCCACGCCGGAGCGACGCGTCGTGGTCGACATCAACGACTTCGACGAGACGCTGCCCGCGCCCTGGGAGTGGGACGTGAAGCGGCTCGCCACGAGCTTCGTGCTCGCGTCCCGCGAGAACGGTCATGGCCGGCGGCAGGCGCGTGACGCGGCGCTCGCCTGCGTGCGCGCGTACCGGACTCGCATGGCGGAGCTCAGCGAGATGAGCGTCCTCGACGTCTGGTACGCGACGACCCAGCTCGAGGAGGTCATCCCGATGGTCCGCGACGCCGAGACCATGGCCCGGGCGCGCAAGCGCCTCGCCAAGGCCCGCTCGCGCAGCGCCCTCGAGCACGACTTCCCGCAGCTCGTGACGACCGACGGCCCCACGCCGACCCTCAAGGAGAACCCGCCGCTCGTCTTTCACCCGCACGAGCGTGCGTACGCGGACTTCGTCGCCACCGTCCGCGAAGCCTTCGCGTCCTACCGCGGGAGCCTCCCGGAGCATCACCGCGTCTTGCTCGACCGCTACGAGCTCGTCGACATCGCGATCAAGGTGGTCGGCGTGTCGAGCGTCGGGACCCGATGCTCGGTGATGCTCCTGATGGCCGGAGAGAAAGACCCGCTCTTCCTGCAGATCAAGGAGGCGCGACGCTCCGTCCTCGAGCCCTACGCCGGCAAGAGCGTGTACGCGAACCACGGTCAGCGCGTCGTGATGGGCCAGAAGCGGCTGCAGACGGCGAGCGATCTCTTCCTCGGCTGGACGACCGCCTTCCAGGACCGCCACTACTACGTGCGTCAGCTGAGAGACACGAAGATCAAGCCTCTCGTCGAGCTCTACTCGCCGAGCGTCATGGTTCAGTACGCCCATCTCTGCGGGAGCATCCTCGCGCGCGCTCACGCGCGCTGCAGCGAGCCGGCGCTCATCAGCGGCTATCTCGGCAGGAGCGACAAGTTCGACGAGGCCGTGGCCGACTTCGCGGTGGCGTACGCGGATCAGACGGAGCGCGACCACCGGGTGCTCGAGCAGGCGGTTCGCACCGGCGCGCTCGAAGTGCTCGTCGAGGCGGCGTAGGTGGCGCGTGGGGGACGACTTCTCCCTCGTCCTCGGCGGTCCGCTCTACCAGCTCTATCTGAGGACGCGGTTGGCGCGACCTCCCCTCGAGCTGGTCTGGCGCCGGATCGTCGCGTTCGTGGTGGTCACGCTGGTCCCCCCGGCGGTGCTCTCGGCGCTCACCGGACGCTTCGCCAGCGGCCCCACGCCGTTCGTCTGCGACCTCACGAACCTCCAGTTCGTGACGACGTTGCCGCTGCTGGTCCTGGCGGAGCTCGTCGTCCACGGCAGGCTCCGGGCAATCGTGCCCGAGTTCGTGAAGCGCAACCTGGTCACTGGGGAGGACCGCTCGCGCTTCGAGGAGATCGTCGCCGGGGTCATGCGCGTGCGGAACTCACTCGTGGCCGAGGTGGTTCTGCTCCTGGTGGCGTTCACGGGCGGCTACTGGCTCTGGCGGACGTACGCCAGCCTGCGGGCGCCGACCTGGTACATGGTGCCGGTCGGCGGATCGATGCACCTGACGGCAGCCGGCTGGTGGCTCGCTTTCGTGAGCCTCCCGATCTCGCGCTTCCTCCTGCTTCGCTGGTACTTCAGGCTGTTCCTCTGGTACGCGCTGCTGTGGCGTGCCTCGAGGCTGCGCCTGAAGCTGAACGCGCTACACGCCGACCGTGCGGCCGGCCTCGAGTTCCTCGAGCATTCGGTGATGGCGTTCGCGCTCGTGCTCCTCGCCCAGAGCGCGTTCTTCGCCCTGATGCTCGGGAGTCGCATCTGGCACGAGGGCGCGAAGGTCTCGGACTTCGCGGACGAGATCGTGGCCGTGGTGGTGTTCCTCGTGGTCGTGGTGCTGCTGCCGCTCACCTTCTTCGCCGGACAGCTGCGTGACGCCAGGCTCCGCGAGAGCCGTCGCTACGGCCGGCTCGCGACCCGGTACGCGGACTCCTTCGACCAGAAGTGGATCGCGCCGGGAGCGAGCTGCGCCGAACCACTGCTCGGCACGAGCGACATCCAGTCCCTCTCCGATCTCGCGAACAGCTACGACGTCGTCCGGACCACGCGGCTCGTCCCGTTCGGGAAAGCCACCATCGTCCGCCTCGCCGTGTGCATCGCCTTGCCGCTGGTCGCGCTCGCGTTCACGACCATCCCCGTCGACAAGCTGGTCGCGGCGCTCGTGAACGCGTTCGTGTGACGGCCTCGGGGTTGCAGACGCCGCCTGCCAAGTACGTCGGTCGTACCCCGGCAGGAGAAGGCACATGAAGTTGGAAAGAGTGTTGATGGGCGCCGCGTCCGTGCTGCTCGTGAGCCTCGCATGTGGATGCGTCGCAGACGCGGGGAATGACGAGGACACCTCCGCGGCGACGACCGCTGGCAAGACCGAGCCGGTAGGGACGCAGCACAGCGCGCTCGTGTACGGCAACCCGCCTGGCTACAACCCGCCGGGATACAACCCGTACATGGGCAACCCGGCCGGCTACAACCCGCCCGGTACCGGCGTCGGCATCGGCGGCGTCGCCAATCCGCCCGGGTACAATCCGCCCGGGTACAACCCGTACACGGGCAACGCGCCCGGCTACAACCCGCCCGGCACCGGCGGCGTCGGCGTCGTCAATCCGCCTGGGTACAACCCGCCCGGGTACAACCCGGCCATGGGCAACCCCGCCGGCTACAACCCTCCGGGGACGTTCTGATCGGCCCCGGCCGTCAGGCGCATCCGTCATGGAGATTCGACCTCAGGCCGTCGCGATTCCCAAGTCGACCGAGCAGCTCGAGAAGGGCAAGTACGGCCCCATCTTCCCGAAGACGCCGGCCTGCTACGGCTTCACGGTCATCGCGAACGTGAAGCCGGGCCGGGCCGACGCGATGCGCGCCTACGGCGTGAGGCTGGCCGAGGCGCTGAAGGCCGACCCGTACGTCCTCGCCCCGCTGAAGCTGCACTACCTGCGCTGGGTGCTCTTCGACGACGACACACGGTTCATGTACCAGGGCATCTTCGACACGGACTTCGACAAGTACACCGAGGATGCCGTGGTCCTCTTCCGCAAGACGGGCATCGACACGGCCTTCGAGAACCTCGAGGGCTTCCCGGAAGACTGGAAGACGAACACGGCGGCGTTCGTCGAGTTCGTCCGCAAGCACCAGTGCAACAGCTTCCTCGAGTACGGCGAGTACCCGTACGTGTCGAGTGACGAGATCAAGAAGGCGCTCAAGATCAAGGCGGCGCTCTCCGAGATGCTCGACCAGATGCAGTAAGGCGCACCATGAGCGAGCCCACGACGGCGCGGACGTACAACCAGAACCACCACGCGCGCCCGTACGCGAAGGGGCGGCGGCGGGTCAGCGTCTACATCTCGTGGACCTACCCGGGCGAGGCGAACCACGACCCGAGGGAGCTCGACAACCGCTTCTCGACGATGACCGAGGTGCGGCGCGTGCTCTGGCCGGCCTACGAGAAGCCGCAGTGGGCGGACCCCACGCGCTTCCAGCAGGGCATCGCCGGATCGCTGGAGCTCTTCTTCTGGGCGTGGGTGAGGTTCCAGCAGGTGGTCGAGGAGGTCACAGGGTACGTCGTGCCCGTCTTCCAGCGCGTCGATCAGGCCGGGTTCCAGCTTCCGATCGACGAGCGCGTCCTCGGCGACGTGGACACGCTGCTGCTCTTCGGCCTGGACCACGTCGTCACCGAGCAGCAGGCCAGCGCGGCGGAGGTCGAGGCGATGCGCGCCTTCCTCCGCCGCGAGGGCACGTGTCTCGTCATCGGCCCCCACCACGACGTCGGCGCCTCGCCCGAGCTGGAGGAGCGCAACGTCGAGTACGCGCACCACGGCGACCCGCTGGTGCCGCGCCAGCAGCGCTTCGGCGGCTACACGCGCTCGCTCATGAAGGGGCTCGGCATTCCAGTCGAGAACCAGTGGGGGTTGAGGCCTGCCGTGGTCGACGGCGGTCGCGCCGCCCCGCTCAGCGTCGTCACCGACCTCGACACGGCCGGCTGGCTTCGCGGGGTCACGCGCTTCAACTTCCACATGCATCTGCCGCACTACGCGGTGACGACGGAAGACAGCAAGGCGGTGCGCGTGCTGGCGAAGCAGCCCGTCGATCTCGCGCGGCCGCACCCGTTCACGAGCGCCGGGAACAAGGAGCTCAACGCGCTCGTGTGGATGCCGCCGGCCGGGGACAGGGCCGGGCACGTGCTCGTCGCGGACTCGACCATCTTCAGCACACTGTTCGGCGGCGACGAGAGCCTGGAGCGCTTCTGGAAGAACGTCGCCACGGCGGCTACGTGATGCAGCTCGAGCTCGAGGACATCCAGAGCGGCGTCCTGCGACCGCGGCCGAACCCTTACGCGGCGGTGTACGTCCTCTTCCGCATCGAACAGCCGCGGGCCGGCCGGGAGCTCCTCGGTCGACTGGCCCCGGTGATCGCGTCGGCGGCCCAGCCGCGCAGCCCGGCTGCCGACCCCGAGACGTGGGTGAGCGTGGCGCTGACGCATCACGGCATGCGGGCGCTCGGGTTGCCGCGGAGATCGCTCGACAGCTTCGCCTGGGAGCTGCGGCAAGGCATGGCCGCGCGAGCGAGCGCGCTGGGCGACGTCGGAGAGAGCGCCCCCGAGCACTGGGAACGGCCGCTCGGGACCTCCGACGTCCACGTCGTCGTGACCGCGCTGTCGCCGGACGCCGCGAGGCTCGAGGCGGCGCTGCGGCGCGCTCGCGAGGTCTACGAGCGGATCCCCGGCGTGCAGGTCGTGTGGCGGCAGGACTGTCACGCACTGTCGACGTGCAAGGAGCCGTTCGGCTACCGCGACGGCATCGGCCACCCTGCGGTCGAGGGCAGCGGCATCCCGGGAAGCAATCGCCACGAGCCGCCGCTCAGGGCCGGTGAGTTCGTCCTCGGCTACCCCGACGAGACGGGGAGCTTGCCGCCGATGCCGTGGCCCGACGAGCTGGGGCGCAACGGGACGTACGTCGCGTTTCGCAAGCTCCACCAGCGCGTCGCGGCGGTCCGCCGCTACTTGGCCGGCCACGCGACGACGGTGGAGGAGCAGGAGAAGCTCGCCGCCAAGATGATGGGCCGGTGGCGAAGCGGCGCGCCGCTCGCGCTCTGCCCGATGCACGACGATCCGGTGCTGGGGGCGGATGGAGAGCGGAACAACGACTTCCTCTACGGAGACGACCCGACCGGGTACAGGACGCCGCCCGGGTCGCACGCGCGGCGGGCCAACCCGCGAGACGCGCCGGTCGCCGGCGTCGTCAGGCTCCACCGGATGATCCGCCGTGGCACCGCCTACGGTCCCGAGCTTCCCGAGGGAGTCACGGAGGACGACGGCGCCGACCGCGGGCTCATGTTCGCTTTCGTCGGGTCGCATCTCGGGCGGCAGTTCGAGTTCGTGCAGTCGGAGTGGCTCGACGGTGGGTCGTTCCTCGGGCTGGGCGACGTGAAGGACCCCATCACGGGATCGAACGAGGGGGACGGCACATTCTCGATTCCCAGGCACCCGATCCCGCTCCGCCTCGCGGGCCTCTCACGGTTCGTCGTCACGCGCGGCGGGGAGTACGCGTTCATGCCGGGCCTGCGCGCGCTCCGGTGGCTTGCCGAGTCGGGTTCGTGAAGAAGCGGCACAACGGCTCGACATCGGCGGCATCGAACCCCACAGGGGGACACCCCGATGCGCACCACCGTGTATCTCCGACGCATCGCCGCGCTGGCTGTACTGGCTGCCTGGTCCGTCGCGGTCAACCTGCGCGAACGCGTCGCCACCCCGTCGGACGGCGTCCGGTCCGTCCCTGCCCGCCCTACCTCCACGCACGCGGCCACTCACGCAGACGACGACCGGCTTCGCTGGAACTGACCTACCATCCAGCGCCGTGAGTGAGCAGCGGAACCTGGCTCGACAGGTGGACGCGGCGCAGTCGATCCTCGCGACGGCGGCCGCAGAGCAGGCGCGGGTGCTCGAGCGAGCGCTGGCCGAGTGCAGCGCGGGAACCGCGCGAGCGATGGCGAAGCTGGATCCGGCGTCGGGTGCGTCGGTCCTCGAGGTCGCTGGCGGTCTGGCCATCTTCGCGGGCCCCGGCAGCCCGGTGACCCAGGGGCTCGGGATGGGGCTGCGTGGGCCCGTGAGCGAAGCCGAGCTCGACGCGATGGAGCGACACCTGCGGCCCGACGGGAGCGGACCGGTGCAGCTCGAGGTGTGCCCCTTCGTCGATCCCTCGCTGAGCGCACTCCTCGCGCAGCGCGGGTACCGGGTGAACGAGTGGCAGCTCGTGTGGGCCTGCCCCATTCCCGACGTGCCGGCGGCGCCTGCCGCGCCTCCGGACGAGCGGCTGGTCGTCCGACGCACGCGCCCCGGCGAGGAGGATCTTTTCTTCCGGTGCGTCCTGTCCGGCTTCCTCGAGAGCGACGAGGTTCCCGAGGCGGCCCTCGCCTTGATGCGCCCTGCGGGACACGCCGAGGGCGTGGAGCTGTATCTCGCGCTCCTGGGCGACGAACCCATCGGAGGCGCGTCCCTCGCGCGCGCCGGCACCGTCGCGTTCGTCAACGGATGCGGCGTGCGTCCCGCGTACCGCCGCCGAGGGGCGCAAGGAGCCCTGCTGCGCACCCGCCTCGCCCGCGCCCGTGAGCTGGGCTGCACCGTCGGCTACAGCGCGACGCTGCCGGGCACGTCGTCGCGCCGCAACATGGAGCGCTACGGGTTCCGCGTCGCGTACCCGAAGATCGTGATGCTCCGCGACGGGTGAGGCGGTCTACCCTCCCGCGCATGTCGGGTTCCTTCGTCGTGCGGCCGGTCCAGCCGGCGGACCTGCCGGCCGTCGGGCGGCTCGCCGGGCAGCTGGTGCGCTACCACTACGGACTCGATCCGAAGCGGTACATGCTCATGGAGCGAGTCGAGGAGGGCTACGCCCACTTCCTCGCGGGCGAGGCGAAGAATCCGCGCGCAGTCGTCCTCTGCGCCGCCGCGGAGCCCGGCGGCACCATCATCGGCTACGCCTACGGCACGCTCGAGGGGCGCGACTGGAACGCGCTGCTCGAGCCGCACGGTGCGCTGCACGACGTGCTCGTCGACCCGGCCTCGCGCCGCACCGGCATCGGCGCGCAGCTCGTGCTCGAGACGTGCCGGCGGCTCGAGGCGCTCGGCGCTCCCCGCGTGCTCCTGCACACGGCCGTGCAGAACGAGGCCGCGCAGGCGCTCTTCGCGAAGCTCGGCTTTCGCCCGACGATGATCGAGATGACCCGGGAGCGCGGCGGCACCTGATTGTCCCACCGGCGCACCCTGCCCCCGGCACGGCGTGTGTTTATGCTGACCGGACCATGCAGACCGAGACGAGGCGCGTCCGACGCGTTCACCAGAGCAGGGCCACCATGGAGGGCGCCGGCGTGCGCCTGCACCGGGCGATCGGGTTCGTCGAGCCGCCCGAGACGTACGACCCGTTCCTGCTGCTCGACGACTTCCGCTCCGACGCGCCGCGCGACTGGCAGAAGGGATTCCCCTGGCACCCGCACAGGGGCATGGAGACGATCACGTACGTCCTTCGCGGCGAGGTCGACCACGCCGACAGCCTCGGCAACAGCGGCACCATCGGCGCGGGCGACGTGCAGTGGATGACCGCGGGCAGCGGCATCGTCCACCAGGAGATGCCGCGTGGAGACGACGAGGGCGCCGTCTACGGCTTCCAGCTCTGGTCGAACCTCCCGGCCGCCGACAAGATGATGGACCCGCGCTACCGCGGCTTCACCGCCGCCGAGATCCCGGAGGTGCGCGACCCGGGCGGCGCCGTCGTCAAGGTCATCGCCGGCCACGTGAACGGCGTGACCGGCGCCGTGCGCGACGTCGTGTCCGGCCCCGAGTACCTCGACGTGAACCTCCCGGCCGGCGCCACCTTCAGCCACCCGACGAAGCGAGGCCACACCGTGTTCGCGTACGTCTTCGAAGGCGCCGGCCACTTCGACGAGCGAAGCGACACGCTCGTGGGCGATCGCCACCTCGTGTCCTTCGACGACGGCGACGGCGTGACGGTGCGCGCCGGCCCCTCGGGCGTGCGCTTCCTGCTCGTGTCGGGCAAGCCGATTGGCGAGCCCATCGCGTGGCAAGGGCCCATCGTGATGAGCACGCAGGCCGAGCTGAGGACCGCCTCCGAGGAGCTGCAGCGCGGCACCTTCATCAAGAAGAAGGCGCGCTGACCGCCCGCAGCTACCGCTTCAGCTTCGCGTCCATCAGCGCGACGAGCGTGTGCCAGTGATGTTCGGACTGCGCCGCGTCGTACACCGGCGTGTCGCGAAAGACCCATCCGTGCTTGGCCGGGTACGTCTCGACCTGGTGATCGACGCCCGCCTTGGTGAGCGCCTCCTCGAGGCGCGCCTTCATGTCGTCCGGGAACGACTGGTCCTCGATCGCCCCGGCCACGTACACGCGCGCCTTCATCTTCGGCGCGAGGAGGTGCGGGCTGTCCGCGTCCTCGTTGGCCAGGCGTCCCCCGTGGTACGAGGCCGCGGCGACGATCCGGTCGGGATACGTGCCGGCCGCAATCAGCGACATGCGGCCCCCCATGCAGTACCCGGTCGTGCCGATGCCGCCCTTCTTCACGTCCGGCTGCGCCGCGATGCAATCGAGGAACGCGCGCGTGTCGGACATGATGTTCGCCGAGGTGGCGTGTGCGAAGAACTTCTCCATCAGCACCTTGCGCTTCTCGGGATCGCTGAAGACCGTGTGCGGGTCCATCGGCTCGTAGGGACCCGAGCGATAGAAGAGGTCCGGCAGGAGCACGAAGTACCCGTGCGTCGCGAGGCGCTCGCCCACGTCGAGCATCGCAGGCCGGATGCCCAGGCCGTCCATGAAGACGAGCACCGCCGGCCACGGCCCGTGGCCGGCGGGACGGTAGACGTAGCTCGGACAGCGCCCGTCGCGCGTCTGGATCTCGATCTTCTCCATGGCCCCCCATCTACTACGTCTCAAGCCGCGAGGCGTAGCTCCACCTTGGTCCAGCCCGGTTCGCGCCGATCGAACGCCTCGTAGGCCTCGATGGCCTGGTCGATGGTCGCGCGCCGCGTGAGGATCTGCGACGGGCACACCGCGCCGCTCCGCACCATCGCAAGCAGCTCGGGGACGTACTTGCGGTGGTTGCAGTTGCCGGCGTTGATCGTGAGGTTCTTGTTCATCGCCTCGCCGATGGGGAACGTCGTCAGCGTGGGCGAGTAGACGCCGATGATCGACAGGGTCCCCGCCTTGGCCACGGCCTGCACCTCCCACTCGAGCGCGGCGCTCGGCGCGTCGCCGGGGTGCCAGTTGTCGCCGTGCGGGTGGGTCTTCGGCGCGACCTTCTCGAGCTCCGCCTCGTAGTCCCTGGCGTGCGCCTTCGACTGCTTCTTCGCGGGCCCTTCGTGCGCGCACGTGGCGTCGATGCCGACGCAGTCGATGACGCGGTCGGCGCCGATGCCGCCGGTGAGGCGCCGGATCGTCTCGACCGGATCCTCCTCGTCGAAGTCGATCACCTCGGCGCCGCCTTGCGACGCGAGATCGAGCCGGTCCGGGATCGTGTCCACCGCGAGCACACGGCCGGCACCAAGGAGCTGGGCGGAGAGGATCGCGAGCTGCCCCACGGGTCCGCAGCCGAAGATGGCCACCGTGTCGCCCTTCTTGATCTCGGCGAGCTTCGCGCCGAAGTAGGCGGTCGGCAGGATGTCCGAGAGGAAGATCGCGTCGTCGTCGCTCACCTCGTCGGGCAGCTTCACGAGACCGGTGTGGGCGAAGGGCACGCGCACGAGCTCCGCCTGCATGCCGTCGAAGGGACCGGAGTCCTCCGGGCCGCCGTAGAAGGCCGTGCCCGCGAACGGACCGTTGGGGTTCGCGCGGTCGCACTGCGAGAAGTACCCCGCGCGGCAGTAGACGCACGAGCCGCACGCGATGGTCGAGGGGATGACGACGCGGTCGCCTCGCCTGACGTTGCGCACGTCCTCGCCCACGTCCTCCACGACGCCCACGCCCTCGTGACCGAGAACGGTCCCGCTCTTCATCGGCCCGAGCGTGCCGCGCACCATGTGCAGGTCGGTGCCACAGATGGCGCTCGTGGTGATGCGGACCACCGCGTCCGTGGGCTCCTTCAGCTTCGGGTCGTCGACCTGGTCGAGCCGGATGTCGCCGATGCCGTGAAACACGACTGCTCTCATCGCTGCCTCCGTGGCTCGCGGAGGAGGCAATCGGCGCACCGCGCGGCGGGGCCTCAGCGCACGGTCGAGGCGGAGGGAGGATGCGGCTGGGGCGCGCCAGATGGCGCAGGCGGCAGGGGCACGATCGGCATCGGAACGAGCACGGGCACCGCCTGCCCCGGGATGGCGGGGACCTGGATGAACCCCTTCTCGGCGCTCTGGTGGCATGCGTTGCACTGGCCCGCCGCGTCGGCGTACGCGGAGGCGAAGGCGACGGGGTCCTTGGCCTGGGCCGCCTTGACCAGCGCCGGCGGCGCGGTCTGGAGGAAGTTCTTGGCCAGCGTGGGGATCTGCGCGGTCGGCCCCTCCTTGGGGAGCGAAGCGTGCGGGACGTCGTTCTCGAAGATCTCCCCCAGCTCGTCGGCCTCGTAGGCGGCCAGGTCGAAGCGATTGGCGGCGGCGGCGCGCCCGGCGACCTCGAAGCGCCTGCCGACGTCCGCCATCACGTCCCCAAGCCCACGGGCCTCGCCGCCCGCGGCGCCGCCCTTGGAGCAGCTCGCGAGGAAGCCGAAGGCGAGGAGGAGCGCGGCGCGGCGGATCGTCATGGCCGCCGAGCATACCGCGGCACCCCTGGCGTAG
>DASVWO010000220.1:0-21210 GCA_036393165.1 Polyangiaceae bacterium | reverse complement strand
CCGGCTCGTTTGCGCGGCGATCGCCGCTACGGCCTGCGGCAGCCAGGGCAACGGACCGTCTGATTCCGTGGGCTCCCTGGGCACCAGCTCGGCCGATTGGTCGCGCGGGAACCCCGACCCGAACCGGCTGCCCCACGCGCTTCCGCAGCCTTCCCGGATCACCGACTGCAACCTGCCCGAGTACGTCGGCATCCTCACGGCGTTCAACGCCGCGCAGATCAGCACCGCGCAGCTCGCGCTCTCGGTGAGCCAGAACCTCGACGTGCGCGCCTTCGCGCAGCAGATGCTGACGGACGAGCAGAACCTGGCGACGCAGCTCTCGACGTTCATGACGCAGGCAACGGTGACGCCCGTGCAGTCCGAGATCTCCACGGACATCACGCTCACTTCGCAGGCGCTTCTCGCGCAGCTCCGCGGCGACGAAAACTTCGACCGCGACTTCGTCGTGGGCGAGATCGGCGCGCACTGGATGCTCAGTGGGTTCTTCCAGACCATGGCATTCTCGCAGGACTTCACGCCGAGCCCCGGAGGCGTGCCGAGCCCGACCCACCCCAGCCCCGGCGGCGGCGAGGGGCTCTTCGTCGAGATCATCGCGTCTGCCATGCACGCGGTGCAGGTGCACCTGAACCTGGCCTTCCAGGTGGAGTCGAAGCTCGTCGGCATGTGCGGCGTGGCTCCGGCGGTCGTCGTGACGCCCGACGCGGGGTCGCCCTCCGACTGCGGCTGCCCGAGCGGCAGTGACTCGGACGGCGGCGGTTCCTGCCACGCGTCGAGTGGCAGGTGAGCTAGCCTCGCCCGCGTGGCGGCGCTGTTGACGGGCAACCGAGCACGGGGGCGGCGTGGGTTTGCGGGCGCGGACATCGCGCTGGCGGCGCTCGTCGTCCTCGTCGTCGGTCTGATGATCGTCCCGCTCCCGACGTGGACGCTGGACTTGCTCATCTCGACGAACCTGTCCGCGGCGGTCGCGATCCTGCTCGTCGTGCTCTACGTGCCGGACGCCATCGGCATCGCGACGTTTCCGACGCTGCTCCTCCTGACGACGCTCTACCGGCTGGCGCTCAACGTCGCGTCGACGCGCCTCATCCTGCTCCAGGCCAACGCCGGCGAGGTGATCCGCGCGTTCGGCACGTTCGTGGTGCGCGGCAACTACGTGGTGGGCGCGGTCGTCTTCCTGGTGCTCACGATCATCCAGTTCATCGTGATCGCCAAGGGCTCGGAGCGCGTCGCCGAGGTGGGGGCGCGCTTCGCGCTCGACGCAATGCCCGGCAAGCAGATGGCCATCGACGCCGAGCTTCGCAGCGGGGCCATCGACGGCAACGAGGCGAGGCGGCGCCGGCGGCACCTGCAGCGCGAGAGCCAGTTCTACGGCGCCATGGACGGCGCGATGAAGTTCGTGAAGGGCGACGTCATCGCGACGCTCGTCATCCTCGTCGTCAACATCCTCGGGGGCCTCGGCATCGGCGTCGCGATGAAGGGGATGAGCGTGGTCGACGCCCTCAAGCGCTACGGACTGCTCACCATCGGCGACGGACTCGTGACGCAGATCCCGGCGCTCGTGCTCTCGACCGCCGCGGGCGTGCTCGTGACGCGCGTGGGCAGCGAGGAGGCCGACACGCCGCTCGGCGACGAGCTGGCGCGGCAGCTGCTCGGCGTGCCGAAGGCGCTGCAGGTCGCCGCGGTGTTCGTGCTGCTGCTGGCGCTCGTGCCGGGGCTGCCGGCGATCCCGTTCGTCGTCATCGGCGTCGCGCTGCTGCTCGTGGGACGGGCGCGCGCGCGGGCCAAGAGCGTCGAGGAGCAGCGGGCGGCCACCGAGCCGAGGCCGTCGCAGACGGCGCGCGCCGGTGCGATGGATCCGTCGTTCGTCCCGCTGGTCCAGCCCTGGAGCCTCGAGGTGAGTCCCGACCTGGAGCCGGTGCTCGATGCGGAGCCGGAGGGTTTGCGCGCGATGGCGATCGGCCTTCGCGAGCGCATCTTCTCCGAGCTCGGCGTGCCGCTCCCGGCGCCGCGCGTGCGCGCGCGAGACGGGCTCGACGCGCGCGTCGTCGTGCTGTCACTGCAGGAAGTGCCGGCGCGCGTGCTGCTCGTCCCGCGCGACGTCGAGGGCGCGGCGCTCGTCGACTGGGTGCGCGAGCGGACGCTGGACCTGCTGCGCGCGCGCGCCGCCGACTTCCTGGGACTCGCCGAGGTGCAGCGGCTGCTCGACGAGCTGGAGCAGTTCGCGCCCGCGACGGTGCGCAACGTCGTGCCCAAGCCCCTGAGCCTCGTGCTGCTCACCGACGTGCTGCGACGGCTCGTCGAGGAGCGCGTGAGCATCCGCGATCTGCGCGCGATCCTCGAGGCGCTCGCCGTCGTGGCGGCGACCGAGAAGGATCCGCTCGGTCTCTCGGAGTACGTGCGGAGCGCGCTGCGGCGGGCGATCACGTACCGGCTGACGGCGGGACAGGGGCGGCTGCCGTGCGTCATGCTCGAGCCCATCGTGGAGGACACGGTGCGACGCGCGATCACGCGCACGCCTGCGGGGGCGTTTCTCACACTCGCGCCGCAGGCCTCGCGCGACGTCGAGCGCGCCATCGATGCCGCGCTCGCCACCTGGCCGGAAGGAGAGCAGCCCGTCATCATGACGCAGCCCGACATCCGGCGTTTCGTGCGCAAGCTCATCGAGCCACGACATCCCGAAGTGTGGGTTTCGAGCTTCGCCGAGCTGCTTCCGGAGGTGCGCCTCGAAACGGTGTCGCGCGTCAAGCCCACCTAGCTCTTCATGACGGGGTCGGCTGGCGCCGCCCCTTGGGCACGCTCGAATTGCACTTCTTTCGCATGACGATTCGGATACCCTCCGGGGCGGAGAGAGGGAGAAGCCGAAGATGAATCAACCGCCCGGATATCCGCCCGGTGGACCGCCCAAGCCGTTCGGTGGCACGCAGCTGATGCCCAACGCGCCGCAGCTGCCCGTGCAGCCGCAGCAGCAGCAGTACGGTCAACCCGCGCCGCAGCAACCGCAGTACGGTCAGCCGCAACAGCAGCCCTACGGGCAGCCTCCTCCCCAGCAACCTGGTTACGGCCAGCAACCCGCGCCGGGCTACGGCCCGCCGCCCGGTTACGGACAGCAGCAGCAGCCCGGTTACGGCGGCGCGCCGCAGCAGCCCGGCTACGGCCAGCAGCAGCAGCCCTATCCCGGTCAGGCGCAGAACCCGTACGCCGCTCCGCAGGCGCAGGGCTATCCGCAGCAAGGCATGGCGATGGCGCCGGGCGGTCAGTTCGGCGTGGGCGAGATGCTCTCGGCGGGCTGGGAGCGGTTCAAGGCGAACTGGCTCACGCTGATCCTCGCGAACCTCGTGCTGGGCGTCATCGCCGTCGTCGCGATGATGATCTTCTACATCCCCGGGATGCTCATGATGGGCAGCGACTCGCTGCAGATCGTGGGCACGCTCCTCATGCTCGTCGGCGCCCTCGCGATGCTCGTCGTCGTGATGTGGCTCGCGGGCGGCTTGCTGAAGCTGCACCTCGCGTGCGCGCGAGGCGACCAGGGAGCGGGCGTCGGGATGATCTTCTCGGGCGGCCGCTTCATGATCTCGCTGCTCGGCGCGTACGTCATCTTCGGCCTCATCGCCTGGATCCCGGTCTTCGGCATCATCGCGGCCTGCGCGCTGTGCCTGACGGGCTTCTACATCGTCGACCAGGGCAAGGGCGCGATGGACGCCCTGAAGACCAGCTGGAACGCGACGCGCGGTTACAAGATGACGACGTTCCTGACGTTGCTCGTCTGCTACCTCATCGCGCTCATCCCGCTCGTCGGCGGCTTCATCATGGGACCGCTCATGGCGATGTGCATCGCGTCGCTCTACCTGCGCGTCTCGGGTGCGGGCGCTCCGGCTTCGGCGGGCGCGCCGGCGCAGGCGCAGCAACAGTGGGGCGCTCCGGCTCCGGGTGCGCAGCCCGCGGGTTATCCGCAGCAGCCGCCTCCCGGTTACGGGCCGCCGCCTGGCTACGGCCCCTGATCGGGGCGAGTCGTCGCCGCTACCTCGCTGAAGAGCGAGGTCTCTGCGGAGCAGAGCACGTCACGCGCAGTCGTCACGCGACCAACGACATAGGAGGGAGAACATGAACCAGCCGCCCGGGTATCCGCCTGGTGGGCCGCCGTATCCCGGACAGCCGGGGTATCCGCCGCAGGGGCAGCCCCAGCAGCAGCAGGGTTACGGCCAGCCGCAGCAGTACGGGCAGCCGCAGCAGCAGCAGGCGTACGGGCAGCCGGCGCCGCAGCAGCAGCAAGGCTACGGCCAGCCTCCTCCTGGCTACGGTCAACCGCCGCCCGGCTACGGTCAACCGCCTCCCGGATACGGGCAGCAGCCGCCGCCGGGATACGGTCAGCAGCAGCCCGGCGCGCCGTACGGCGCTCCCCCGGGCGCACCCGCACCCTACGGCGCACCGCCCGGCGGCTATCCGCAGCAGCCCGGCGCCTATCCGCAGCAACAGCCGGCGCCCGGACAGCCGCAGCAGCAGGGCGGCATGGGCGGCATGGGGATCGGCATCGGCGGCATCGGCGTCGGCGGCATCCCGCGCATCAAGGTGGGCGTCGGCGACTACCACCCGAACAAGCTGTGGAGCGCCATCATCAGCGGCCAGGGGTTCGCCAAGCCGCGCATGTTCGGTCTGGTGATGCTCGCCATCTCGATCGTCTTCGCGATCGTCAACGCGGTGCTCATCTTCGTGCTGCACCTCTACTACCCGTACCTTTACATCCTGGCCGGGCCGCTCTGGTGGGGCTCGTGGTGGATGATCATCTTCGGGCAGCCGCGCCTGACGACCGACGGCAGCAAGTCGGCGCTCTGGGGACGCATCGGCCTCGGCGTCTGCCTCGCCATGGGGCTCTTCGCGGGGCTCGGCATGTCCTTCCTCGTGAGCTGGGGCTAGCGGTTCCTCTCGGGACCACCGGGAGGGGCGATGCACGGCCGCGAGGGAGCGGGAACCGGGCGAGGCGCGACTTGTCTGCGCCGGAGGATGAAGCTCAGATCTTCCGGCGCGCCGGGCCGTAGTCTGCCCAGCGTGCGTGTCCCACCGGTGCCGCTGCGCGTCCTGCTCGCGCTCCTCCTCTTCTGCATCGCGTCGGGGTGCAGCCGCGGCGCGGCGCCGCTCGTCGTGTCCGCGGGGCAGACGTTCGCCGAGCTGCGCGCGGTGAAGGGCGACGTCACGGTCCTCGCGTCGGGCGAGGCGGCGCGCGTCCCCTACCCTCGCGAGCGGCTCGCCGAGGGAACGGCGATCACCCTGGCGGACGGCGGGCTCGCCTGGCTGCGGCGCGACACGGGCGCCGTGCTCCTCGTCGACGGGCCGGGGCGCCTCGTGGCGCGCGACGCGGCCATCGAGGTGACGCGCGGGCGCGCGTTCGTGGACACGAGCGGCGGGCCGCCGGTGCGGATCGACACGCCGCGCGGACCCATCGAGCTGTCGGACGCGCGCGCCAGCGTCGAGGTGGCGGCCGACGGCACCGCCTCGGCGTACGTGCTGCGCGGCAGCGCGCGAGCCGGCGGCGCGGACCGCGCGGGAGCCGGCGAGCTCCTCGTGCTCAAGACGCAGGGCGCGCCGACGCACGCGCCCGCCGTCGCGTGGGACGACTGGACCGGCGGCCTCGCCACCGCCGACAGCGAGGCGGAGCCGGCGCCCTTCGGCGTGGGCACGGTGGGCGCGCGCCCGCCGGGCGACAAGGGCAAGCCGCGCTTCTCCCTCGTGGTGCAGCGGCTCGAAGTGCGCGTCACGGTCGACCGCGACTTCGCGCAGACCGAGGTGGACGAGACGTTCGTGAACCCCACGTCGTCGGTCGTCGAGGGCATCTTCTCGTTCCGCACGCCGCCGGGCGCGGTGCTCCAGCGATTCGGCGTCGACCGCAACGGCGATCTCGTGTGGGGACGGGTGAAGGAGAGCGCCGCGGCGATCGCGCAGTACGAGAGCAACGTGTACGCGGGGTCGACGGAAGACCCCGCGCTGCTCACGTGGGAGGCGCCCGGGACGTACGCGGCGCGGCTCTACCCCATCAACCCGGGGGCGCAGCGGCGCGTCGTCACGCGCTACACCGAGTGGCTCCCGCGCGAGGGACCGCGCGGCGACCGGCGGCTCTACGTCTACCCGATGGCGGCCGAGGGCGCGCGCGCGTCGCTGCCTCGCATCGAGGAGCTCACGGTGACGCTGGACCTCGCGCGGGCCGGAGCGCTGCGGGTGCGCAGCGGCATGGGCGGCGTGCGCGATGGGCAGCACGTGGTCATCAAGGCGTTCGACGTCGTGCCGCTCGCGGATCTCGCGGTCGAGCTGTTCGACGACGGCGAGAGCACGCCGGTCGCCTACCGGGCGCCGCACGCGCTCGGCGCGGACGACGCCCCGGTGTCGGCGACGTCGGGACAGACGCAGGGCGACACGGCGTTTGCCACCAAGGTGTCGAGCGAGGAGCCGGACTACCTGCTCGTGCCGGTGCGCGCCACGGCCGCGGAGGCGCCGCCCCCGGGGATGGATCTCGCGGTGGTCGTCGACACGTCGGCGGCGACGGAATCGGGCGCGCTGTCGGTCGCGCGAAGTCTCACGTCGGCGCTGCTCGCGCACCTGGGGCCGACCGATCGCGCCGCGCTCTGGGCCGGCGATGCGGTGCTGCACCCGGTAGCGGACGGCAGCGGCGCGCTGTCGACGCTGGACGACGCGCACCGCCGCGCGTGGCTCGACGGCCTCGCGGCGGTGGACCGCGGGGGCGCCACGGACATCGGCGCGCTGCTCACCGAGGCGGCGTCGAAGCTCGACCCGAAGCGACGCGCCGCCGTGGTCTACGTGGGCGACGGGCAGCCTTCGGTGGGCGAGATCGCGCCCAAGGCGCTGCGCGAGCGGCTCGCCCGGCTGCCGCCCGGGACCCGTGTGTTCACGTGCGCGCTTGGGAGCAACGCGAACACGGCGCTGCTCGAGTCGGTGGCGCGCGGAGCGCCCGTCGAGGTCGTGAGCGACGCCTACGGTGCGGCGCGCGCGGCGCTGCGGTTGCTCGAGGCGGCGCAGCGACCCACGTGGGTGGGCGCGACGGTGGACCTCGGGCCGGGCGTCGAGCGCATCCTCCCGCGCGAGCTGCCGGCGGTCGGCGCCGACGAGGGCGTGCTCGTCGTCGGACGCGTCACCGGCAAGCCGCCCACCGAGGTCACGCTGCACGGGAGCGGCCAGTCGTCGACGGCTCCGCTTCGCATCGAGGGCATCGACGACGCGGGCGACCTGCGGCGGCGCTGGGGCGAGCAGCGGGTGGCGGAGCTCGTGGCCGAGGGCGCGGGGCGCGCGGCCGTCGTCGACGTGGGCAAGCGCTACGCGATCGTCTCGCCCATCACCGCGCTCTACGTGCCGACGACCCGCGAGATGACCGAGGAGTCGCTCGACCCGGACCTGGCCGACACGCGGCGCGATCGCATCGCGCGGTGGAAGCCGTGGTGGGGCGGGAGCAGGTCGCTCGCCCTCATCGGCGCGGCCGCCGCACCAGAGCCCGCCGACGACAAGGAGGGCGGTACCGGCACGCGCGCCAAGGGCGAAGAAGGCAGCATGGGCAACCCGAACGCGCGCCCCACCGGGAACCGCTACGGCGTGCAGGGGCCCGGCGCGTCGGAGGCCGCGAACTTCGGGATGATCGGGATGCTCGCCGGCGGCGACAAGGACTCGAACGCCCCGACGGCCCCGTGGGGACGCGCCGACCAGGTGCCCACCGCGGCCGCGGCGCCCGCTGCGGCCCCGCCCGCGATGCGTCCGGCGCCTAAAGCCGGCGCGCAGAGCGCGACCACGACGGCTGCGTCCGCGACGGCTGGGTGGGGGAGCGCGGTCGACGACGGCTTCGGCGCCGGCGGGCTCGCACTGAACGGGGTCGGCACCGGCGGAGGCGGACGCGGACAGGGCATCGGCCTGGGCGACATCGGCACGATTGGCCACGGCGCCGGACAGGGCGTCGGGAACGGCGCAGGGCGTCTGGCCGGCGCCCACACGGTCGACACTCCGCGTCTGCGGGAGGGAGGCGTGACCGTCAACGGCCGACTGCCGCCGGAGGTCATCCAGCGCATCGTCCGGCAGAACTTCGGGCGCTTCAGGCTCTGCTACGAGAACGGCCTGCGCAACGACCCGGCGCTGCAGGGGCGCGTCTCGGTGAAGTTCGTCGTCGATCACTCGGGCGCGGTCGCCACCGTGAACGATGGGGGGAGCGACCTTCCCGATGCGAACGTCGTCGCCTGCGTGGTGAGGGGCTTCGGCAACCTGTCGTTCCCGCAGCCGGAGACGGGGAACGTGACGGTCGTCTACCCCATCGACTTCAGCCCGTCCGACCGACCGCCGATGAAGGATGCGGGGCCCACCTCGCCGCCGTCGCTCGCCGTGATCAGCCACACGCCGCACGCCTGCAGCCCGGCGGCCGACCTCGCATTCACCGAGCGTCGCGTGCTCTGGGGCGAGCGCCTCGCCGACGCGCGCACTGCGGCCGCCGCTCTCTCCATGTACCGGCGAGCGCTGGAAGACTGCGAGGCGCCGACGTGGCGCGAGCGCAACACGATGCTGCTCATGGCGGTGGGAGCGCTGCCGAGCGTGCGCGAGCGCGTGGCGCTCTGGCGGTCGCTCCTGGGCAACGCTGCCGAGGCGGACGTCGTGTACCGCGCGATCGTCGTGCGCGTTCAGACCGCGAGCGACCTCAAGGATCTGCACGACGCGCTCGGATTGCGCGGGCTCGACCCGGATCTGCTCGCCGGGATGCTCGCGCGCGCCAGGACGCCGGCCGACCGACTCTCGACGCTGCGCGCGTCGGCGCTCAAGTGGCCCGACGACCTCGAGCTCTCGCTGCGCGTGCTCGACGCGTACGACGACGTGGGCGACGACGGCGGCGGCCGCGCGTGGGCACGTCGCCTGCGCCACCGGCCGGACGCGACGGCGCACGTGTACACCGACGTCGGCGAGTACTACCTGCGCCTCTCGCACCGGGAGAGCGCCCCGCTCTCCGACCGCGACGCCGAGGAGGCACGGCGGACGTTCGGGGAGCTCGTGGAGTTCGCGCCCGAGGACCCGGTCGCACGGCGCCGCCTCGGGGACCTGCTGCGAGCTCACGGCTGGTACGAGGAGGCGTTCCGGCAGTACGAGACGCTCGCGCAGCTCACGCCGGACGACGCGACCGTGCCGCTGCTGCTCGCGTCCGCCGCGCAGGGCATGGGGCGCATCGAGGAGGCCGTGAGCTGGGCCGAGAAGGCGGCGTCCACGGGCGCGCCCGACGGCTCGAGCCCGCTCGCGCGGGCGGCGCGGGCGACGGCGAGCGCGTTCATCGCATGGGCGCAGGACGACGCGGCGCGCGCCGGCCGCAAGGACGACGCCGAGAAGCTGCTCGCCCGCGGCAAGCGCGTCGCCGGGGCCGACGCGGCGCCGGCCGGCAACGTGCGCTTCCTCGTGACCTGGGCGCACCCGGAGCTTCACCCCGTGCTCTGGACGGGCGCGCTCGGCGCGCCGATGCCGGCGCAGGACAACTTCCCGCTCTACGGGCTGGCCGAGGCGGTGCTGCCGGCGGGATCGCCCCAGATCGAGCTGCGTCTCGATCCGGAGGACGCGGCGCGGGCGGCACGCCTCGGAGCGCGGGCGATCGTCACGGCCCTCATCGACGAGGGCACGCCGACCGAACGCATCGTGCACATCGACGTGGGCTTCGGTGATCCGCAGCATGGCGCGGTGGCCGACGTGAAGGTGCGCCTCGGCGACGACGGCCTGCACGTGGAGGGCACGTGAGCCGCTTCCCCCGCTGGACTCGATCGCCGCTGACCATCGCGGCGATCCTCTGGGCAGCGTTCCTCGTCGTGCTCGCGACGCAGCGGACGGTGCACACGGGGCCCGTCGTCTTCACCACGGGCGACATCCGGGCAATGCACGCCGACGTGCACGTCGGCGCCCGCGAGGTGCGTGGGAGCGCACGACTGGCCGACGGCGACACGGTGAAGACCGGTGCGGACGGTCGCGCGCGCGCGCGGCTCGATGACGGCACGCTCGTCGTCGTCGGCGGCGCCACCGAGCTGGCGCTGCGCGACGGGCGCCTCGTGCTCGCGCGGGGGCGGCTCTTCGTGCAGGGTGGCGCCGAGTCGCGCGCGCAGGTGGCCCTGGGCGACGCGACGACCACCGTGTCCGCGGCGGCGGCCGCGTTCGAGGCGGGGACCGGCGCGACGCCCGGCAAGATCTACTGCGCGCGCGGCGAGCTCGTCGTCGCGCAGGGCGGCAAGCAGGAGCACGTGGCCGCGGGCGAGACGGCGTCGCTCGTGGCGGGCGGGCCCAAGGTCGCGCCCGAGACGGCGTTCGACGACTGGACCGGCGGTCTCGCGGTGCCCTGGGGCGGCGAGGCGGGCCAAGCGAGCGCGATCCCCGGCCTCTGGGCGGGAGCGGGCGGCGAGGACCCCGGCACGGAGCTCTCGGTGCGCACGGCGCGCGTCGACGTGGACATCGACGGCGAGGTGGCGGTGACGCACGTGCGCACGACGTACTTCAACGGCTCCGACCGCGCCGCGCCGGCTGAGGTCCGCCTGGCGCTCCCGCCGGGGGCCATCGTGTCGCGCGTGGCGCGCACACTCCCGGGCGAGCCCGACGACGAGGCCGTCGTGCGCGCAGGGGCCATGACGCCGCAGCCCTCGGGGGCACGGCTCGAGTGGGCCGGCGGAGGGTGGCTGCGCGGAGAGCTCCCGGCGGTGCCCTCGGGCGCGACCGAGGACCTCGTCGTCGACTACGTCGAGTGGCTCCCCGAGCGCGACGGCCGCGCGACGTACCGCTTCCCCATGGCGAGCGACGCGCAGCCGCCCATGGTCGGCGAGCTTCTCGCTCGCATCCGGTCCATCCAGGCCGGCGCGCCCTTCGCGTCGGCGAGCGCGGGAGCCACGGTCAACGGCAACACCGTGGAGCTGCGCCGAGGCGACGTGCGGCCCACCGGCGACCTGGTCGTCGAGACGGTGCCGACCGTCGTGCACACGGGGCGCGCGCGGGCGTACGTCGCCCTGGGCGGCAAGGACGAGGACCCGTACGTGCTCGTGCGGACCGAGGTGCCGCCCGAGGCCGACCCGGGGATCACGCTCGCCCTCGTCGTCGACACTTCGTACAGCGCGGGCGCGGCGGCACTCGAGACGGAGCGCGCCGTGGTCGACGCGCTCCTCGAGGGCCTGGGCGCGCGCGACTCGCTGGTGGTGCTCGCGGCGGATCAGACCGTGCGCCCGGTGGGAGGCGCAACGCCGGCGTCGGTCACCCCCGAGCTCCGCGATGCGGTGCGCAAGGGACTCGCCTCGCTGCACGCGGGCGGCGCGTCGAACCTCGCGCAGGCGCTCGAGCAGGCTGCCGACGTGCTCGACAGGGGTGTCCCGGCCCTCGCCGGGCAGGCCCCGGCACGCGCCGGCGGCGGCATGGTCGTCTACCTCGGCGACGGACGCGCCTCCATCGGCGAGTCGACGGCGCAGACGATCCGCCGGCGGCTCGCGAGGCGCGAGGGCGGCGTGCCGCGCATGGGCGCGGTGGCCATCGGCCACGGGGCGGACCGGTGGCTGCTCGCGCAGCTCGTGGCGGGCTCCGGCCCGGTCTACGAGGCGGTCGACCGCGCCGACGCGGCGCGGGTGGGCGCCGCCATCGTCGCCGACGCGCTCGAGCCGACGCTGCGTGACGTGGACATCGACCTCGGGCCGAACGTCGACCGCGTCTACCCGCGCGAGTCGCGCGCCGCGCTCGCGGGCTCCACGGTCACGGTGGCCGGCCGGCTGCGCGGGAAGCTGCCGGACCGCGTCGGCTTCCGCTGGCGGCGCGGCGCGCAGCTCGTGCAGGAGTCGCGGCCGCTGGAGCAGGTCGCGGTCCCCGCGGGCGGAGACGTCGCGCGGCGATGGGCGCTCGCCCGCATCGAGGAGCTCTCGGCCCGCGACGAGGGCATCGAGCCGGCGGTGGCGCTCGCCGCGCAGGCGTCGCTGCTCACGCCGTGGACCGGCTGGTTCTTCGGCGGCGCGTCCTCGTCGGCGCCCTTCGACCAGCGGTTGCTCGCGCTCTCGCCGACGCTGGACGCGCCCTACGCGGCGCGCGTCGAGCCGGAGCCGCCTCCGCCGGCGCTGCTGCTCGAGCCGCCGCACGACTTCTCGGGCGACGACAGCGTGCAGGACGCCGCGGTCGAGGCGGCACGCCGGGCGATCGAGGAGACCGTCGCGCACTTGCAGGCTTGCCGCGACGCGCGCGCCGCCGTGCGGCCCGACGTGACCGACGGGCTGCACTTCGAGCTGAGCGTCGACGCGGGCGGACGCGCGACCGACGTACGGGTCACCGCGGGAGCGGGGCGCGAGGACGACCCCGTGCTCGACCGCTGCGCCAAGGGCGTGGTCGCGGCCATCTCCTTCTTCGCGTCGGGTCAGCGCATCCAGGTGACGTGGGACCTGCGCCTGCCGCCGGCGCGCACCCCGCGGCGCACGCAGTGCTCGGTCGCCTCGGGGCTGCCGCTGCCGGTGCGCCGGGGTCTGTGGCGCTCGCGGATGCAAGCGCACTGGGGCAGCAACCTGCAGCGGGCCCAGGGCTACGTCGCGGCGGCGCAGTCGTGCGAGCTGCCGACGTGGACCGACCGGCGGGCGTTCCTGGAGATCCTCTCGCGCGGCCTCTCGACCGGCGACTCGTTGGGCCTCGCTGCGGAGCTCGACGGAGTCGGCGAGAACGACGCCGCCGCCTTCGTGCGTCAGGAGCTGCTGCGCCACGTGGCGACCGCGACCGAGCTGGCCACGGTGACGCAAGCCATCGTCGGGCGAGAGCCGAAGATCGACGCGGCGCTCGACAAGGCGTACCGCGCGGCGCACGGCGACGACGACCGGCTCGCCGTGGTGCGACGCTTCCTGCTGCTCGCCCCGCACGACGCGCTCGCGCGGCGACGGCTGCTCGCGGTGCTGGAGTCGCTGGGCCGCACCGACTCGCTGGCGAACGAGATCGACCGCGTGCGCACCGACCCGTTCGCCGACGCCGGGCTGCTCGCCATGGGCGCCTCGGCGCTGCGACGCATCGGACGCGATGACGAGGGCCGGCGCGCCTTCGGGGAGCTCGTGGAGCGCGCGCCGGGCGACCCGTGGGCGCTCGCCTTCGTCGGCGACCGGCTGCGGAGCGAGAAGCTCTGGGACGATGCGGTCGCCGTCTACGAGCGCCTCGACGCGATGACGCCGGACGATCCGGCGGTCGCGCTGCGGCTCGCGCTCGCCCACGCAGGTGCCGGGCGGCTCGACGTGGCGACGCGCCTGCTCGACCGCGCCGCGTCGACCGGCGGTCGCAGCGACGATGGACGCCTCGGTGAGCTCGCCTCGGTGACGGAGGCGACCTTGCTCGCGACGGCGCGTCAGGGCGCGTCGGCGGCCGACGTGGAGTCGCTGCTCTCGCGGCGCCTCTCGCGCACGCCGCTGCCGGACGTCGGGAGTCTCGTGGTGGTGCGGGCCGCGCCGGGAGACGACCCCCTCGTGGTGCGCGTGGCGCGCGATCCGCGCGGCCGAGACGAGGATACGGCGGACCTCGACGCGCAGCCGATGGGGCTCGCGGCGATCCGCGTCGAGCGCGGCGGAGGCCCCATGCGCATCGCCCTGCGGCGCCCGCAGGCGGCCGGCCCGGGGCAGCCGACGCGCGCGACGGTGACGGCGCTCGTCCTCGCCGACGATCGATCGGTCGCGAAGCTCGTCTCGCGCGACGTGGTGGTCAACGCCGGCGACGGCGTGGTGCTGCAGTGGAACGGAGAGTCGCTCCTATGACGGACGAGACGGATCCCACGCAGGCTCCCCTGCCCGAGGACGTGCCGACGGCCGTCGATCGACCGCTGCCCGCGGCGGCGCCCTCGGCCGGGCCGCCTTCGGGGTCGCAGCCGGTCCCGTCGGCGCCGTACCGCACCGCCCTGGAGACGGCGCCGCCGTTCGTCCCGCGCGCGTCCACCGCGGTCACCGTGTGGGGACCGGCGCTCTGGACCTTCGGCATCGTGCTCTGGTCGTACGTCGTCATGGGCCAGCTCGCGACGACCTACGCGCCGGGGCGCCACTCGCTGCTCGTGGGCGAGGGCACTGCGATCCTCTTCGTCCTCGTCGCGTCCTTCGTCGCGTGGCTCGTCGCCGTTCGCCGCAGCCTCGGCGCGTCCCCGGCCCCCGGCTGGGCTGGACGCATCGCGCGCGGCTTCATCCTCGGGATGCTCGCCTCGATGTCCTGGTGCACGGTCACCGCGGGCGCCGCCGTCGCCGGCAAATCCGCGGCGAAGAACGCCGACGGCTCGATCACCGTGATGCTCCTCGTCGTGTCGATCGCGGCCCTCCTCTACGGCCGCCGCCTCTCCCCTCGCCCCACGGACCCGCCGCCCACCCAGCGCGCCCGCACGTTCACCCGCGTCCTCTGGACCGGCGCGGGCCTCCTGACGCTCGTGGCCCTGATCGCCCTCGGCGCGAGCGATTAGTATTTCACCGCAGAGGCGCAGAGAGGAGAGGAGGCCGCAGAGGTTTGAGGGTGGGTCCACACCAACCCCTCTGCGTTCTCCTCTTCTTCTCTGCGCCTTTGGGGTGAGAAACCCGTCCCGAACGCCGGCTAGATCTTCTGCCGGACCATCTTCCTGGGCACAGCGCCGCTGCGCATGAGGAGCTGCTTCGCTTCCTGCTGCAGCATCGGGTGCACCTTCTTGGCGCCGATGAACATGCCGAGGAGCTGCGGGCTCATCTCGGCCAGCTTCTTCAGCGCGCGGCCGGCGCCCTTCATGTCGCCCGCGCCCGCGTAGGCGAACGCGCGCGCGCGCCACATCTGCACGCGCATCTCGGCGAGGTCCGGGTCCTCCGGATTGAACACCTCGAGCAGCTCGACGCCCTTCTTCCCCTGCCCCGAGCGTCCCCACGCCTCGGCAGCGACCGCGGCGAACATCGCGCGCGTCTTGACCTCCTGCTGCTTGCCGAGCTCCATCTTGTCGACGAGGTTGCGCGCTTCCTGCACCTCCCCGAGCTGCAGGTGAATGGTGGCGCGCGTGCACCGCACCTGATCGGCCACCGGACCCATCTGCTTCGCGAGATCCACGCTCTCGAGCGTCGCCAGCGCCTTGCGCGGGTCCTCCTGCATCTCGAGCTGGGCGCGCGCGATGGTCGCCTGCACGTCGCCCTTCTTGAACTTCGTCTCGAGCTGGGCGAGCGCCTCCTTGCGCCCCTCCTCGCTCTCCTGGGCTCCCTTGAGCAGCGCCCCGAGCTCGCGCGACTTGTTGACGTAGCGGACGATCCAGATGGCCGCCCCGATGCCGGCGAGCGTGAGGGCGCCGGCGACGAACAGCGGGATCACGGTCCAGTGGGCGATCACCGCCGCGGCCACCCAGATGACCGCGAGGATGAGCCCGACACGGAGGAACACCTTCTTGAGGTCGAGCGGCGGCTTCTCGGCCGCGCCCTCGGCGGGTTTGGCCAGATCGCGCAGCTCGCGCTGCATCGCGGCGACGCTCTTTTTCTTCTTCTGCTTCGCGGGCGCTAGCGCTTCGGTCTTCGCATCCGGCACGGCGAGCACCGGGTTAGCACGTCATGCGACGCGCAGCACCGGTGTGGGTGCGGCGCTGCGTGCGACCGGCGGGGCGAAAGGATCGTTCGCGTCCCTGGGCACTCGGACGTGCGCGGCGAACGATCCGTTCGCCGACCTCGCGGGCGATCGCGGAAATACCGGCCGTTCCGCTCCGGCTCGACGGTTGCACCACGACTGCGTCGCAAGGATGGTGGAGCACACTCGATCTCGAACTCTCCGTGGTCTCGTCGCTGGCTTCGCGCTCGCGGCGGTCGCGGGCTGCGCCAACGGCGGTCAGCAGCCCGCGCTGACCTTCGCCGGTGACGACGGCGGCGTCGGTCAAGACGCCATCGGGAGCGCGGCGGATGCGAGCTGCGCGTCTTCGGCGTCGGCGCTCGTCGCGTCGCAAAGCAACGCGTGCAGCGCCTGCACCGTCGAGAGCTGCTGCACGCAGCTCGAGCAGTGCGCTTCGTCCTCCGGGTGCGGACCGATCTTCGCGTGCCTCGTCGCCTGCAACGCGCCGGGAGCTGCCAGCGGATGCGCGTCCTCGTGCGGAGCGACCGCGAGCCAGGCCTACGGCTTGGCGGCCGCTCTCTCGGCGTGTCAGCAGGCGCTCTGTCCATGCTCCGCCAGCGGCTCCGGAGAGCCGAGCGTAGACGGCGGGACGGACGGCGCTCCGATGTCCGATGGCGGATCCATGCCGCCACCGTCCGACGGAGGCCCCGGCGAAGCGGCTGCCGACAGCGGCGGGTGCGTCCCGGAAAACGACCCGTGCAACGGCCAGGCGTGCGGCTCCGTCGTGAACAACTGCCAGCAGCAGGTGCTCTGCGGCAACGGCGGGCAGTGCTCGACCCCTGGCGACGTGTGCATGAGCGACGACTCGTGCTGTACGCCGGCCTCGTGCCCGGCGGGCAGTTGCTACATGGCCGACTCCTGCGGCGTGCCGGTGGGCTGCGGGTGCGCGGCCGGCCAGGAGTGCGTCAACGCGGCGTGCTGCACACCCGACGGCACCTGCGGCGGCGACTGCCTCGACAACTGCGGCGCCTACGACGGCGCGTGCTGCGGCGGCCCGGGCGACGGCGGCCCCGATGATGAAGCCGGCTGCGGCCAGACCGGTGCGACCTGCTCGAGCGACGCCGACTGCTGCTCCGGCACCTGCGGCCCCGCGGCCATGGTCCGGATCGAGATCGGGACGCCGGATGAAAGCGGAGTGCCCATCGACGCGGGGACGACGGGGCTCTGCCGGTGAGGGTGAGGGAATGAAGCGATCGTCCATGGCACTCTTCGCGACGCTCGGAGCCGTCGCCTTCGCCGTGGTCACGCCCACGCGTCGACGCCACCATCGGCCCAACGACATCGTCGCCGACTGGAGACAGCCGCCGAAGCGACATCGAACCGCGCCGCCACGGAAGCAGTGGAGCGATCACCCCGGCCCCGGCGTCGGCCAGTCGCTGCTCAACGGCGACGCTTCGACGCCCTGCCCGAAGCACCCCGGGCCGCCGAAGTTCTGGGAGGGAGGCAGCGAGTGGAACCCGTGCACCGGCAACCTCCTGATGCACTTCCTCGGCGGGCTGCTCGTGTTCAACAGCGAGCGAAACTCCGCCATCCATCCGTTCCACCAGACGGGTGGCGCTCCCCCCGGCGGCTACGCGGGGTGGGGCTTCAAGATCGGCACCTGGGACCAGCAGCTCACGCCCGACGACGCCGGCAATCCTCCCGCGAGCGTCACCATCGCCGACGGTGAAGACGGGCAGGACGAGTACGTGCTCAAGCCCGGATCTTCGAACCCCTTCGTCTACGAGGACAAGGAGGACAAGCACTGGTCGGTGACGACGTTCGACCAGCAGACGTGGGACCTCGAGACCTTCGAGGGCACGGTCTACGCGTTCGACAAGCGGTCCCACGGCACGCTGCTCACGAGCATCACCGACAAGGCGGGCAACGAGACGACGATCGGCCTCGATCCGGTCACCGACACGATCAACACCGTCGTCGACTACCTGGGTCGCAAGTGGACCTTCGCCTACTCGGGCGGCAACCTCACGCAGATCACGACGCCGGCCCCGGAGAGCATCAAGTACACCCTCGGGTACGACGCGCAGGGCTTCGACGATCTGACGACGATCCAGCTCCCGACGACGGCCGAGGGCCCCCACGTCTACACGCTCGGCTACCTCGACGCCGAGGGGACGCACTCGCCGTATCCGATGAGCATCCAGAGCCCCTCGGGGCTCACGACGTACGACTACTTCCAGGACGGCGCGCTGGTGAACGTCTTCTACGTGCAGCTCAGCCAGACGACGCCGACCTTCCACGCCCAGTACAACGAGAACCCCGGCTCGAACCTCGTCACGTTCGAGGATCCTGCTCAGAACTCCCAGCAGACGCGCATCGTCTACGACGCCACGTTCAATCCGAGCTCGGGCAATCCGACGCAGGAGGTCTGGATCACGTCGGTCACCGATGAGCGCGGGATCCCGACCTCCTACCAGCGCAACGCACGACACGAGGTGACGCAGCTCACCGATGCCTTCGGCAAGTCGTGGTCCTACACGTACTACGCGAACGGCGAGGACCTGCAGACCGCGACGGATCCCGACGGCAAATCCTTCTCGTACACGTGGAAGCCGCCCGGCCAGACGGACGGCGCGAGCAGCGGTGAGCTCGCGACGGTCAAGGACGAATCGACGGGCATCCAGGAGACGCTCGCGTGGAATCCGGCGACGAGCGGCGTCTGGTACCACACGGTGGACTCGATCTCGGATTCGAAGGTCACCATCGCGCTGCAGAAGAAGGATCTGCCCGACGGAAGGCACAGCGTGCGCGAGCTCGTCGGCAATCAGTTGCTCGAGGAGGTCGTGCTGAACAAGCGGGCCGACGCCGTCGTCGAGGACGACGTCGCTGGAAGCTCGGAGAAGATCACGCTCGATGCGTTCGACCATCCGCAGACGATGACCGAGCTCGCGCAAGGGGTGCCGATCGGCAACGCCACGGTGAACCTGGACGCGGAGGGCCTCTTCCAGAACTTCACCGATCTGCTCGGTCACACCTTCAAGGTCGGCGCGCGCGACAACCTGCAGCGCGTGACGGCCGCCGCCAGGGTCGTCCCCGCGGGAGAGGAGGACGGCACATACGGCTACGCGGCCGATTCGAGTGACCCCGATTGGGAACCGGTCACGCGGACCACGACCGCGCACACGATCCGGTACTCCGACATGGAGCAGAAAGCCTCCGCCGCCGGAGTGCAGGCCTGCGCCCGCGCGGTCGCGATCAATGGACAGACCGAGTCGCTCGGCCAGCAGAAGCTCGTCGTCGCGGGAGCGCGCGTGGGTTGCGGCTCCGCCCCTACTCCGCCTCCTCCTCCGCCGCCGCCCGGCGACGGCGGCGTGCACGATGCCGGCGGCGGCAACGATGGGGGCGCCCCGAGCGACGCCGGATGGACGGTCGATGCCCCGCCCGACGTGGAGGATGCGGGCTGCCCGCCGCCCACCGAAGGCATCGGCTTCTGCTGGCTGCCGGGCGACGGCTTCGCCTACGCCTGGTGCGGCGACGGTCCCGGCTGCGAACCGGCATGCTGCCTTTCGGACGGCGGCTCCGGATGCTGGGGATACGCGAGCCCCGATCCCAACTACGCCGGCTGCTGGACCCAGGCGTGCGTCTACGGCGGGACGAGCACCTGGCTGTGCAACAGCAACCCCGTCAACCCGTGTGCCTCCGTATGTGGCTTTTGAGGAGTCCGCGCATGAAGCTTCTTCTCCTCGCGACATGCCAGCTCGTCCTGATCGGAGCGATGGGCACCGTGTGCGGGTGCAAGCCGCCGGGCGGGGCACCCGTACAACCTCCTCCGGGCGTCGATCTGACGTGTCGCACGACGGGAGACGGCTACGCATGGGAGGGATCCGCGCCGCTCGAGACGGGGCTCGACGACCTGGACGTCACCGTGTTCGTTACGGGACGCGCGCTCGTAGAGCTCGCAGGCGAAGCGGGGATCGTCTGGGACAGCTTCCTCGCCCAGAACGGGCACGGCTTCGCCGACGACGTGTACGGCCACGGGGCGTATCTCCGCGACGACGTGAAGCTGACGAAGGTGAGCGACTCGCAGGTGGTCGTCAACGACGGCGGCACGCTGCGCCTCTACACGCTGGTCGACAAGGGGGTCTACGAGTCCGCCGAGCAGGACTCGAGCCGGCTGACGTTCCGGAGCGATGGGACGGCGCAGCTCAAGCTGGCGCCTCAGGTCTACGAGATCTTCGCGATGACCTCGCTCGTATCCGCGGCGAGCAACAACTCGCCGGTGCAGATCGTCTCTGCCATCTGCCCCGAGCCGGCCTGCACGAGCGCGCACACGACCATCGCGAGCGACTCGACGGGTCGCATCCAGTCGGTCACCGACGCGCTCGGGTACGCGAGGTCCTACAAGTACGACGGGGGTCGACTGCAGTCGGTCACGTTTCCGGACGAGCGCGTCGAGACCTTCGGGTACGACGCCAGCGGCAACCTCGCGACGATCGCCTATCCGCCGCTGACGCTCGGCGGTCCGCCCCCGACGCGGACGTACACGTACGTCGGCTGGAAGCTCGCGACAGCGCAGGGGCCTGGGGGCTCGATGGCGATGCCCAGCGCGACCTTCACGTTCGCCGACAGCGGACAGCTGACGTCGCTCGAGCCGACGGACCACGACACGACGACCGTCACCGTCCAGAGCGACGCGCCGCAACCGGGATACACGACGATGACACTCACGGACAGGACCCACCTGCCCGGCACGAATCCCGTCGTGATGATCGACGACGCGTGCGCGAACGTGCAGGACGTCGACAGCATGAAGTACGGCCAGACGATTGCGCGCGACGCGCACCATCAACCGACGGGCGTGAGCGATCCAGACGACCCGAGCAAGTTGGAGGAACAGATCGAGAACCCCGACACGGCGCGCGACCGATGGGGCGACATCCACGGAACGATCGACGACGAGCTGGGAGAGAAGTTCGTGTTCTCGCCCAGCGACGAAGACGGCATGGAGGGCCGCGCCCCGTCGAGCTTCTCCGGACCCGAGGGCTCCGGGTCGATCCGCTACGCGAAGGACGACCCGACCATCACGAACCTGCCGGCGTGGGCGGTCGATCTCGTGTCCGACGAGACGTGGACGACTTCGGTCGTCGACGATACGGGCGCCAAGAACACCCTCGTCGCCGGCTCGCGCCGCACCTTCGCAGACACGGGGAACGCGAGCTGTCCGCGACAGATCATCGACACCGACAAGCTGACGGGGTTGAGCGAGACCTCGTGCTTCAGCGCCGACGGCAGCAAGGTCCTCTCCTTCACCGACGGCTACGGAGAGAGGACGACGATCGAGCAGACCGACAATCCTCAGGTGGGCGAGAGCGTGACGGTCACGCTGCCCAACGGCGAGGTGGTGACCGAGATGTTCGATCCGGAAGGCCGTCTCCTGCAGAGCGCGACGATGGGCTTCAATGACGACGAAGTCATCGTCCGCTACGCCAACGGCATGCCCCAAGTCGACCGCTTCCCCGGCGTGAAGGTGACCGGAAGCTCCGGGGGAACGGGATACCAGCGGGCGGACTTGGTGGATCCGGAGACTTTGCTGGAGACGTCCGACGAAGACGAGGATGGCGCGCAGGAGGTCGACGAGGACGACTACGCCTACTACCCGGAGGGGATCCCGCGCGAGATGGACATCAACTTCGCGATGAG
>DASVWO010000219.1:0-7460 GCA_036393165.1 Polyangiaceae bacterium | reverse complement strand
CGACGAGCCCGCCCTCGGGTACTGCACGAACGAAGGCGCGGAAGGCCGCCTCGTACGCGGCGACGTCCGGGTAGATGTCCACGTGATCGTGCTCGACGCTCGTGACGATCGCGACGTCGTCGGCGCCGATGCCCACGTAGTCGAGGAATTTCGGCTGCTTGTGCCAGTACACAGCGTCGTACTCGTCGCCCTCGACGACGAAGGGCGCGCGCGTGCCCACGCCCGCGCCGACCCGTACCTTCGTCGACCCGATGGCCGCGCCCTTGTCGAGGCCCTGGGGGAGCCCGCCGATGAACCAGCCGGGCTCGAGCCCGGCGCGCGAGAGGATCCACGCGCACATGGCGCTCGTCGTCGTCTTGCCGTGCGTGCCCCCGACCACGAGCGGCCGTCGCCTCGCGAGGAACTGCTCCCGCAGCGCCGCCGACATCGACGTGCGCGCGAGCCCGAGCCGCTCCGCCTCGATCGCCTCGGGGTTCGTCTTGCGGATCGCGTTGCCCACCACCACGAGGTCCGGGCGCGGCTCGGCGAGGTGCGCCGTCTCGTACCCCTCGAGGCACCTCACGTTCATCGCCCGCAGCGCCGGCCCGATGGGCGGGTCGAACGCCACGTCCGACCCGCTCACCTCGTGCCCAGCCTCGACGAAGAGCGCCGCGAGCGCCCCCATGCCGGTGCCGGAAACCCCGATCAGATGAACCCGCACGCTCCTCTTACTACGCCTTGGCGAACGTGAACTCGTCCCCCGAGAGGTCCACCTTCACGACGGCCCCGGGCGCATACCCGCCGCGCAGGATCTCCTCGGCCAGCGGGTCCTGCAGCTTCTTGAGGATCGCCCGCTTGAGCGGCCGCGCCCCGAACGCCGGCTCGTACCCGAGCTCCACCAGCTTGTCCTTCGCCGCCGACCCGAGCTGCAGCTTGAGCTCGCGATCGGTCAGCAGCTTCTCCAGGCGCCTCAGCTGGATGTCCACGATGCCGAGAAGGTCCTGCTTCGACAGCGGCCGGAAGAGCACGACGTCGTCGATGCGGTTGAGGAACTCGGGCCGCAGGAACGCGCGCAGCTCCTCGGTCATCACGTCGCGCAGCGCCTCGACGCCCTCGGGCGTCTCGAAGAGCTTCGGGTCGGTCTCGAGCAGCCGCTTGCTCCCGATGTTGCTCGTCATGATGACGACGGTGTTCGAGAAGTTCGCGGTGCGCCCGCGCCCGTCCGTGAGGCGTCCGTCGTCGAGCACCTGGAGCAGCAGGTTGAACACGTCGGTGTGCGCCTTCTCCACCTCGTCGAAGAGGAGCACGCTGTAGGGCCGCCGCCGCACCGCCTCGGTGAGGTAGCCGCCCTCCTCGCTGTCGACGTACCCGGGCGGCGCGCCGACGAGGCGCTGCGCCATGTGCTTCTCCATGAACTCGCTCATGTCGAGGCGGGTCATCGACTGCTCGTCGTCGAAGAGGAACTCGGCGAGCGCCTTGGCGAGCTCGGTCTTGCCCACGCCGCTCGGCCCGAGGAAGAGGAACGACCCGATGGGCTTCCCGGGATCGCGCAGACCCACGCGCCCGCGCCGCACCGCGCGCGACACGGCGTGCACCGCCTCGTCTTGCCCGACGACGCGCTCGGCGAGCCGCGTCTCCATCTTGAGCAGCTTCTCGCTCTCCGCCTCGAGCATCTTGCTGACGGGGATGCCGGTCCAGTCGCCGAGCACCACCGCGACGTCCTCCTCGGTGAGGATCGACGAGGGCCCCGCGCCTCCCTCTCGCCCCACCGCGGCCTCCGCCGCCTCGAGCCGCCGCTTCACGTCCGGCAGCTGCACGTGCTCGAGCTCCACGAGCCGCGCGAACTCGTGCTTCTCGCGTGCGTCCTTGATCTGCAGCTCGAGCCGCTCCGCCTCCGCCCGCAGCGCAGCGTGCGCCGCCACCGCGCCGCGACGCGAATCGAGCCGCGCGCGCATCTCGCTCACCGCCGGCTCGAGCTCGCGTGCCTCCTTCTCGAGGCGCTCGCGCGTCTTGACGCTCATGGCGTCGTCGTCCCCCGCGAGCGAGGCGATCTGCGCCTTGAGCGATGCGAGCCGCCGGATCGCCGCGTCCACCTTCTCGGGCACGCCGTCGATCTCGACGCGTTTGCGGGCGGCGGTCTCGTCGAGCAGGTCGATGGCCGCGTCGGGCAGCGCGCGGTCCTGCAGGTAGCGCTTGGCCAGCCGCACCGCCGCGAGGATGGCCCCCTCGCCGATCTGCACCTCGTGGTGCGCCTCGTACTTCGACGCGATGCCGCGCAGCATCTCGATGGCCTGGTCGAGCGAGGGCGCCTCGATGGTCAGCGTGCTGAAGCGCCGCAAGAGGCCCGGGTCGCGCTCCTGCATCTTGCGCGCGCCGTCGACCGTGGTCGAAGCGAGCAGACGCATCTCGCCGCGCGCCAGCATGGGCTTGAGCAGGTCGCCCACGCCGCTCCCGGCCGCGCCCTGGCCGAGCAGCGAGTCGATGCCGTTGATGTAGAGGATCGCGTCCTTCGTCGCCGCCTTGATGGCCGCGAGCACCTGGCGCAGGCGTTCCTCGATCTCGCCGCGAAGCTTCGCCCCCGCCACGAGCATCCCGGTCTCCAGCTCGAGGATGCTCAGCTTCGCCAGCACGTCGGGCACCTCGCCCGCGGCGATGCGCGACGCCAGCGCGCGCACGATGGCTCCCTTGCCGACGCCCGCCTCGCCGACGAGCAGCGGATGGTTCTTCTGCCTTCGCTCGAGGATCTGAAGCAGCCGGCGCACCTCGACGTCGCGGCCGATGACGGGGTCGAACCCCTCGCGCCTCGCACGCTCGACGAGGTCGTGCGTGAAGCGCGACAGCACGTCCCCCGATGCGGCGCTCGACGGTTGCACCTCGCGCGGCACGCTCTTCAGCGCCGCCATGTGCGGGCGGAAGCTCCCGGGCCCGAGCCCGAACGCCTGCAGCACCACCGCCGCCGCCCCGCGGATCTCCTGCGAGAGCGCGTTGAGCAGGTGCTCGACCTCGACGGTGCCGGTGCCCGACTCCTTCTCGGCGCGCGCGAGCAGCTGCAGCATCGCGTTCGACAGGTAGGCGAGCCCCGCGGTCGTCTTGTTGATGCGCGCGAGGGCGCTCTCGGCTTCCACCGAGACGTCCGCCGGATCGGCCCCCGCCTTTCGGAAGACCTCCTGCACCCCCCGGTCACGCTCCACGGCGCGGGCGAGCAGGTGAATCGGCTCGACTTGCGCGTGCTTGCGTTCGTCCGCGAGGCTCTGGGCGCCCGCCACGAGCGCCTTCGCGTCGGGCGCGTAGCGGTCGAGGTGGATTGTCTGCTCGGACGCCATACATTGGCGAAGGTAGCACGTGGAGCATCGCCCGATGAGCGACGTCACCATCTACACGACCCGCGTCTGCGCCTACTGCTTCGCAGCCAAGAGGCTGCTCGGCGCGCGGAAGATCGCCTACGAGGAGATCGACGTCTCCGGCGACGCGGAGAAGCGTGCGTGGCTCGTGGAAGTGACCGGGGGACGCAAGACCGTCCCCCAGATCTTCATCCGCGGCGAGTCGATCGGCGGCTACGACGAGCTCGCGGCTCTGGACAAATCCGGCAAGCTCGCCGCGATGCTCGAGTCCGCATAGGGGATTCCCCGTAGGGGCGAAATGCCGACGGCCCTCCACTCACGAGGAGGGAGGGCCGTCGATTCAGCGCGCGTGGTCGCGCGCTACGGATACGTGCACGTCGCGTCGGCCGTCGTGCACTCGGTGCTCGTCTTCACCGCGGGCGACGCGCTGGCGATGGTCGGCGCGGTTGCTCCCGGCGGGACGTTCGCGAAGATGTTGCCGACCCCACCGCCACCGGCCCCGCCTCCGACGTTCCCGACGCCGGCGGTTCCTGCCGCTGCCGCCGTCGTTCCCGCACCGCCCGCGCCGCCGCCACCGCCGCCGGCGCTGCCCGAGCCGCCGCCTCCGCCCGCCGCGGGCGTGCTCACAGCAGACGTCGGATCCCAGTTGGCACCCGGTGAGCCGTTCGATCCCGCGTTGGTGCCGCCGCCACCGCCGCCACCGCCGCCGTTGGACGCGATCGAACCGGCTACGGTGAAGCTCGACCCCTCGAGGATGACGGTGCCGCCCGAGCCGCCGCCCGCGCCACCATTGCCCGATTGCGGGTTCGCCGCGGCCTTCACTCCACCCGCGCCGCCGCCACCGCTCGCGTTGATCAGCGTGTTCGCGCCCAAGCTGACGGCCCCGCACGCGCTGATCTGCAACGCGCCGCCGCCTGCTCCCTTGGTGCTGCCTATGGTATCGCCGCTGCCGCCCGCCTCTCCGGCCTCGAGGATCTCGGTGCTCGCCGCGATGCTGTACGTCGCTCCGGCGGCGCCGCCGCCCCCCGTGCCGAGATTGCCGACCGCGCCTGCTGCGCCGGCCGCACCGTGGCCTGCACCGCCGCCTCCGCCTTGCGAGCTCAAAGGAGCGTTGCCGCCCGCGCCACCCGTGGTGGTGGAGTTGGAACCCGGTCCCCCCGTACCGAGGTTCGCGGCGACGGAGATGACCGTGGGCAGCGTGCCGCCGTCGGTGCCGGCAGCCGACGCTGCGGTCACGGCGCCATCGACGAGCAGGATGAGCGCGTTGACACCGGTGACGTTCACCGCGGCGCCGGTGAGGGACACACTCTTCACGTGCGCTACGCGCGCGAGCGTGCCCGAGCCAGTAGGCGTGTACGGCGTGCCCCAGACCACGCCGGTCACGGCGTTGCCGTTGACGGTGATCGTGCCGAGCGTCGTGTCGATCGCTACCGTCTGTCCGGCCGTTGCCGTCAAGTCGGGCAGGCTCGCGCTCTGCGTGCCGATGCATGTGAACGTGTCGCCGGCGCCGAGATTCGATCCAGCCTGGTTGGCCGGCACGAAGTCGGCGCACACGCCGCTCGTCGCGTTGCAGCCGTAGCCGCACGGCGTGCCTGCTCCCACGACGCCGTCGGCGCAGACGTACGACGTGCTTCCGTTGCAGAAGACGGCGCCGGAGTCCGCCGGACAGAGCATCGGTCCCGCCTCGGCCTCCGTGGCGGCATCGCCGCCCGAGGAGCTGCCCGAAGAAGACCCCGAGGAGCTACCCGACGAGGATCCGGAGGAGGATCCCGACGAAGATCCGGACGAAGATCCTGACGAGCTACCCGAGGAGCTGCTGGAGTCCTTGCCGGCCTCCATGCCCGAGGAGCTGCCGGAGGAGCTGCCCGACGAGCTTCCCGTTTCCTCGGTCGTGTCCTGCGACGCATCGGTGCCCGAATCGTCTCCGGGGCCGCCGCTGTTCGAGCTGCTGCTACCGCAACCGACCACGTTGACGGACACGGCGCATCCCGACAACCCACCAATGAGAATCCACGTCTTCAAGTGACTGCGCATTCGACCCTCCGTTCGCGCTGGGTGAGACCCTGCCGGTACGCGCGGGGGAAAAAGTGAAGCTGGCGTCCGGCGAGGAGCGCTCTCAAGCACGTCCCGTTCCAAGCGCGACGGGTGGAAGACAGTGCGCAAACCCCTGCGAATTCACGACTGGCCACCTGACAACCGGAAGCTCGGGTTGCCACCCGATGGTTCTCGGGGTTGTCATCGTTATCCCCACTGGGATAGTTCGGGATTTGTGCGAGCGATCTGCTGGGGTCGCTACCGCGAGCGGCTCGCCGCCCCAGGACGCATCACATCCCATATCGGATCGTGCAGTCGCACCCGCACCCCGAACGCGAGATGTTCCGGTGATGCGCAGGCGTATCAGCTATCCGGAGTGGGATAGGGCCTCCACGAGGCGCGGGATGTCCCTCTCGGCTACCGAGCACAGCGCGACGCGAAGGGCGCCGCTGCCGTCCTTGAGCACCTGGGGGACGACGTAGACGCCGCGCCCCCGCATGGCTTCGGCCTTCTCGCGCGGCCGGTCGTCGAACACGGTGACGAAGAAGCCGCCCTCGTAGCGCGGGTAGCGGAGCCCCTTCTCGTGCGCGTGCCGGTTGAACGCCTCGACACGAGCGTGCAGCAAAGTCTTGAGCCGCTCGCGCTCGCCGTCGCACGCGCGCACCATCTCGGGATCCACCAGCAGGCGCGTGATGGCCGCGAGGCCCCCGCGGTTGCAGTTGGACCACGTGCCGCGGCACGAGTAGCTGAGGGCCGCTTCCACCGCAGCGCGCTCCTTCGGGTCGCCGACGCAGGCGACGAGGGCGCCGACGCGCAGGCCGTAGTGCGTGAACGACTTGCTCGCGCTCCACGCGAAGAGCACCGTCGCCCCGCGGGCGACGAGCGGCCGCAGGTGCCGCATGAACCCGCGCGCCTCGGGTCGCGCGCCGTAGAGGAAGTAGGCGCAGTCGACGAGCAGCGTGAGCGGCCCCTCCGATGCGCGCGCCGCGAGTCGCTCGGCGACCGCGCGCCACTCGTCGTCGGTCATCGAGTAGCCCGTCGGGTTGTGGCACGGGTCGTTGATGAACACGAGCACGCGCTTCTGGCTGGCGAGCAATCGCGCGCACGCGGCGTCGAGCGCCCCCACGTCGAGCGCGCCGCTGCGGTCGAACATCGTGAACGTCTCGAGCTTGCGGTCGGACTCGTCGCAGAGCGTCTGGTACGGGCCCCAGAACCAGCTCGTCGTCAGCAGCGACTGCCCCGGCTCGAGGAAGTTGGCGATCGCGTGCCTGAGCGCCCCCGTGCCGCCGGGCGTCGCCGCGGCGACCGCCGTCGCGCGGAGCTCCGGCTCCTTCGCGAGCAGATCGTCCATGACGGCGCGCAAGAACTCGGGCGTGCCGGCAATCGGCGCGTACGTCGCCCACTCGACGGCCGGCACCTCGTGAACGGCCCGCGCGGCGGTGGGCAGGATCGCCAGTTTCCCGTCGTCCTCGAGCAGCGCGCCGACGGTGGCGTTGACGATGGCCTCGCCCTTCTGGCGGCGCGCGGTCGCCTCCTTGTTGAGCGCGAAGATCGGATCGTCCGACGGCCTGCCCTGATGTGACGGGATGAGGTGCATGACGCTGGTGGGCGACTCGCGGAGAAGCGGCCCCGCGAACGCGACGGGACAGATACCACGTGCGGACCGCCCGCAACGAGCACCGTGCCACTTTGTCAGCCCGCTGCATGTCCCCGGCCGGACGATGACACCTTGGCCGGGGCGAGCACGACGAAGGCCCGGGAACTCACGGGAAATCCCCGTGGCACAGGCTATGCTGAACGGAGGCCGCGCGGATGTACGGTCGCCGTTTGTTTCTTGCCTTGGCGTGCATCGGGGCGATCCTCGCCGGGCCCGCAAGCGCCCGCGCGCAGGTGGTGTCCGGATCGAGCTCGGGCGGAACGGGCGCCGGGACCGAGTCGATCAACGCCCCGATCCCCAATCCGAACCGGTTCCTCTTCCAGAACGGGCAGTACGTCGACGTCACCAACAACCCGCGCCCGCAGAACTTGAACCCCACCGGCGTGAACTTCAGCGACTGCGAGCAAGACCTGCGGCTCGATTTTCCGCTCGTCATCTCGGGGTTCAAT
>DASVWO010000218.1:0-6059 GCA_036393165.1 Polyangiaceae bacterium | reverse complement strand
CTTGCGATCTCGCGCGCCGCCTTCACACCCGCGTCCACCACGTCCTTCTCGCTGAGCGCCTGCGCGAGCGACTGCGCGGCGCGATAGAGCTTGCCCTGCTCGACCTTCGCGCGCTCCAGCTGCAGGAAGACGCGCTCGTTCTGGATCGCGCGCAGGCAGAACCGCGCCGCCTGCGTCGCCATCTCCTCCTCGTGCGGGGCGAAGGCGCGATCCTCGAGGCGGTCCAGCGCGAGCACGCCGCGGAGCGTCTCGCCGTCGAGCACCGGGACCGCCATGAGCGCGCGCGCCGCGGAGGGGCCCGCGTAGTACGGCACCTTGTAGGAGGCCTTGAGCCCGTGCAGCGACACGCGCGTGCGCTGCGCCAGCACCGCGCCGAGCACGCCGTCGCCCGCCGGGAAGGGCGCGTCCTGCACGTCGTCGGAGGCCGTCGACAGCTCGCTGATGCGGAGGTGCGTCCCCGCGTCGTTGAGCCACAGGAGCACGGCCGTGTGCAGGTCGAGCGAGCGCCGCAGCAGATCGAGCGCGTAGTGCACCGACTGGTGGATCTCCTCGACGCTCGCGCGCGCCAGGCGGTCGCTGTGCACGTCGTCGCCGGCGGTGGCCTCGCCGGCGCCGAGCAGCCGGTAGCTCCGCGCGTCCTCCTTGATGCGCACGAGCTGCGCCTCGACGCGCGCGCGTGCCGTGGCCCGGATGCGCACCAGCTCCGCGCGCAGGAGCGCGAGGTTCAGCAGCGCGAAGGCGCCCACGAAGCACGTGTGCGTCAGGAACGCGGTGGAGTCGCCGTCGTCGAGCGTCACGAACCGGAGCAGCGCCTCGAGCCCGAGCAGGAAGAGCACCACGATGATGCCGGCCGCCGGGCGTGCGAACGCGGCCACGAGAGCGACCAGCACGTAGATGGCCGGCGAGTACGGACCGCTCAGACTGCCGTCGAACCGCACGAGCGCCGCCTGCAACCCGAGCGAAAGGAGCGCTCCGATCTCGACGTCGACGACGAGCGGCGCCTCCTCGGCCGCGCGGGCCTTGCGCACGATGCGCGACACGAGCAGCCCCGCCCAGAGGGCGAGGGCGATTCCCTGCGACACGCGCGGTCCGCCAGCGGCACCTCCGTACACCACGTAGGCGGCGAGCCCACACGCGGCGATGAGCCCGTATCCGCGCCGGAGCACCGTCCGCACCGCGAGCGACGCTGCGACGAGCGGTTCCATCCGATTCTGTCGCGTATCGGAGCCGAGGGTGCGCGGCCAAGAAAGCAGCGATGCATGGGTTCCCCACGCACCGGGGGCGTATACTGGTCGCTGAGGTGGCGGATTGCGTGCGCACCTTGCCGCTGTTGCCGCTGTTCCAGCCGTCGTGGCGCTGCTCGCCGGGTGCACGCTCATCGCGCCCCTCGGCGGGCTGAGCGACGCCCTCGAGGGTGAAGGCGGGCCCGCAGGCAACCCGGCGCAGGGGAGCGACGGCGCGCCCGCGGATGCGTTCCTGGCGGCCGACCAGGGCGTCGTCGGTCCGGGAGAGGAAGCGGGACCCGTTCCCGAGGGCGGCTCCACGAGCGACGCAGGGGGCTGCACGACGCTGTGCGCCTGCCAGAACGACACGGAGTGCCCCAAGGGCGGCGTGTGCGCCAACTCGCTCACGGTGACGCCGGCGCTCTACGCGGCGGCCGGGGGCGCGAGCTTCTGCACGCTCGCGTGCTGCTCTTCCGCCGACTGCCCGGCCGGCACGGTCTGCTTCGCGAGCGGGGCGGGCGGTCAGTACTGCGTCGCGCCCTCGTGGATCGGGCGCTCGGCGCCGGGCACGGCCCTCGGAGGCGCTGCGTGCAGCTCGGACGGCGCGTGTCGTTCCGGCCTCTGCGCCTCCGGCCAGTGCGCCGACACGTGCTGCTCGCTCGCGTCGTCGTCCTCGCAGTGCGCGGCCGGCGTGTGCGCCTTCGGCGCCTTCCCCGGCCGCTCCTTCGACACGCACTTCGCACCGCACTGCCAGGCGCAGACGGGCTCTCTCGGCTTCGGCGCGAGCTGCAGCAGCTCGAGCCAGTGCCGGGGCGGTCTCTGCTACCAGAGCGGCGGCGGGGGCAACTGCACCAATCCGTGCGAGACGTCCGCCGAGTGCGGGCCGGGCAACGGATGCCAGTTCGACCAGCAGGGGCAGGACGTCTACGTGGCGTGCTTCCCGACGCCGGGGAGCAAGGCGGACGGGCTGGCATGCACGATGGACTCGCAGTGCGCGGGTTACTGGTGCAACTCGTCGAGCGAGTGCACCGGCGCGTGCTTCCGCAACTCCGACTGCACGGTGTCCGGGTGGTACTGCCGGACCGAAGCGGACACGGTGCCGACCGGGACCTACGACGTGCTCGTGTGCGGACCCTGAGCTAACCAGGTCGCGTGAGCACGTCGGCGCCGCCCTCCTCCGGTCCGCCGCGGCCCGTCTACACCGGTTCGGCCGACGACGGGCGCCTCGTGCCTCGCGACTGGCTCGACCAGGCGCCGGTCACGCGGACGCTGCTCGCGCTCAACATCGCCGTCTTCGTGGTCCAGGTCGTGGCCCAGCGGTCCGTCTCGTTCTCGGACGCGACCCAGCTGCGCTTCGGGGCCAGCTACGCGCTCGCGACCATCGGGGAGAACCGCTGGGAGACGCTCGTCACCGCCTGCTTCCTGCACGGCGGGATCGTCCACCTCGTCTTCAACATGGTCGTCCTCTGGCAAGCCGGGCCGCTCGTCGAGCGCGCGGTGGGATCGGCCCGCATGGCTCCCATGTACCTGCTGGCGGGCGCCTTCGGAAACGCGCTCAGTGTCCTCTACGGCACGTACACGCGGTCGGGCCTCTACACGGTCGGCGCATCCGGGGCCATCTCGGGCATCGTCGGCGCGGCGCTCGTCGTCGGCTGGCGCGTGCAGGGGTGGAAGGGGCCGCTCACCCAGGCGATGGCGCGGTGGCTGGGGCTCACCGTCGCCTTCGGGCTCCTCGTGAACTTCAGCCGCGGGCGCATCCAGGTGGACAACGCGGCGCACATCGGGGGCGCCCTGGCCGGCGCGGCGATCGCCTCGATGTGGAAGCGCGGCTACAAGTACTCGCCGGGGGCGACGAAGGCGGTCCTCGCCACGTGCGTGGGCGTGCTCGCGGCGTGCATCGCCGTCGTCGCGGTGCACGACCAGACCGACCCGTTCGCGTCGATGACCGAGCAGGCGCGCCAGGACTTCACGATGGATGCGGTCTACGAGGGGCGCTGCCGGGACGCGCACGATGGGCTGATCGCGACCGAGAGGCTGCGCCGGGGGCGCATGCTCTCCCTGCGGAAGCCCGTCGAAGCGACGTGCGGCCACGTCGGGGGGGAATGAATCGGCTGAGCCAGCGGTTCGGGCGCCGAAGGAGATCCTCTCCATGCGCATGCGCTGGCTTCTCACGTGCGGGGCGTGCTCGCTTCTGGGCGGGTGTGGGATGTCGTCGGCGCGGGTCACCGTCGGCGACGCGATGACCATCGAGCTGCACAGCGCCGAGTCGGGCCTCACGGCCGTCGAGGTCGACCTGGGCGGGCGCGACCGGTGCGAGGCGCGGCCTCACAAGGTGGCGGTCGTCTGGCACGACGTCGCCGCACGCATCAGCGCGTGCTGAGCGGCTCGTCGTCGGCCGCGTCGAGCACGTCGCTCATGAAGTGAACGAGAGCCAGCTCGTCGCCGATGGGGGTGCCGCTCTCGAGCTCGACGTGCTCGATGGCGTGGCTGACGAGGGCCTGGCGCAGCATCGGCCGCGGGATGTCGTGCGCGAGCCACTCGGCCTCGCTCGGCGGGACCACCGTGTCGCCCGCGCCGTGCAGGACGAACGCGGGAACCCGCAGCGCGCCGACGTGGTCGCTCGGCGAGACCGCCGCGAACCCCGGCTCGAGCCGCGCGATCTCGGCGCGCAGCTCGGGCGCGAGCGACGCCGTGTCGTGCGCGAGGATGCGCTGCATCCGCGCCGCCGCGGGGGGCGAGAGGTTCTTCGCGAGCTCGCGCGCGGCGTCGAAGTCCTCGTGCAGGACGGCGCGCAGGGCATCGCGCGCGGCGGGCACGTCCTCGGGAGGGAAGAAGTCCTCGACGTGCGAGTACACCAGCACCGCCGCGCCGTAGTCGTGCGCGTGCATGCGGAGCGTCGTGCCGTCGGGCAGCGGCGCCGCGTCGTCGACGAAGAACCGGAGCACGCGCCCGAGGTCGTCGTGCCCGCCCACCGAGACGACGAAGGACAGCGCGTCCGCCCACCGCGCGTCGCTCGCCGCGACGAGCGACAGGCCGCCGGCGAAGCTGAGGCCCATCAGGCCCACGCGCCGGCCGCCGAGGCTCGCCGAGAGCGACCGGGCGCTCTCGCCGATGGTCGCGATGGAGGCCGGGTCGATCTGGTAGTCGCAGAGCTCGCGGATCTCCGGCGTGAGCACCTCGACGCCGCTCGCCGCGATGGTGCGCGCGAAGCGCTCGAGCCGCGGCTCGTCGATGCCCTTCCAGTGCACGCCGTGCACGACGACGAGGCCCGGAGGGTCGTCGACGCCCACCGGCACGTACAGCCGGGCGCGCGTGCCGGCGGCCTCCTCGTCTCGTATGTCCACGTCGTGTCGGCCCGCGTCGGCGAGCAGCCCGTGCGCGTCCGGGTCGGCGAAGCGCACGAGCAGCGAGGCGGCCCTCACGTGCGCGCTCGCCGGCCGCCAGAGCGCGAGCACGCCCACCACGAGCGCGAGGGCCACGAACCGGCGTCGGCGCACGAAGGGACAACGGCGATACCGGCCCGCCGATTCCTGCGGGGCGCCGGGCCAGGGGCTAGACTGCGGGAATCCCTCGTGTCCGCCTTGCGAATCGCGCGCAGACCCCTGCTGGTGGCGACGGGAATCGGCATCCCGGCGGCGGCCATCGCCGTGGGGACGCGCTCGAAGGATGGGGCCCACGCGGGCGACGAGCGCGAGGTGGAGCGCGTCGTCGACGCTCAGTCGACCCGTGACGGGGCCGGGGTGCGCCTCCGCCGTGCCCTGGGATCGAGCGCGCTGCCGCTCCTCGACCCGTTCCTGCTGCTCGACGAGATGCACTCCGACCGCGTCGAGGACTACGCCCCCGGCTTTCCGACGCATCCGCACCGCGGGTTCGAGACGGTCACGTACGTCATCGAGGGCGCGGTCGACCATCGCGACAGCCTCGGCAACCACGGGCATCTCGCCGGGGGCAGCGCGCAGTGGATGACCGCCGGGCACGGCATCGTGCACTCCGAGATGCCGACGCACGATCCCGACAGCACGAGGCTCTGGGGACTGCAGCTCTGGGTGAACCTCCCCGCGTCGCAGAAGATGTGCCGCCCGCGCTACCAGGACATCGCGCCCGACCGCGTGCCCGACGTGCGCGTCGACGACGCCGTGGTCCGCGTGGTGGCCGGTGAAGTCGGGGGCGTCCGCGGCCCTGTCGAGGGCATCGTCACGGCTCCCGAGATGATCGATGTGACCCGGCCGGCGAAAGGGCAGCTCTCCCACCCGGTGGCCGCCACGCACCCCGCGGTCGCCTCCGTGCGCGACGGCGCCGTCGAGATGGGCCCCTCGCGCCGCCCCGTCTCGCGGGGCAGCGCCGCCGTGCTGGGACCCGGAAGCCACGTCACCATGCGCACCGAGGGCGGAGCCCGATTGCTCCTCTTCGCGGCCCGACCCATCGGCGAGCCGGTCGCTCGCTCGGGGCCCTTCGTGATGAACACGCAGGAGGAGCTCCAGCAGGCCTGGGACGACTACCGCACCGGCCGGCTCGTGCAGGGCTGAGGGCGTGTCGGATAGGCGGGCGTCGGTTCCAATCGTCGCCTCCTTCGTATTCGTGAGCTCGTCTTCGGTTCGACCTCCTTTCGCTTCGAGTTGACCGGGTGAGGGAGTTTCTTCGATCGGACCGGCATCGTTCTAGATCGGACCGTCGTCGATCTCGATCAGCCCGGCATCGATCTCGATCGCTTCGGCATCGATCTCGATCGCTTCGGCATCGATCTCGAACGCTTCGGCACCGATCTCGATCGCTTCGGCACCGATCTCGATCGGTTCGGCATTGATCTCGATCAGACCGGCATCGATCTCGATTGGA
>DASVWO010000217.1:0-14425 GCA_036393165.1 Polyangiaceae bacterium | reverse complement strand
CGGACTCGGGCAGCGCCGCCGCGTCGCCGCCGTCGACGCCCGGCACGTAGACGTCGATGCCCGTCGACGTCTCGGTCGGTGCCTTGCAGGCGATCGCGACGAGCGCGAGCGGGGGGAGGATCGCGGCGAGCCGCATCTAGTGGCTCCCCCTCACCGTCTCGGCCGCGACCGCGAGGGTCGGCGCGCCGTCCGCGCCAGCGTCGCCCACCGTCGCGAAGACGCGGCTCTCGAGCTCGACGACGATCGCCAGCACGTTGGCGCCGGCGAACGCGTTGGTGCCCGTGAAGCTGGCCGCGCCCGTACGAAGGGTCGCGAGCGCGCCCTGCCGATCGAAGAACGCGGGGTCGGACCGCATCCCCGCGAACACGCGCATGGGGCTCTGCGCGTCGCCTCCGCCGGTCGGGTCGCCCACCTGCGTCGTCGCCATCAATCCGCCCGGCGCCGTGCACGTCACGTTTTGCGGCGAGCCGCTGTCGAAGCGGCACACGACGTCGCGCGCCGTCGTGTCCAGCGTGAACGGCTGCAGCACTTCCACGCGCTGCACCCGGAAGGCGTAGTCCACCGTCGGCGAGAACGTGGAAGCGTCCCCCGCATAGGGCGTGACGGCCATCGCGAGCACGACGTGCGCCGGATTCTCGGGGCTGGTGAACGCGAAGACGTCGGTGATGTCCGACTGCGGGTCCGCCGTGGCGCCCGGTCCGTCGAGATGGTCCGACGCGCGCACGGCCGACACTCCCGCGAGCGCCACCGCCGCCGCAGCGGCGGCCGCGACGAGCACGGCGCGCCCTCGCGTCATGGCCGCGCGGACGACGATTCGGTGGGCACCGGCGCGGGCGGCGGCGCGTTGTTCGCCGGCGCCGTGCGCTCTCGCCACGCCAGGAACCCGAGCACGCCGATCATCATGGCGATGCCCAGCACGAGCCCCGCGAGAAGCGCCGTGCGCGGGGACATGGCGTTCGGCGGCGGGAGCGAGGACAGGCTCACCGCGTTCGGCTTCGGCCGGATCACGTACTGCACCTGGTCCTCGTCGAGCGTGGCGACGCGCAGCCGCCCGAGCCCGCACACCCCTCCGAGCGCCTGCGCCAGCTCGTCGGCGGACTGGAAGCGCTTCGCCGGGTCCCGCGAGCACGCGCGCGCGAACCACGCGTCGAAGCCGGCGGGCACGTCGGGATTGATGTTCGACGGCACCGGCAGCGGCGCCGCGCACACCTTGAGCACGATGTCGCCCAGCACGTCGCCCTCGAAGGGGAGGCGGCCGGTCATGGCCGCGAACGTGCACGCGCCGAGCGACCAGAGGTCCGTCAGCGGTCCCGGCGCGCCGCCCACCGCGAGCTGCTCGGGAGCCATGAAGTTCGGCGTCCCGATGACGGTGCCCTCGCGCGTCGGTCCCCCCATGGGGTGAGAGCCGGCTCCGTCCGACGGTGCCGTCTCGAAGATCTTCGCGATGCCGAAGTCGACGAGCTTCACGATGAAGGGCAGCCCCTCGACCGCCTCGTCGGTCCGGGCCAGGAAGATGTTGTCCGGCTTGAGGTCGCGGTGGACGATGCCCGCGTCGTGCGCCTTCTTGAGCGCGCGCGCGGCCTGCCCGATGATCTGGCCGACCTCCTTCGCCGGAAGCCTGCCGCGCTCGATGATGGCGTCCGAGAGCGAGTGCCCCTCGAGGAACTCCATCACGATGTACGGGAGTCCCTCGGGCGTGACGCCGTAGTCGTACACATGTACGGCATGCTTGGTCCGGAGCTTTGCCGCGGCGCGCGCCTCGATCTGAAAGCGCGCGCGCGCCTCCGGCTGCTCCGCGAACTGCGGCTTGATGAACTTGATGGCGACGCGCGTCCCGAGCTGCTCGTGCACGCCCTCCCACACGGTGCCCATCCCGCCGGTGCCGATGAGCCGTTGCACGCGGTATTTGCCCCCGACGAGCTGCCCCTCGAACGCAGGCGCGTCGGACTGGGGCAGGGCCGCGTCGGTCATGGGCAGCGCCCGAAAGCGTAGCGGATCCGCGGTGGATTGGGCCAACGCAGCGCAGCGCCTGGGTTAGCATGGGCCCGTGCCGACGCGCCTTTCGTGCAGTCTTTTCGTACGACACGGGGTTCTTCCGGTCCTTCAGGGCCTCGCGCTCCTGGTGGCGGCGACCACGGCCTGCGACGAAAAGAGCGCCCCAGCCGCGGCCCAGGAGGCGGGGAGCCCGGCCGTGGCGACCACCTCCGCCCCGCCCGCGGCCCCCGAGCCACCCCGCCCGCCGGACATCCTGGTCGACGCCGCCAACGTGTCGATCGGCGCCGATCGCGTCCCGACCGGCGAGCTGGGCCTCGCGGACAAGGTGGCCGTTTTCCTGACGGGCCGGCCCGCGATCCAGGGCCAGACGGTGAGCTTCGTGGCCATGCGGCCAGCGAAACCGTCGAGCGTCGTCGCCGTCGTCTCGGCGCTGCGCAAGGCGAAGGCGGCCGGCGCCGTCGTGCACACGGAGGCGCGCGACGGGTCGACCAAGGACCTGCCGCTCTCCTTCGCGACATCGTCCTACGACTGCGCCGCCGTCGCGTGGATCGCCAAGGACGCGGCGATCGACGTGTGGCCGGCGGGCGGTGGGACGCCGAAGCGCATCATCAAGGGGCTCGCCGGGCCCGACATGACCCTCGGCACCGAGGCCATCATGAAGCAGGCCGGCGGCTGCAACGCCAACGAGCTGTTCGTCGGAGCCGACGACGCGCTCACCTGGGGGCTCGTCTTCGATCTCGGGACCGGCGTGTTCGGCTCGCCCGGCGCGCGCGCGAGCGCGGCCGTGCTCATGCGCCAGGCGAACCTCGGGCGAAAGCCGACCATCGACTGACCTCGACCCTCGCGGAACGGCGGGTGCATCGGGCAAAGGGCACCGATGTACCCCGACGAGCCGATGGCAGAGGCCATGCGCGCCGCGCTCGAGCCGCACGCACGCAAGCTGAAGAAGCGCCTTCGCAAGGCCGGCCGTGGCGACCCCGACGGCATTCATGGCGCGCGCACGACGATCCGGCGCCTGCGGGAGGGACTGGTCGCGATGGGGCGGACCGTGTTCGAGCCCGATTGCGTGGCCGCGCTCGAGGACGGCTTGCAGGGGCTTCAGCGCAGCCTGGGTCCGGCTCGGGACGACGACGTGCTTCTCGACGACGTGCGCCGCTGGATGAAACGCGCGTCGCGCGCCCGGCGTTCGGCCATGGCTCCCCTGGAGAAGCGGCTGCGCCGTCGACGCCGCAAGCACGCGCGCGCGCTCGCCGATGATCTGAGCCGCAAGCGCGAGCGCGGGGCGGTCAAGGCCGTCCGCAGCTTCCTGCGAGGGCGTCCTCGCGCCGTCCTCCCTCCGCCGAAGAACCCGGCGCACGCCGTGCCGACGCTCGTACGCCATTTCATCGCCGACGAGACGTGGCGTGCGTACGAAGAAGTGCTCGCCTTCGAGACGCACACGGCTTCGCCCGATTTCGCCGTGATTCACAAGGTGCGCTCGGCCTGCCGACGCCTTCGTTACTTGCTCGAGCTCTTCGAGGGCGCCGTGCCTCCCGGGACCGCCGAGGTGGCGGACGCGCTGCGAAAGCTCCAGGACCGCCTCGGCGATCTACACGACCACGTCGTCGCGGTGGGGTTGCTCGAGCAGTGGATCGCGGAAGGCCGCATTCCGGTGAACGACGCCACGAACGAATACCTGAAGCATCGGCGGCGCACGCGCGACCGCATGCGCGCCGAGTTCGACGAAGAGTGGCGCCGGCTCACCGGACCTGCCTTCCGGCACGCCATCGCGATCATCGCCTCGGGCGAGATGCGCTCGCGTCCCGATGGGTCGGTCAGGCTCGTCGGGGCGTCGTCACGCGCAGGTAATAGCCCTGGGGTGTGAGGATCCGGAAGTCGGTCATTCCCCACTCTTGATCGACGATGTCGGTGACCCGGCAGCCGTCGACCCTCCGGGCGCGCGCCCACTTCTCGGCGAGGTCCTCGCGCGAGTCGCAAACGATCCCGATCTCCACGCCGAAGCCGCGTCGCGCGGATCCCGCGAAGTGCTCGAAGGGGTGCCCGGGCTCGGGATCGTCGTGTCGGTTCAGGATGACGGTCCCGTGGCTCGAGCGCAGCTCGGCCCACCCGTCCTCTGCGCGCACGACGGCGAAGCCGAGCACGTCGCGGACGAGGCGCAGGTAGTACTCCATGTCCTCGACATAGAGCTCGACGAAGACGTGACCGGGGGTCTGCATCGCTCACGCGCCCCCGGCGACGTGCGCCGACGTACGGTGCCAGAGAAGCTCGCCGGAGGCGCCGTCGATCGCCCACGTCGTGCCGTCGAAGGAGCAGGCGTGAACGCGCCCCTTGCGCCAGCGCACGCAGGAGACGCCCGAGTTCGCGAGACGGATCGGAGGGAGGCGGACCGAGAGATCTGCCGAGTTCCAGAGCAAGACGCTGCGATCGTAGGAGCCCGTGGCGACGTGGCGGCCGCACTCGGAAACGTGCACCGTCTTGACGCCCCGAACGTGGGCGAGGCCGGTCGCGGGCTCGGCTCCGGTGTCCACGTCGAAGGCGCGCAGCGTCTGATCGCGCGACACGACGTAGGCGATGCGCCGATCGGGTGAAACCGCGACGCCGTTGCACAGCTCCATCGGCGGCGTGCCGCGGATCGACCGGGTCGGGACGAATCGGTCGCCGTGACGCTCGTGCACCACGAGGCTTCCGTCGCCCGACGCGACGAGCAGCCGGTCCGATCCGGCGAAGCACAGGCTCTTCACGACCCCACGATTCGGCGCGTCGAGCTCCTGGACGACCGAGGGCTGCCCGCGGTCGTCCACCGTGACGACCCGCGCGCTGGCGTGATAGCCGCCGACGGCGAGCCAGCGGCCGCAGGGGCTGAAGTCCACGGTGATGCCCGGACCGAAACCGAGGTCCCTCCTCCAGGCGACGCGACCCGTCCCGGCGTCGTACACGAGGAGCTCGCCGTAGAAGTCGACCGCTGCCAGGAGCGGCAGCTTCGGGTGGTACGCGGCGCCCATCAGCAGCGACTCGGTATCCGGTCCGAGCACGCGCGTGAGGCGCCCGTTCGACGCGTCGCGGAGACGGATGCAGCCGTCGTCGTGCGTGACGGCGATCTCCTCGCGCTCCGGGTGGAGGGCGATCCAGTTGCATCCGAAGGTGGGCTGCGGCTCCGGACCGACGTCCGTGACGCGCCGTCCACCGACGTCGCGGGCGAGGAGGCTCGCGCGATCCATGAACGTCGGTACGGCGAGGCGCGTCGCCGTGGCGGCCACGTTGATGCCCCACATGCCGCGCCGTCGATCCACCTCGACGAATGGCTCGCCCTTGCCGGGCGACCGCGGGACCGACCAGACGCGCCCGTCGTAGCAGGCGACCAGCGCGCGATTCGCGCGTGCCGGGTCGACCACCATGCGCTTCGCCGCGCCTCCGACGCGCGCCTCGCCCGCCGGCCGCCAGCCGGCCGCGGAATCGAAGTAGACGAGGATCCCCGCGTCGTCGCCCACGCACACGAAACGGCCGTCCTCGCTCCACATGAGCGCATTGGTGTCGCCCGGCGTATCGAGCCGCGCGAGGACCGAGCGCGCGTCCAGATCGAGCACGTAGCTGTACGGCGAGTCCCCCGCGACGGCGACGGTGCCGTCGTGGCCGGGCCGGGCGGCACACGTGTTGAGGTAGTCCTCGTAGTCGGTCCACGCCCAGGAGCGCCGCGGGTCTTCCACGTCGTGCACGACGACGCGGCGATCGAGCCCCACGCTGACCACACGCCGGCGGTCGCCGGGGAGCGTCATCACGTCGGTCACGTCGTCCGTGTGCCCGCGCAGCTCCGCCACGCGTGTGCCGCGCCGCGCGTCGAGGATCTTGACGATCCCGCCGTCGCGTCCTCCCTCGAACCCGGCGCCGACGAGCAGCAGGAGCCCGGTGCGCTCCTCGAAGCGCACCGTTTCCACGAGCGCCGTCTGCGCGAGGAAGCGTCGCAGCAGGTCTCCGCTCTGCGCGTGGCGCACGCTGACGAAGCCGAGATAGTTGGCCTCGACGAGGACCCCTCCATCGCCAGAAAAGGCGACCGTCCGGCACGGAGTTGCGGTACGTGGATCGACGCGCACGCTTCGCTCCCGCCGATGGCGATAGCAGATTCGCGCGCGGCGTGGCGCGTGTCTCGCCCGTTACGACGAAGGCGGACCTTTGCACGGAAACGCGTGCACGGAGGCTCTCGAGATGAACCGGCTGCTCTACGCCCTGCACAAGTGGATCTCGGCGATTGCCTTCGTCCAGCTCGCCGTGTGGACCGTGAGCGGCTTCACCTTCACGTGGATCACGCAGGACGCGATCAAGAGCAGCCCGGTGGAGGGCGCGAACGTCGCCGCCCTCTCCGGCCCGCCCCCCGTGACCGTCGCGCACGCCATGCAGGCGGCCGCCGCGCAGGCGGGCCCGATCCGGCGCGTCGATCTGCGCGGGACTCCGGACGGCCCCGTCTACGTCGTGACGGGTGCGGACGGCGTCGTGCGTGTCGACGCCAACTCGGGAGACGTGGCTCCGGTCGACCGCGCACGCGCCGAGGCGATCGCCCGGCGCGACCAGCCTGGCAGCCCTGCGGTGGTCGATACGTCGCTCGTCACGGAGGCGCCGCCCATCGAGTATCGCGACTGCGAGTCTGGCGAGTGCCCTCTGCCCGCGTTCCGCGTCACGCTCGCAGACCGCGCGCGCACCGTCGTGTATGTGGATGCTCGCACGGGCGACGTCGCCGCGCGCCGCAACGAAGACTGGCGCACCTACGACTTCTTCTGGTCGCTGCACATCATGGACTACCGGGCGCGGGAGGACTTCAACCACTGGCTCATCCGCGGCGCGGCGATGCTCGCGATGGGCACGGTGCTCACCGGGATCATCCTGTTGCTGGTGCGGGCGACGCGGTGGGTGCGTCGCTTCAGAACTTCTCGTCTCTGAAGCGCATGCCGTGGCGGCGCGCCGCCCGCCGGACGATGGCGCCCAGGCCGGGCGGCCCGCAGAAGAAGACGTCGACCTTCTCGGGAGCGTGCAGACGAGCGATGTCCTGCAGCTCGGCGTCCCAGTCGGGCGCGCCCATGTGCGTCTTGGTTCGCAGACCGGTGATCACGTCCCGTTCGCCCGCCGCCATCGCCGCCTCGCGCGCGAGCTCGAGGGCGATCGCCGTCGAACCGGCGTGGCCGCCCGTCATCCACGTGCTCGCCTTCAGCACACCTGCGCCGTCGATGCGCTCTAGCTCGGCGAGCAGCGCCGCGAACCACTCGAACGAGTAACGGTCGCGGTTGAGCCAGAAGAAGTGCGCCTTCTCCAGCTTGGAGGGACGCTCGCCACGCCCGTTGGCGCGCAGCACGAGGCTCTCGAGGATGCTCGCGAACGGCGTCACGCCGATCCCGCCGGCGACGAGCACGGCGAAACGCGAGTCGAAGACGTGACCGCTCGGAGATCCGTAGGGACCGTCGACGTGCGCGGCGATGCTGGGCGGCGACGGCTGGCGGCGCTGCTCTTCCGCGAGGCGTCGCAGCGCTGAGCTCCAGTTGCCCAGCGAGCGCACGTGCACGGTGAGCAGGGCGCTCTCAGGCGCGCTGGTGATCGTGAAGGGGTGCCACTCGTGACGCGCGATGTGAGGGATCCGGAGGAACAAGTAGTCGCCCGCGTGATGGGTGAACCCCGCGGGGCGGCGGATCTCGAGCCTCGTGACGCCCGAACGCAGCACCCGCGCCTTCGTGACCTCGGTTGCCTTGCCGCGCCGCCGCAGCCTGAGCACCTGCTCGACGGCGAGTCCCACGAGGGAGAGCGCCGACCATCCCAGGAACCCCGGCGCGTGCGCGATCGCGAGCACGAACCAGACGAAGTAGAGGAGGTGGGTGAAGTAGAAGAGCTCGAAGCGGCTGGACCGGCGCACCACCTGCCAGGCGAAGACCCACATCACGGCGAACACCGTGAGGAGCACGGACCCCGTGAGGGCGCGTTCGGTCGCGAGCTCTGCCAGGAACGGCTTGGTCCCCTGCAGGTAGCCGTAGAGCGTCCCCAGGCCGTGCACCACGCAGAGGGCGAAGAGCGTGTGGCCCACGATCCGGTGGAACTCGACGGCCTCGTCGACGGGAACGACGCGTCCGAGCCAGCTGCGACGCACGGCTGTGAGCAGGCGTCGCAGTACGGGGAAGAGGATGAGCGCGCCGTCCAGCTCGATGGGGCTCGTGGCCGCGCGCGCGATGCGGGCCACGAGGTCCGGCTGAGGACCGCGCGACTTGTGCGCCATTCCAACCGCGAGGAGGGCCACGTTGGCGAGCGCCCACACCGCCACGAAGACGATCGGCAGCCAGCCGTGCTCGAGCCACGCGCCTCCCGCGCGGCGGCCGCCGCGGGCCGCCTCGATGCGCGCCAGCAGGTCCTCGTTCGGCACGAGCCAGCGCGCCTCGTCGCGCGTCATCTGATCGAGCAAGTGGGGATGGCGCGCGAAGCCCGCTTCGAGCTCCTCGAAGGACACGCGTCCGTCGCGGTTCGTGTCGACATCGGCGAGCAGTGCGTCGACCAGCCGCCCGACGCGCGCCTCGTCCATCCTCACGTCATCCTCTGCCAGCGCGAGGGTGATCATCCGCACGAGATCCGTGCGGTCGAGGGTCCCGTCTCCGTCGTGGTCGTGCACGCGGAACGCGAAGAGGAGGCGCTCGCGCGGCGTGCCCATCACGAGCCGCCGCGCGCCCTCGAGGAACTCGTCGCGCCGGATCACGCCGTCTCCGTCGGTGTCGAAGCCCGCCATCACGCGCCGCGCGAGGTACTCGGCCTCGATCCCGAGCGCACGCTGGAGTTCGTGCACGTCGATGACGGCGTCTTTCCCGGCGAGGTGTGCGAAAGCACGATCGAGAACGGCGACGATGGAACGCGAGTCGGAGGTCGTCATCGGTGGCCCTCAGAAGCGGAAGCCCAGCTCCCCCTGCACACCGTACGACAACCAGGTGGTCACATCGGCGCCCCCGTACGCGATCCCTGGGAGCATGAGGGCGCTCGCGTCCACCGCGACGAAATGTCCCGCCGCTTCGAGCATCGCAGTGACGCCGGGCTGCACGTAGAGATTGTTCACGCTGATCGTGTCGGAAGTGCTGGACCCGCTCGCACTCGTCACGACGTCCGCCGCGAGGCTCGGATCGGTGTAGTACACGACGGCGTCCCCGGCGCCGATCTTCGGCCGGAGGGTGAACGTGGAGCTGCCGAACGCCGGGAAGCGGAAGCCGTAACCGAAGTCGATCCCGTAGAAGATGGCCCGGTAGCTCACGTCGACGTCCTTGCCGCCGAGGAAGTACGTGAACGTGCCACCGAGGTACCAGCCACCGCCCCAGGTGACGCCCGCGCGCGCGCCGATGCCTGCCCCGAAGGGATTGGTCCCGCCCCGGATGGGCGGCGTGACGTACGCGGCCTGCCCGGCGATCTCCCACGCCACGTTCTCCTCGACCGACGTGGTCGTGGCCGGTTGAGCTTCGTAAGGGATCGGCACGCGGTTGGTTCTCCGGAACCCGTCGGTTCGCTCAGGGGCCGGGTGAACGTTTTCCCATCTCGGGGGGAAGACGAGCAAGGTCCGCGGCCCTCGGGGTCCTCCCTGGCGATGAAGCTTTCTTGCGTAATGGTGCTGCTGCTGTCCTGCGCGGGGTGCGCGAACGTGCCACCGTACGAGCGCGGCAAGCTCGCCCACCCCAGCATGGCGACGTCCGACATGGTCTCTCCGAGCGAGCAGCACGTGCGCGCCGTGCAGGAAGGGGCGGTCGGCGGCGGCTCATCGGCGGGCGGCGGGTGCGGCTGCAATTAGGGACGCGGCGGCTGCGCGCCGTCGTGTCGATGCTGATCGTCGAGGCCGCGCTTGCCGGCAGCGCTCGGGCGCAGGACGCGCCGAAGACCTCGAGCGTCGACGCGCACGTCGGCCTCGATTACGGGCAGTACGCCGACACGGATCACGTGTTCGTCGAGACGCCCTCGGTGTCGGGGACCGTGTCCGACCCCGTCAAAGGATGGAGCGTCGGCGGGCAGTACCTGGTGGACGTCGTGTCCGCCGCGTCCGTGGACATCGTGTCCACGGCGTCCCGCCGCTGGACCGAGGTCCGCCAGGAGGGCGAGCTCCGGGCGTCCTACAAGCCGAAGACCCTTGGAGCGCAGGCCAGCGCGACCGTCTCGGACGAGCCCGACTATCTCTCCCTCTCCGCCGGCGGCGCGATCACGCAGGATCTGGCGGACAAGAACGTCACGTGGCTGCTGGGCTATGCCTACGGGCACGACGTGGCCGGCCGCAGCGGCACGCCGTTCTCGGTGTTCTCGCGCACCATCGACCGCAGTGCGTTCACGGGCACGCTCACCCTCGTGCTCGACCCATCGACGATCGCGAGCCTCGTCGGGGACGTCATCCTCGAGAACGGCGACCAGTCGAAGCCCTACCGCTACGTCCCGCTCTTCGCGCCGGGCACGCAGGTTCCGCGCGGGGCGCCGATCGACCTCGTGAACAGCCTCCGCGTCTCGGCGCGGCCGCTGGAGCAACTGCCGCTCTCTCGCTCCCGCTACGCTCTCACCGCGCGCCTCGCGCACCGCTACCACCTGGCGACGCTGCGCCTCGAAGAGCGCGCCTACGGCGACTCGTGGCTCATGTTCGGGACGACGACGGATGCGCGGCTCCTCTTCGACCTCGGGCAGCGCGTCGAGCTCGGGCCGCATCTGCGTGTCCACGCGCAGAAAGCGGTCGACTTCTGGCAACGGGCGTACGTGTACGGGCCCGGCTTCCAGTACCCGGCGCTGCGCACCGGCGATCGCGAGCTCGGACCGCTGGTCAACGCCACGGCGGGAGGCACGCTCCGGATCGGCATCGGCGGCGACGCGAACCCCACGTCGTGGGTGCTCGGGTTCGACCTGAACGCGACGACCACCGAGTATCTCGACGACCTCTACGTCACCGATCGCATCTCGGCGATCGGGGGCGTGTCGCTGGAGGCGGACCTATGAGAAGGCGGCTGCTCGCGCTCGCGATGCTGATCGTGGCGTGCGACCCCGTGCACGACGACGCCATCTCGGCGCTCGGCGGGGAGACGCCGGGCGTGAGGAAAGGCCCGCTCCATCGACCGGGCCAGCCGTGCATCCTCTGCCACGATGGGGCCATCGGCGACCCGCAGCGGTTCACGGTGGCCGGCACCATCTTCCAGACCCCGGGCAGCAAGACGCCTGCCGAGGGTGCAACCGTCACGCTCACGGACGCCACCGGCAACTCGATCCGGGTGGCGACCAACGCGGCGGGCAACTTCTACCTGACGCCGACCGAGTACGACCCGACGGTTCCGGTGCAGGTCGTCGTCACCGAGTCGGGTGGGATCAGCGTGAAGATGCAGACCGTCATCGCCGGCAACCTCGCCGAGGAGCCCAACAACGGAAGCTGCGCCAGCTGCCACTTCGATCCGCCGGGACCGACGTCCCCCGGACACGTGTGCATCACGCTCGACGACGGGGGGACGCCGCCATGATCCGCTCCTTGATCGCCTTGCTCGTCGCCTCGCTCGCCGCGTGCACCCTTCCGCAGAGCGACTCGCGGTCCACGCCCCAGGCATTGCCCGACGCGAACGCTTTTCCTCCCGTCGCGCAGCTCCTCGACGTGCGCTGCGGATCCCTCGATTGCCACGGCACCGTCGCGCGCAACTTGCGCTTGTACGGCAGCGCCGGTTTGCGATGGTCGGCCAGCGATCGCCCGCTCTCGCCCACCTGCGACCGAAAGGCCGAGGTCGATCAGGACTACGAGTCGATCGTCGGCCTCGAGCCGGAGGTCATGGGCCAGGTGGTCGCATCGGGCGGTACGAACCCGGACGCGCTGACGATGGTCCGCAAGGCGCGCGGTACCGAGTCGCACAAGGGCGGAAAAATCTGGAGCGAGGGGGACGACTCCGATACCTGCCTCGTCTCGTGGCTGTCCGGCAAGGCGGACGCCGGTGCATGCGCGAAGGGCCTGGTCGACGTGATCCCGGGTGGCTCGAGCAATCCGCTGGCCGCGTGCGCGACGTTGCCCCCGGTCCCGTGAACGCCTCCCCGGCACGCGGAGAACAGCAGGGCGATGAAGACTCGAACTGGACTCGTGGGGCTCGTGGCCATGGCCTGCATCGCGATGATCGGATGTGGCGCCGCCTCCGATGATTCGCCGGGCGCCGCCAGCGGTGGCGCGGGCGGCACAGGCCTGGTCGGCAAGCCGGCGCCGGCCTTCGCGGTCCCTGCCGTGGTGAACGGCAAGGGCAAGGTGTCGCTCGACTCCATGCACGGCAAGGTGGTGCTGCTCGACTTCTGGGGCACCTTCTGCGAGCCGTGCAAGAAGTCCTTCCCGAAGCTGCAGGACCTCTACACGAAGTACGGCGACAGCGGCCTGCGCATCGTCGGCGTGAGCGAAGACGAGGCCGACGACAAGGACAAGATCCCCGAGTTCGCCACCACCTACGGCGCGAAGTTCACGCTCGGGTGGGACCGCGACAAGAACGTCGCGCGCTCCTACAAGCCGGAGACGATGCCGTCGTCCTTCCTCATCGACAAGAGCGGTGTCGTGCGCTTCGCGCACGTGGGGTACCACGACGGCGAAGAGGTCGAGATCGAGAAAGAGGTCAAGGAGCTGCTCGGGCAGTGAGCGCGTTCAGTCGCCACCGCCGTCGGCTCCGCCCTCGTCGGAGCCGCCCTCGGTCGGCGTCGCCTCCGGTGAGCCGCCATCGGTGATCGCGCCGGGCACTCCCGGACAGCACCAGACGGCGTTCGACGGGATGCCCGAGTCACCGGCGCCGATGACGTTCATGTCGCCCGCGTTGGTGCAACCGGCGTCCGGCGACGGGACGATGCCCGAGAACGGGGGACAGACCCAGGCGAGCGGACCGCCGTCGCCGCCGCACGGATCGGCAGGCCAGGCGGAACCGCCATCGATGTGATCGGCCGTGGCCCAGCGGACGCACGCGAGCGGCGCGCAGGACACCCACGCGCTCGCATCCCAGGGATACGTCGTCATGTCGTACGCGACGATCGAAACGATCCCTGTGGGCGCCTGGAACGAGGAGGGGTATGCGCCGGCACCGCCGCCGACCGTGGAAGCGTTGCAAGCGTAGGCGGCCGCGGTGCCCCCGGCGCAGCCCGCGGGACACGAGCCTGCGTAGACGCAGTCGGTCGACGGAGTGGGCGTGCCCTGCACGATCGAGACGCAGGGCGGAGCCGCCTCGGCCTCTTCGTTCGCGTCCTCGGCGTCGGCACCGCCGTCGGCGATCGTGGCGTCGCCGCCTGCATCGCCGGCGGGCGACGCCGCGTTGCCGCTGGTGCTGCAGCCGAGCAGCAGCGATGCAACCCCGACGAGCCACCCACGCATGCGTCGGACTGGTACCGCGACGCGTGCTCGCCGGCAACCGCGTCGCGCGTACAATGCGAGCCCGTGAGAGGGTGGCCGGTCGTCTTCGCGCTCGCCGCCGCCGCGTGCAGCGCCCCTCACACGTCGCCGTCATCGTCCTCGGGAGGTCCCGACGCGGTGAACGTCCCTGCTCCCAGGCCGATGGCTCCAGCGTCGCTGTCTTTCTCGACGTCGCGCGTGCCCACCTTTCGATGGGAGCTGGCGCATGGAAGCAGCGGCGCGCGCGTGGAGATATGCCGGGATCGCGCTTGCGACGCGGTCGTGACGTCCTTCGACGCGACGGGATCCTCCGGCGTTGCCTCGACCGAGCTGCCCGCGGGGCTCGTGTTCTGGCGGCTGCGCGGGCTCTCGGCCGGCGCAGCCGGTTCGACGACGAGCGTGACGTGGGAGCTCGTCGTGCCCGCGCGATCGGCTCCCGTCGCCACGACGTGGGGAACGATGCTCGACGCGAACGGCGACGGCGTGGGCGACGTCGTGGCAGGAGACTCCAACAGCTTCCAACCATCGCAGCACGTGTACGTCTTTCTCGGGAGCGCCCACGGCCCGCCGAGCGCGCCATCGTCGGTGCTTTCCGGAGGGTCGCCGCTCCTGCACTACGCGGCGTCCATCGCCAGCGCGGGGGACGTCGACGGCGACGGGTACGGCGATCTCGCCGTGGGATCTCCGACCGAGGACACCGTGTACTTCTACCGTGGCGGCCCGTCGGGCTACTCCGAACCGCCGAGCCTCGTGCTCACCGGCCCCGCGCAGTCGAGGTTCGGTGCCGCGGTGAGCAGCGCCGGTGACGTGAACGGGGACGGCTATGCCGACCTCGTCGTGGGCGCGCCGATCCAGCCCATGGGCGGTGGCTCGAGCGTGGTCGGTGGAGCGCGGGTGTATCTCGGCGGGCCCTCGGGCCTGTCGCCCACCGCGTTCGTCGAGCTCGCACCGCCGGCGACCTCGGACGAGCAAGGGTTCGGCCAGTACGTGTCGGACGCGGGTGACATGGACGGCGACGGCCGCGGCGACGTCGCCGTGTACGGCGGCACGGGCTCGTTCGATCCGCAGCGCATC
>DASVWO010000216.1:0-8276 GCA_036393165.1 Polyangiaceae bacterium | reverse complement strand
CTGCGCGCGGAGCTCGAACGCATCCTGCTCGAGTGCGAGCCCTACGCGCAGCGCTTCGGCTGGGTCGACGAGCTCCGGCGCATCGCCGCCATGGCCGACGGCGGCTGCAGCTACCGGCGCCAGCGCGAGGTGTACCGGCATACGCGGTCGTGTGCCGCCGTGATGCAGTCGCTCGCCCACGAGTTCACGAGCGACGAGCCCGTGGTGTGGGACCGGCTCGCCCCCGGCGTGTAGCGCGCCCCACTAGAAGTGGACGCCGAGGTTGGCCGTGAGCGCGAGCGCGCTCCCGACGCTCGATCCATTCGCCTCCAGCACGCGCGCCTTCGCCTCGTTCAGGGTTCCCACCTGCTGGGGGGTCGCCAGGTCGCGCACCGAGACGCCCGGGCGGGCCAGCGCCAGCAGCTCGCCGCTCGCGTTCACGCCGAGCGACAGCGCGTGCGTGACCCAGAAGTCGACGCCCGCATCCAGGCGACCGTCGACGCCGTGAACGTCGAGCCCTGCCCCGAGGCCGTTGACTGCGTCGTTGAATCCTCCGAAGGACGAGTAGCCGCCGGCCAGCGCGATGTGGGGCTCGATCGTGCGCAGCGGGACGCGCACGCCCAGCTCCGCGTCGAGCGACCAGATGTTCCAGGACGTAACGCTGCTCGACGCCGACTCGTTCTCGAACGTCGCCACCCTCCCCCGCAGCCCCAGCGTCAGGAATCCGAAGCGAACCCCCGCTCCGGCGCGCAGCGTGGGGCCGACGCCCGACGCCGGCAGCAGGCCGACGCCGAGCGTGTCTCCGTTGGCCGAGAACGTCTGCAGCTGCACCTCCTCGACGCCCGCCTGCGCGTCCAGCCAGACGTGCTGCGACATCGGGCCGCCCCAGTGCTCGTCAGTCTTCTCGGCCACTGCGGCGTTCGCCGCCCCCTCCCCGGCGAACGCCGCGACCGCGGCACCCATCAGCACCGTCGAGAGGCGCTTCATGGACCGTCAGTCCGCGTGCGAGCTGCAGTGGTTGGTGACGTTGGTCGCCGCCACGGTCAGCTTCTGCAGGTGCGTGGCGTCGTTCGAGAGCGACTGCGTCGCGACGGTCGCGCACCCGAGCGACTTGCCGTCGAGGTTGCCCGCGCCGTTCAGGATGGCCTGGCCCGACGAGCTGAGCGCCGGCACCACGTCGGCCGCGACGTGCCCCTGCGTCTGGGCGCACTGCACGAGCGGCGGCAGGTGAGCGTTGATCGTGTCGACCAGCACCTTCACGTCGGCGTTGACCGTCACGTCGGCGAGCAGCTTGACGGTCGGCGGGTCGCACTTCGCCTTCACCGCGACGCTGGCGCGGCAGCTGGCGAAGCACTCCTGGTCGATCGTGCACTTCGGCGGCGTGTAGTCCGACTCGCATCGCGGCTGCGACTCCTGCGCGGTGCAGCCACCGGTGCAGAACACGTTGGCGCCACACTGGATGCCCTGCGACTGATCGACCTGACAGCGTCCGGTGCACTGGCCGCTGCAGTGATCGCTGCACTTGCCGTGGCAGTTCTCGTCGTTGTCGGTGCGGTGGCCGTTCTCGTCGGTGCAGTGGCCGGTGCAGTGCCCCATGCACTCCGCCTCGCACTTGCCCTCGCAGTTGCACTGCGTCGTCTCGGTGCCCTCGCAGAAGGCGTTCGCCTCGCAGCTCCCGCCGCACTGGACGCTGAGCTGCGCGGGGTCGCACCGCGTCTCGACGCTGCCCGGGGTGCACGACTCGGCGGACGTGCAGCCGGCCTCGCACTGCGCCTCGGCGGTGAAGTCGGGGTAACAGGCGCCCCGGTCGACGACGAGCGCGAAGTTGGCCTCGACGTGCGCCGTCATGATGGCGTCGATCCGCGCGCCCACCTGGTCGCACGAGCCGGTGCCGCTGTCGTTGGTGATCGCGTCGTCGGAGTCACCGAGACTGCTCCAGGTGTCCTTGATGCCGAGGTCGTGCGCCATGCCCTCGCACGCGTCCTTCACGGAGCTGCGAATCGAGCCGGTGACGCCGTCGAGATCCGCCGACGCCTGCATGAAGCGGCGGACGTGCACGTCCACGTCGTCGCTCGAATCGAACGTGGCGCCCGCCTTGAACTCGGGGCAACCCTGGGCGGCCTGCCCGAGCCCCGACGAGGTCGAGATGCAGGCCGTCAGCGGAAGGGCGGCGAGCAACCCGGTGGTAAGGCACCTGACCAGGGTTCGCTTCTTGGGATGCATGATCGCTCTCCTTGGGAAGTGAGGACGCATGCCGCGCGTCCGCGCCGGTACGCAGCGCAGACGCCGTGCCAGGCGGCATTTCCCGGCGAACGCAAGCGCGCGCACACCCGCACGCAAAACGCCCGCGCACGGATGCCTCACGACCGCGCGGCGCTGTCACGCGCGACCAGAGCGCGTGACTACGAGACTGACGCCCGGCGTCTACGCACGAGCTGCTCGCCCGCGATCACCTGGCGTCTCCAGGCACCCCACGCGGCGCCGCGCGCCTCGAGACGCGCGAGTCGCGTCGCCACCTCGTCCTCGATGGGCTCCGGCACCGCGTCGCGCATCGGCGTGCCCGGGAGCGGCAGCATGGCGTGCGAGTGGATGCGCGCGCCCATCGCCACGAGCCGCTCGGCGAGCTGCAGCGACGCCTCGCGATCGGCGCGCGTCTCGCCGGGGAATCCGAGGAGCAGATCGACCTCCGGGCGCAGTCCGGCTTCCCTCGTGAGCCTCACGGCGCGCTCCACCTCGGCGACGCCATGGCCTCGGCGCATCGACTCGAGGACGCGCTCGGACCCGGACTGTGCGCCGATGACGATCGCGTCGTTGTCCGCCCAGCGCCGGATGATCGCCAGGGCCTCGCGCGACACGTGCTCGGGCCGCACCTCGCTCGGGAAGGTGCCGAAGTAGACCCGCGCGCCCGGCCCCGCGGCCTGGCGCGCCGTGCGCAGGAGCGCCTCGACCGCCTCGAGCCGGGGCGACTCGTCGTCGGAGCCGTAGGAGAGCGCGGTCGGCGTGAGGAACCGGACGAAGCGCGAGCCCTCGCGCGCCATCGCCTCCACGTGCCGCCGCACGCTCTCGACGGAGCGGTGCCGGAAGCGCGCCTTGAAGACGTACGGCGTCTGGCAGAACGCGCACGCGTAGACGCAGCCGCGCGTGATCTCGATCGCCTGCCAGCGGCCGTGGCGGAAGGAGGGGAAGTCGTCGAGCGGCCGCCGCTCGCCCGGGCCGTGCGAGACGAGCCCTCCGCGCGCGTCGAGGTGCGCGATCCCCTGCAACGACCGCGGGTCGTCGCCACGCGCGAGCGCCTCGAACGTCGCGCGGATCGTCGTCTCCCCTTCCCCGACGGCCACGAGGTCGAACCCGGCGCGCAGCGTCGCCAGCGGCTCCGCCGTCGCGTGCACGCCGCCGGCGACGTGGAGCGCGCCCTCGGTGGCCGGCCGCACGGCGGCGAGATCGGCGGCGGCGGCGTCGACGTCGACCGAGTAGAACGACCAGGCGACCACGGGACGCCGCCCGGTCGCGTTCGCTTCGCGCACGGCGGCCACCAGCTGCTCGCGCGTCTTGACGAAGCGCACCGGCACGTCGTCGGGCACGGCGCCCGCCACGCAGTTGAGCGCCGCGATTCCGCTGCGAACCGAGTACGCGACGAGCATGCAGAGGCCCCCCGGGGTAGCACGCAAACGTGCGCGCCACCCGATGTGGGCGCTACGCTTCACCCGTGACGGTCGACCGCATCGTCCTCGGTCTGGTGCCGACCGACCGTCTGCGCGCCCGCGATGCGAGGACGAGGAAGTTCGTGCACGCCCTGCAGGACCGCCTGGGCGTCCACGTGGTCGAGCGCAACGTCGACACGTACGACGAGCTCGAGCAGGCGATGACCGCCGGGCGCATCGACCTGGCGTGGCTCCCGCCGCTCGTCTTCGCCCGCCTCGACCAGCGCTCCGTCGCCAGGGCCGTGGCGACCGTCGTGCGCCCCGGGGACGCGTTCTGGTCGGTGCTCGTCACGTCGCCCGCCTCGGGCATCACGCGGCTCGTGCCCGACCAGCTCCGGGGGCGACGCATCGCGTGGGTGGACCGGCTGAGCGCGTCGGGCCACATCGTGGCGCGCCTGGGGCTGTCGGCGCTCGGCCTGGACCCGCGAGCGACGTTCGCGTCCGAGTCGTTCGCCGGCTCGCACATCGAGGCGCTCCACGCGGTTCTCGAGGGCCGCGCCGACGTCGCCGCGACCTTCGCGCGCTGCGCCTCGCAGGGCGGCATCGTCCACGGACCCTGGACGGAGGCGGGGATCCCCGCGTCCGACGTGGTCGTGCTCGGCCTGCTGGGCGAGGTCCCGCCGGACCTCATCGCCGCGTCCAGCCGGCTGCCCCCCGAGATGCGAACGGCCATCGAGGGGGCGATGATGGATGTGGCGCGCGACGACGCGCTCGCCCCGTCGCTGCAGGCCATCTTCGGCGGCACCAAGTTCGCTCCGGGCGCCCCCGCGAGCTACGCGGCGCTCTGCCAGCTGCTCGATCGATCCTCGAGCACGCTCGAAGCGCTCGCGTCGACCAACCCGCCCTCGACGGGCCTGCCCCCGCGCTGACCTCAGCCCCCGCGCGCCCTCGCCACCATCGCGCCCACCAGCTTGAAGAGCGCGCCGATGCGGGCGAAGAGCCCCGCGGCCGAGCAGCGCAGGGTGCTCATCGCGAGCGCCACGTTGCGCAGCGCCGGCGTGTACGGGTACCACCACAGCTCCCGCTTGGCGCGACTCTTGTCGACGAGCACGAAGCGCGGGCGCGTGAGGGACTCGAGGGCGAGCGGCGAGCTGGTGATGCCCCAGCCCGTCTCGCCGTGCCCGCTCCACGGCGCCGCCGGGATCGCGCCCGTGAACGCGTGGTTGTTGATGGTCACGACGCCCGCGCGCAGCTTGTGCGCGAGCCGCAGCGCGCGCCGGCGGTCGCGCGTCCACAGGCTGGCGGTCAGGCCGTAGCGCGAGGCGTTGGCGCGCTCGATCGCGTCGTCCACGTTCTCGACCACCGCGACGGGCAGAACGGGGCCGAAGGTCTCGTCGCGCATGAGGGGCGTGTCGTCGGTCTCGACGCGCACGACGGTCGGCGGGTAGGCGCGCTCGCCGTCCTTCGCGTCCGCTCCGCCCGCGAGCACCTTGGCGCCCGCGTTCTTCGCGGCGTCGACGTGGCGCGCGACGATGGCCCGCTGCGCGGTCGTCGCGAGCGGCCCGACGTCGGTGCCCACGCGCAGCGACGCGACCACCTGCGTGACCTTCGCGATGAACGCGTCGGCCACCTTGCGATCGACGTAGACGCGCTCCACCGCGGCGCAGTTCTGGCCGGCGTTCATCATCGCGCCCCACGCGATGCCGTTGGCGGCGCGCTCCAGGTTCGCGTCGGCCATCACGATGGCGGCGTCCTTGCCCCCGAGCTCGAGCGAGCACGGGATGAGGCGCTCGGCGCACGCGTGCGCGACCTTGCGCCCCGTCGCGACGCTGCCCGTGAAGACCACGAGGTCCACGTCTGCCTCGCACAGCGCGCCGCCCACCTCGCCGTCGCCCTGCACGATGCCGAAGACCCCATCGGGCACGGCGCCCGCGAGCACCTCGGCCACGAGCGCCCCCGACTTCGGCGTGACCTCGCTCGGCTTGAAGACGACCGCGTTCCCCGCCAGCAGCGCCGGGATGATCGTGCGCAGCGGCAGGGCGAAGGGGAAGTTCCAGGGCATGATGACCCCGACGACGCCGCGCGCCTCGCGGTGGATCACGCCGCTCTTGCCCGGGTACGCGAGCGGGTCGATCTCCACCTCCAGCGGGTCGAGCATCTCGATGACCGCGCGCGTCCAGTACGTGACGACGTCGGCCGACGGCAGCACCTCGCCCAGCAGCGCCTCGACGTCGGGCTTGCCCACTTCCTCGTGCACGCACTTGGCGATGGCCTCGGCGCGCTCGAGGATCCGATCCTTCACCTTCGCGATGCACCTCGCCCGTTCCTCGACGCTCGTCTCGGCCCACGCACGCTGAGCGCCCCGCGCCCTCGCGACGGTGACGGAGACGCCCGCGACGGTGCTCGGCTCGTTCGGCATGGGCCGGCAGGATAGCTTCAGTTCTGGAGGGCCGCGCGCTGCTTCGCGATGTTCTCGGCGGGGGCCCCGAGCTCCTGCGCGTGATCGAGCGCGCGCACCGCTTCGTCCTTGCGCCCGAGCTTCGCGAGCGCCCATGCGCGGCCGAGCTCCGCGGGCGCGAAGTGCGGACGGCGTGCGAGCACCTGGTCGTACGCGGCGAGCGCTTTCCCGGCGTCCCCCTGCGCGACCGCGGCCGTCGCGAGGCCGAGCCAGCACTCGGGCCCCTTCGGGTCGGCCTGCGTGCCCGCGCGGTACGCCTCCTCGGCGCCGGCGAAGTCGCCGAGGTGAAGGCGCACGAGCCCCAGCACGTGCCACGTCTCGGCGTCCGTCGCCCCGCGGCGCACGGCCTCCTCGAGGCGCGGTCGCGCCTCCTCCGCCTCGCCCCAGCGCGCGCAGCGCATGCCTCCCTCGCGCGGCCCCGCCGGCGACGCGGGCGACGCCTCGGCCGCCTCGTCATACGCCGCCAGCGCCTCGTCGTAGCGGTGGGCCAGCTCCAGCGCGTGCCCCAGCTCGATGTACGGCGTGGGATCCGACGGCCCGAGGATGCGCGCGAGCTCCTCGGCCTGCGCGCGCGCGCGCGGGAGGTTCCCCGTGTACCCGAGCAGACGCACGAGCAGCCGGCGCGCCGGCACGTCCTCCGGGTGCTCGGAGACGCGCTTCTCGAGCAGGGCCGCCGCCTCCTCGTCCCTCCCCTGCCGCGCGAGCGTCTGCGCCCGCTCGGTCGCGCTCGGTCCGGCGCAGCCCGACGCGAGCCCCAGCGCGACGGCGAGCAGGAGCGCGGTTGTGCTATGTGCCGCCCCGGACCTCATCGACGGGTGGAGCATGGCACATCTCGATTCGATCAAGACCATCGGCGTCCTCGGCGCCGGGCAGATGGGCGGCGGCATCGCGCAGGTCGCGGCGGCGGCGGGCTACGAGGTCGTCCTCGTGGACGCGTCGCAGGAGCTCGCCGAGCGCGGCAAGAAGAAGATCGGCGCCATCCTGAGCAAGCAGGTCGAGAAGGGCAAGATGGCCGCGCCGGACGCGGAGGCGCTCGTCGCCCGCATCCAGCCGGCGCCGGGCATCGATACCTTCGCGGCGTGCGACTTCGTCGTCGAGGCAGCCACCGAGAACGTGGACCTCAAGATGCGCCTCTTCAAGCAGTGCGACGAGGCGCTCAAGCCGGGCAAGTGGCTGGCGAGCAACACGTCGAGCATCTCGCTGACGAAGCTGGCGGCCGGGACGTCGCGGCCGGACCGGGTCATCGGGATGCACTTCATGAACCCGCCGCCGCTGATGAAGCTCGTCGAGATCGTGCGCGCCGTGCAGACGAGCGACGAGACCTACGAGCTCACGCGCGCGCTCGCCGAGAAGATGGGGAAGATCACGACGACGAGCAAGGACGCGCCCGGCTTCCTCGTGAACCGCATCCTCATCCCGCTGCTCTGCGAGGCGTGCTTCGCGCTGCAGGAGGGCCTCGGAACTCCGGAGGACATCGACACGGGGGCGAAGCTCGGGCTGAATCACCCGATGGGGCCCCTCGAGCTGAGTGACCTCATCGGGCTCGACACGGTGCTGGCCATCGCCGACGTGCTTCATCGCGACATCGGCGACGACAAGTACCGCGCGCCGACGCTGCTGCGGAACCTCGTGGCCGCCGGGTGGCACGGCAAGAAGGCGGGCAAGGGCTTCTACAGGTACGACGACAAGGGCCAGCGCGTCGGGAGGGCGGTATGAGCCTCGTTCTCGTCGAGAAGGACGCGGGCGTCGTCACGCTGACGCTGAACCGCCCGGACAAGCTGAACGCGCTGAACGTCGAGCTGCTGAAGGAGCTCGGGATGGCACTGCACGGGCTCGTTGCGGACGCGGATCTCCGGTGCATCATCCTCACGGGCGCCGGCGACAAGGCGTTCGCGGCGGGGGCCGACATCGCCGCGATGAGCGAGATGACGCCGGTGCAGGCGAAGCAGTTCGCCGACATGGGGCATCGCGTGGGCAACAGCCTCGAGTCGCTGACGACGGTGCCCGTCATCGCCGCGGTGAACGGGTTCGCGCTGGGCGGCGGGTGCGAGCTCGCCCTCGCGTGCGACTTCATCTACGCGAGCGACAAGGCGAAGCTCGGGCAGCCCGAGGTGAACCTCGGGGTCATCCCGGGGTTCGGCGGCACGCAGCGCCTGGCGCGTCGCGTGGGTGCGGCGAGGGCCAAGGAGCTGTGCATG
>DASVWO010000215.1:0-16462 GCA_036393165.1 Polyangiaceae bacterium | reverse complement strand
GCGTACGGCGCGCGCTCGCTCGACGCCGTGGACCGGCTGGGCCTCGTCTCCAACGCGTGGGCCGAGGTCCGTCAGGGCGCCCTCGACCCGAGCGCCATCTTCGAGGTGCTTCCGACGTTCGACACCGAGACGAACCGATTCGTCGTCGATCAGTTGACGGAGGTCATCGAGGACATGGACCGATCGCTCGTCGATGACGGCGATCGCCCGGCGTTCCGGCGCTGGGTGGCGGCGCGGTTCGCCGGCAAGAAGGCGATGCTCGGATGGGAGGCGGCCAAGAAGGAGGACGATGACCGCGCGCTCGCCAGGAACACGGTCCTCTTCGCGATGGGCCACCTCGCGCACGACGCGGCGACGCTCACCGAGGCGGAGAAGTACGCCCAGAAGTGGCTCAAGGACCCGACGAGCGTGCCTTCGGACACGGCGCAGATCGCGGTCCCGCTCGCGTCCATCAAGGCGGGCGCCTCGCGTCTCGAGGAGCTGCGCGCGGCGGCGAAGAGCGCGAAGACCCCGCAGGACCGCATCGTGGCGATCCGCGCCATGTCCTGGTTCGAGGATCCCGCGGTGCTGCGCCAGGCCTTCGACGTCGGTCTGACTGACGAGATCCGCCTGGGCGAGCTTCGCTACCTCTTCGGGGGGGCGATCGGCCGGAGAGAGACGGCTCCCGTGCTCTACGCGTGGGAGAAGGAGAACTGGGGCAAGATCCGCGCGCACATCCCCGGCTCGCGCGGCGGCGGGATGCTGGTCGGCGTGGCCGGGGCCATGTGCACGCAGGCCGACCACGACGACGCGAAGGCTTTCTTCGAGCCCGCGACGGTCGCGATGGAGGGGGTCAAGCGCTCGCTCGAGGAGCGCCTCGAGCGGGCGTCCCTCTGCGTGGCGCTGCGCGAGCACGGGGCCGCTGACGTGGCCAAGTGGCTGAAGCACAAGTGAGCGGACGCGGCACGCGCTAGAGTGGGGAGCGTGCCGGGTCCGCGCGTCCTCGTCGTCGACGACCACATCGAGATGGCCGAGACCCTCGCCGAGGGTCTCTCGGATCGCGGATTCGACGCGGCGGCGTGCGCGTCGAGCGTCGAGGCGGCGAAGCGGCTGGAGTCGGAGCCCATCGACGCGCTCGTGACGGACCTGCGCATGCCGCACGTCGACGGCATGGGTCTGCTGGCGATCTCGCGCAAGGCCGCGCCGGAGCGACCGGTCATCGTGATGACCGCGTACGGAGCCATCGAGACCGCCGTCGACGCGATCCGTCAGGGCGCGGCGCACTACCTCACGAAACCCTTCGCGGTGGACGAGCTCGCGCTCTTCCTCGGACGCGCCCTGGAAGCGGCGAGCGTTCGGCGCGAGGCGCAAGCCCTGCGGGCGGCGCTCAAGCGCGAAGCGGGGCTCGGGAGTCTCGTGGCGGCAAGCCCCGCCATGCGCGAGGTCCTCGACGTGGCCGCGCGCGTGGCGGATGCGGCGAGCCCCGTGCTGCTCGTGGGCGAGACGGGGACCGGCAAGACGGTGCTCGCGCGGGCCATCCACACCGCGAGCGCCCGCGCGGGGGGTCCGTTCGTCGCCGTGAACTGCGCGGCGCTTCCCGAGGCGCTGCTCGAGAGCGAGCTGTTCGGACACGTGAAGGGTGCGTTCACGGGAGCGACGGCCGCACGCGCGGGGCTCTTCGTGGACGCCGATCACGGGACGATGCTCCTCGACGAGATCGGCGAGATGTCGCCGGCGCTGCAGGCCAAGCTGCTCCACGTCCTCGAGAGCGGCATGGTGCGCGCGGTCGGCGCGAGCAAGGAGCGGGCGGTCGACGTGCGGGTCATCGCGGCCACCCATCGCGACCTGCGCGAGCGCGCGCGGATCGGCGCTTTCCGCGAGGACCTGCTCTACCGGCTGGACGTGGTGACCATCGAGATCCCGGCGCTTCGCCACCGCCGCGAGGACATCCCGCTCCTCATCGAGCGCCTGCTCGCCGACAGCAAGGGCCGGCACACCCAGTCCCCAGTCGAGCGGTTGGCGCCGGATGCGCTCGCGAAGCTCCTCGAGTACGCGTGGCCCGGCAACGTGCGCGAGCTGGCGCACGCGGTCGAGCGCGTCGTGCTCCTCGGCAAGAGCGCCGAGGTGCACGCGGGTGATCTGCCGCCGTCGATCACGAGCGCGCCGGCACCGGGGCTGCCCGCGGCCGTAGGGGGGGCGGCGGGCACAGGCGTGCTTCCCATCCGCGAGGTGCAGCGCCGCTACGCCGCTTGGGCGCTCGAACGGCTCGGCGGACACAAGACGCGCACCGCCGAGGCGCTCGACGTCGACGCCAAGACGCTCACCAAGTGGCTCGCCTCGCAGGACGACGAGAAGAGCTAGAACTGCACGCCGACGCGCGCCGACACCTCGTGGAGCGACGACACGAGCGCGTGCGCGGGCAGGTCGTAGTACGTGTAATTCGCGCTGACGCGCAGGTGGCGCGTGGCCCAGTAGTTGACGCCGAGCGCGAACGACGTGACGTCGATGTCGCCGTTGGGAGTCTTCGGATCGTTCGAGCCTCCGCGCGAGGCGCCGGAGTAGTTCAGCGCGAGCCCATCGACGCGCGCCACCACCTGCAGCCCATGCTGCGCCGGGCGCTGGGGCTGAGTGAGGTCCACGTGGATGGGCCGGCCGTAGCTCGGGTAGCCGAGGATCTCGTGGTCGCCGACCAGCCAGTAGCCCACCTGCGCGTAGAGCCCCCATCCCGAGAGCGCGCCGAGACGTTCGGTGAACGGCGAGAGCTGCATGCCGTCGACGACCTCGCGCGTGTCGTAGTGCGCGTAGACGAACTCGCTCATGAAGTCGAAGTTGCCGACGGGTACGAAGACGTCCCCCGCGAAGGCCTCCTGCGCGGCGCTCGGAATGGTGTGCAGCAGGCGCCCATGCGAATCGGTGTACGTGGGCCTCCAGAACGTGAAGCCCTCGCTCGTGGTCAGGGCGGGCATGTCGTAGCCGACCTTCGTCGCGTCGCGCGATCCGCCGTGGACCGAGACGCCGACCTGGGCCCACTTCGTGGAGCTCCTCGTCGAGCGGACGAGCGGGCGCACGAACGCGCGTCCCGCGAGGTCGTAGCGCGTGTCGACGTTGGGCCGGTTGGGACCGTCGCCGTTGAACACGCCGACCGCGTAGTAGAAGAGGCGATCGGGCGACTCGCCCCAGAACATCGCGCCGATGTCGCGCTGCAGGGGAACGGCGATCGTGCGGATGACGAGCGCGCGCTCGAGGAACGACGTCGTGTTGTCGCTGATGCGGTTCTCGAGGGTGAAGGGCACGTAGTACTGACCGACCTGCACGTTGGCCCACGGCGACGGTCCGTAGTTGACGAACGCGTCGGTCGGCGCTGGCTTCATCGTCGCGTTGTCGACCGGGTTCTCCTGCGGGGAGCACGACTCGGCGCCGGACTTCGGGTCGGCCTTGCACGCGAGCGACGCCATCGTCGCGGCGACGTTGTCGTCGGCGGATGGCGCGAACTCTGCGCCGAGCTGCCACTGCCACTGCTGGAAGAACTCGCCGGCCATCTCGAGGCGGGCACGCCGGAGGGAGAACCCCTGGGCGACGGACTGCCCCGGAGCGAGGTTGACGAGGCCGGGGCCGAACGCGGCGTAGTAGTCCACGTGAACGCGGCCCTGGACGTAGAGACGGAACACGTCGTCCGGCGTCCGGATGAAGAAAGTCCCGTTGTGGTAGCCGGCGCTCCGCCCATCCTGCGCGGGCGGCGGAGGCGGGTCCTCGGGCTCCTGGGCCGCCGCCCCCCGGACGAGCGAGGCGCTCGCCAGGACGATGGGCACGGCGACGGCGAGCGGGGAACGGAGATGCACGGCGACTCCTTTCGGGGTGCCGTGCCTCCGGGGTTCCGGTGGGCCGGTGAGCGGTGTCGGGCGTGCTCGCGCGCCGAGTGGCGTAGCGAGATCTCACTTCACGATGCGACGTTTCTCGGTGCGGATGATCTGGACGACGCGCGCGTCGTGGACCACGACCTCGATGGACCCGTAGCGGAGTCCCCTCGCCGCGGCGGTCACCGCGTCGGCGATCTCGGTCGGATCGAGGGCGTCCGGGTGGAGGGCTGCCTCCAGCCTCGCGCGAGAGATCGGTGCGCCCATGACCCCCGAAGCTTGACCCGCGCTCATCCGTTAGTCAAGAGTACCTGTCTACTATTGCGGATGACGCCCAGCATTCACCGTCCGTGAAATCTGTCGATCGCGACCGTGGCGGTAGCGCCACTCGGGCACTTCCGTTGCTTCATCGGTCGGCATCAAGCATGACGAGCGCGGAGACGGCCGACCGGCGGGCCACTCTGAGACGGGGTCCCAGGCGCGCGCGCGAGATCGCGGTTGTAGCGGGCGGAACGGTGCTCGTCGCCCTGCTCGTCATCCTGCTGTCGACCCGCGCAGCGCACCACGTGAATCACGTGCCGCTGTCCTCGAGCCCGCGGCCCGTCACGGTCGTGCCCGTCCGCGCGACGCAGTATCGAACGACCCGCAGGTACGTCGGCGCGGTCGAGCCGTGGGTGGAGGCCGCCGTAGGGCCCCAATACGTGTCGGCCTATGTGCAGACCGTCACCGTGCGTCCGGGCGTGGCGGTCCGGCGCGGTGACGTGCTTGCCACACTCGATTGCTCCCATCCGAGCGCCGCCACACGCGCCGTCGAGATGAAGGCCCAGGCGATTGATGCCCAGATGAAAGCGGCCGCCGACGAGGCGCAACGAGTCGCTTCGATGCTCGACGGAGGATTCGTCGCAGCCAACGAGGCGGAGCAAAAACAGGCAGCGAGCACGGCAGCCAAGGCCGAGCTGATGGAGACGAGAGCCAACTTGCTCAAGGCCTCCCTGGACGTGCGGGACTGCGTGCTTCGTTCGCCGTTCGACGGGGAGATCGGGACGCGATCGTTCGATCCCGGCGCCTTCGTGCATCCGGGCGCCTCCATCGTCTCGGTTGTGGATCGCAGCGTCGTGCGCGTGACGGTCGATGCACCGGAGAAGGACTTCGACGCGCTCGTGCCGTCGACGGTGGTAGACATCGACGTCCTGGCGACCGGCGCGCGGCTCTCGGCGCCCATCTCGCGGCGTGCGCCGCGCGCGGACCCGCGCACACGCACCATCCACTTCGAGGTGGACGTTCCGGACCCGGACCGCCGCTATCCGGTCGCCACGACCGCGATCGTAAAGGTGGCCGTGGGGCAACCCGTCGCCGCGACGGAGGTGCCGCTCTACGCAGCGACGCAGGAGGAGGGCAAGGCGAAGCTCTTCGTCGTCGCTGACGGGGTCGCCCACGCGCGGACCGTGCCAGTCCTCGGAGAAAGCGGCGGCAGCCTCTTCGTCGACCCCGCGGCGCTTCCCTCCGGCTCTCTGGTCGTCAGCGAGGGCCGCGCACTGCTCGAGGACGGCGACGAGGTACGCACCGTGACCGAGTCGCCCGTCGACGCCGGGCCTGCGCCGCTGCCCCGCGGGGGCGGATATGGAAGGCCAATGTGACCGCTCTTTCCCTCCGCAACCCGCTAGCGAGTCTGATGCTCGGCATCGCCGTGCTGGTGTTCGCCGCCGTCGTGACGCCGAGGATGCCCATCGACACGTTCCCTGACCTCACGCCGCCGGTGCTCGTCGTGGGTACGCTCGCCCCCGGTCTGGCCGCGCGTGACGTCGAGAAAACCCTCAGCTGGCGCATCGAGAAGTACGTGAGCGCCACTCCCGGCGTCGAGCACGTGCAGAGCGTCTCGCGAAACAACCTGAGCATTGCCTACGTGTGGCTCAAGTGGGGCACGGACCTGAACGGCGCCCAAACGCTGGTGCAGCAGCAGGTGCAATTCGCCATGTCTGCGGTGCCCAAGTCGCTGGGCGTCATTCCCCCGTTCGTTCTCCAATTCGATCCGACCAACGCGCCCGTGGTTCAGGTCGTCGTGTCAGGCGGAGGTCTCACCGGCCCGCAGCTCTACGACTACGCGATGAACAACATCGAGCCGCTGCTCGAGGGCATACCCGGGGTGGCGAGCGCCGCCCCGAACGGGGGCACGCAGCGGCAGATCAACGTGATCGTCGATCGCGCTGCGGCGCAGTCGCGTGGAGTGACTGCCGAGGACGTGTCAGCCGCCGTGGCTCAGTCCAACGCGCTGCTTCCCTCGGGCGAATTCATCGCGCCGACGTTCGACGCGAACGTCTACACGGATGCCGTGCCACGCCTCGTGAAGACAATCGGCGACGCACAGATCAAGGTGGTCGACGGCAGTCCGGTCTACATCCGCGACGTCGCGCGGGTGGAGGACGGAGGCGCCGCGCCGACCCAGGCCGTTTCGGTCAACAGCGAGAACGCGGTGTACCTCAACGTGCTGCGCGTGCCCGGAGGCAACACGCTGCGCATCGTCGAGGATGCCAAGCGCATCGTGGCGAGTCTGCCGAACCTGCCGCCAGGGATGACGGTGAAGCCCGTGTTCGACGAGTCGACCTACGTGCGCACCGCGTACACGGGGCTACGCCGCGAAGTGGTGCAGGCGCTGGTCTTGGTGGCCCTGGTGATCCTGCTCTTCCTGCAGAGCGCGCGCGGCACGCTCGTCGTGGCCATCGCCATCCCCCTCGCCTTCGCGACGACGCTCATCGTGCTCTACGCCACGGGGCAGACGCTCAACGCCTTCACGCTGGGAGGCCTCACGCTCGCCATGGGCCGGCTGGTCGACGACGCCGTCGTGGTGCTCGAGTCGATCCATCGCCACTGGGGAAACGGAGCCGACCCGGCGCACGCGGCGCTCGAAGGCACGCGCGCGGTGGCCCTGCCGGTCCTGGCCTCGACGCTCACGACAATCGCGGTCCTCCTGCCGGTACTCCTGTTGTCCGGCCTCGCGAAGCGACTGTTCGCTCCCCTCGCTCTCACCGTCGCGGTCGCGATGGTGGCCTCATACGTCGTCAGCATCTTCGTCACGCCGGTGGCCGCGCGCTTCGTTCTCAAGGAGCACGCTCCGGGGCGCATCGCGGGTATGGTTGGTCGCGCCATCGATCGGATCGCGGATGGATACGCGGGGCTCCTGCGAGGCGCCCTTCGCGTGCGCTTGTGGATCGTCGGCGCGTGTGCGCTGCTGACGGCCGTCGCCGTGTGGGCCGCCGTGCGACTACCGAGCACGTTCTTCCCGGAGATCGACGAGTCTATGGAGCGGGTCTACGTGCGGTTCTCGCCAGGCATCTCCCTCCAGGAGGCCGACCACCGCATCCAGGAGATGGGCCGGACGCTCGCCCAGGAGCTCCCCAGGGGCGACGTCGAGCTGGTGCTCACCAACGAGGGATCGCCCGAGAACGCCCGCAGCGCGATGACGAGCGCCAACGACGGGCCGCACATGGGGTTCATCCGGGTCGCGCTCGCGCCGCCTGAGAAGCGCGCCCACACCCAGCAGGACATCGCGAACAGGATGCGCGCGCTCCTCGTCGAGCACTACCCCGGCGTCGAGTTCCTCCAGTGGCCCGGAGGGCTCGTCGCGAGTGTGTTCTCCAACGGGTACTACGCGCCCATCGCGGTGGAGCTGCGGAACGACGATCTGACCGCTCTCGAGCAGCAGGCCCACGCTGTCGCCGAGGTGGCGCGCACGGTGGGCGGCGTCCGCGACGTTCGCGTGCAGCTGCAGACCGACTACCCGGAAATTCACGTAGACACCCGTCGCGACGAGGCGGGCATGGTCGGCGTGACGTCGCGGCAAGCCGCGCAGACGACGCTCGATGCGACGCTGGGAGACATCAACACGCCCGGGGTCTGGATCGATCCCCACAACGGGCAGGCCTACTACGTCGTCACCTATTACGACGAGCGAGATGTCCGTGACGTCGACGCGCTCGCGCAGCTACCGGCCAGGGTCACGCCCGAAGCGCAGCCGGTCACCCTCGGGGCGTACGCCGAGATCCGGCGTAGCGCAGGGCCAATCGCCATCGAGCGCGACCACATGGGCCGCGTCACCGAAGTCTACATGGCGACGGAGGGTCGCGACGTCGGCAGCGCGGCCGACGAGCTCGCCGCCAAGCTGGCGGACGATCCACGAACCCGCCGCGTGAAGTGGAGCTGGGTGGGAGAGATGGACCTGATGAAGACGACCTTCGCGGGGCTCGGTCCGGCGATGGCGCTCGCGGTGATGGTGGTCTTCATGGTCATGGCGATCCAGTTCCAATCGCTGCGCCTGCCGTTCGTCATGCTGTTCACCATCCCGGTGTCGCTCGTCGGCATCGTCCTCGCGCTGATGGCCGCAGGACAGGCGCTCTCGATCCTGGCGATCATGGGCATTCTGATGGTCGTGGGCATTGCCGTGTCGAACGGCATTCTGCTGGTCGACGAGGCGAGGCGACGGCTGGAGCTGGGCGAGGCCATGGTCGATGCCGTGGTCGAAGCAGCCCGCATCCGCTTCATCCCCATCGCCATGACGAGCCTCGCGACGATCGTGGGGCTGGTTCCCGTCGCGCTGGGCCTCGAGCGGGGCACGGAGTCGAATCAACCGCTGGCCCTCGCGGTCGTGGGAGGCCTCACGTCCTCGACGCTGCTGTCGCTGTTCCTCGTACCGGCGATGTTCACGCTGCTGGCGAAGCGGCCGTCGGTGCCGCGCGCCTACGAGGCGCGGCGGCGATAAGGCGAGGCGGTCGGCTCGGGAACGGCGGCGCGATCTTGGTGGTCGTGCACGACAAGCACGTTGCGCGTGCTCACGTTCGCGACACGCGCCGCGGTGGTCCCCAGGATGCGGTCGAGCCCGTGGTAGCCGTGGCTGCCGATGACGACGAGGTCAGCATCGATCTCGTCTGCCACAGCCAGGATGAGGCGCCAGGCCTGGCCAATGCGAACGACCGGCGGCTCTATCAGCACGCCGGGTGGCGCATCGGGGATCAGCTGCGCGAGCTCTTCCTCGGCGGTCTCGAGCAGGTGCCATGCGAGCGGATCCGATCGGCTGCCCGCAGCCGCAGCCGGGAACTCAGGCGGAACCATGACCGCCCGGAACGGCCGCAGCGCCGCCCGGAAGTGCGCGGCAATCTCGACGGCGGCTGCGAACACCATCGGAGCGCGGTCCGATCCGTCTACGGCGACCAGGATGCGGTTGATCATGCGGGTGCTCCTGCCAGGGGCCCATCCGGTTGATGCTCTTCCTGTTCCACCGCCGGTTTCCTGGCGAAGATCATGAACATCACCGGGACGAGAAAGAGCGACAGGATCGTGGACGAGGTGAGGCCGCCCACGACTGCGAGCGCGAGCGGCTGGTTCGCTTCCGAGCCTCGCTCGAGCCCGAGCGCGTTCGGTATGAGGCCGATGACCGTCGCGAGGCTCGTCATCGCGATGGGTACGAACCTCGAGCGCGCGGCCGCAACTACAGCCTCGAACTTCTCCGCTCCCTCCTCCACGAACCTCCGGTTGGCGTCGTCGACGAGCAGGATGCCGTTGGACACCGCGATGCCGATGACCATCAGGATGCCCATGAGCGCCGTGATGGAGAACCCCTGCCCTGCCCCCATGAGGGCGATGACGATGCCCGTCAGCGACACGGGGATCGTGAAGAGCATGACGAACGGCAGACGTAGCGACTTGAACTGCGACGCCATGATCATGAACACCACCATGACGGCGAGCCCCAGCGCGAGGCCCAGGCCCCCGAAGGTGTGACGCATCAGGGCCACCTGACCGACGAAGCGGAAGTCCACGTTGCGGGTGCGCGGATCCTTCTTCAGCGCGTCTTCGAGGGCAGATGCGGCCGATCCCAGGTCGCGGCCCTCCGTCGTCATGAGCACGTGGGCGACGCGCTCGAGGTGATTGCGCTCCATGGCGACGGCGCCGAGTGAGCGGTGCACGTTGCCGTACGCGCCCAGGAGCACCGGCTTGCCATCGGGGCTCACGCGGAGCGGCAGCGCCGAGAGCGACTTCACGTCCTGCACGCGCGCGCCGTCGTAGACGGTGACCACGTAGTAGGACTGCCCGTTGTTCGCGTCCACCCACACCCCAGGCGTGTTCACGTTGCCGATGGTGGCGTCGAGCGTCGTCTGCGCGGCTGCGCGCTCGCTGGTGCCTACGAAGCCCGCCTTCTCGCGATCGGTGTCGACGTGGATCTCGGGGTAGTCGAGCTGCAGCGACTCCTTGACGTCGCGGATGCCGGGAACGGTGCGGGCCACATCGGCCACGGCCCGCGTCTCCTCGTCGAGCTGTTGAAGGTTGTCGTCGTGCAGCTCGACGACGAACGGCGCCGTGTACCCGTTGGCGAAGACGCTCGCCACCAGGCCGCCCGGGTATTGCAGCACCTCGACGCCCGGGAACCGTCGATTGAGGATCTCGCGCACCCTCGTGGCGAGCTCCGTCTGCGAGAGCTTACGCTCCTCGGGATTGCTGAACGCGACGCGAAGGTATCCCGTGTTGGGCGCGACGTTCGGGCTGACCAGGATGCTGCGCGCGTTCTGCGGCATCCCGATGTTCGAGACCACCATCTGCACGTCGCCCTTGGGCAGCTCGTCAGTGAGCGCGCGCCCCATCTCGGTCATCTGCCTGGCCGCTTCCTTCACCGAAACGCCGGGCGCGAAGCGCACGTAGACCATGTCCATCGACTCGTCGATGTCCGGGAAGAACGTGCTCGGGAGGCGCGAGGCGGCCCAGCCGGAAGCCATGACGAGGATCGCGGCCGCGCCGATGATGGTCCGCCGATAGGGCAGTGCCTTGCGCAGCGCCTTCGCGTAGCCGTCGGCGAGCCGATCGATCATCGCCTCGACGGCCTTGCCGAGCCTTCCGTGCTCGGCGTGGCCCATGAAGTACCGGCACATGACCGGCGTCACGGCCATGCTCACGAAGTACGAGGCGATCATCGCGACGGCGACCGTGATCGCGAGCGGCGCGAAGAGCTTGCGCGCGAGGCCCGCCAGGAGCACGACGGGCAAGAGCACCGCCATCGTGGTGAGCGTCGACGCGAGCACGGGGAGCGCCACGGCGTTGGTGCCCTTGAGCGATGCCTGCGCCGTGCTCATGCCCATGCGCTGGTGACGGTGGATCGACTCGAGGACGACGACCGCGTCGTCCACCAGCCTTCCCATGGCGAGCGTCAGGCCGCCCAGCGTGAATGCGTTGAGTGTCTGCCCCGTCGCATAGAGAACGATGAGCGTGATCGCGAACGACAGTGGGATGGCGACCGAGACGATGAGCGTGCCGCGGGTGCTCTGCAGGAAGAGAAGAATGACGAGCGCGATCAGCACCAGCGCCTGGATGATCTCCTTCTTGAGCCCGTGGTACGAGCTGCGGACGAAGGTCGACTGGTCGAAGTAGACGTCGGCCTTCATCCCAGGCGGCAGGTCGCGCAGCTCGGACACCACTTTCTTGACGGCGTCGACGATCTCGATGGTGTTGCCGCCCGGAATGCGCAGCACGTTGAGCACGACCGCATCGGTCCCGTTGACCGACACGACCTGCGTCAGGGGCGTGCCTCCGTCCTCGACGTGGGCGACGTCTCGGATGAGCACCGGCTTGCCGTCTACCACCTTCACGGTCGCCTCACCGATGGTCTTCACGCGCGTGGGGATCGCATTCGTATAGACGTTCGCGTCGAAGCTCGGCGCGATGAACTCACCCGAGGGAAGCAGGGCATTCGACTTGTGGACGGCGACGGCGATCTCGTCGGACGTGACGCCGCGCGCCTGCGCCTTCAGCGGGTCCACGACCACGTTGATCTGGCGCTGCTGTCCACCGTCGGGAGCGGCGCTCGCCACGCCGGAGATGCCCTCGAGGAGCGGCTCGACGTTGTTGAACGCATAGTCGTAGAGCTGCGGCCCGGTGTATCCAGCACCGCTGACGACCACCTGGCAGACGGGCGCGTTCGACGGGTCGTACTGCAGCACGAAGGGCGGAAGCACGCCGAGGGACTTGGGTACCGCCGCCATCGCGAAGCCCGCCATGGACTGGACGAGGGTCTGCGCGGAGCTCAGGTCCGTGCCCCACTTCAGCCACACGTAGATGACGCTGAAGTTGTTGCGCGAGAGGCTCTCGACGTGGTCGACGCCGGGGGTGGCGCTCACGTACTTCTCGAGGCGCCAGCTGATCGTCTTCTCGATATCCTTCGCGGCGAGCCCTGGGGCAGCCGTGCCGATGATGAGCACGGGCGGCGTGAGCTCCGGGAACGTGTCGACCGGCATGCGTGGGGTGACGACGCCCGCAAAGACCACGAGCCCGATGCAGATCATCAGGATCGCGATCGGGTTCCGCAGAGAGACGCCGGTCACGGCTTTGCTCCGGCGGTGGGTGCCGCTGCCGTCGAGCCCACCGGAGCCACCGCGTACGCGACCTGGGTTGGGGCCACGTGCTCGCCATTGGACAGCGCCGTGCGCCCTTCGGTGACCACGAGCGTGCCGGGCTTCAACGATGTGTCGAGGAACAGGTCGCTCCCGCGCTCGCCGAGCACGGGGAACGTGCTCTTTCGAGCGACCCCGTTGTCGACCAGGAACAGGGCCGCCTTCGTCCCCGTGATCGAGGCGGCGTAGAGAGGCACGGCCGTCGCGTGGATCGGCTGGCCCACCTCGATGCGGGCCTCTCCGGTCGTGTTCACTGGGATCTCGCGGTTCGGGTCCGCCAGGTCGCACTCCACATGCACGGTCCGCGTGTCAGGGTCCGCGCTCGGGGATCGCCGCGAGATGGCGCCGCCCAGCGTCTTGTCGGTCGCCACGACGTGGATGCTCACGGGCGTGCCCACCGCGACCGCGTCGAAGTCACTCTCCGGAACGTCGAAGTTCATACGCACCGTGTTCCGGTCGACGACCGACACGATGGCGTTACCCGGACGCACGAAAGCGCCTGGGTCGATGGTGCGCGTGGCGATCTCTCCGTCGAAGGGAGCGCGCAGGATGCAGTCGTTCACCTCGAGCGTCTGCGCCGTGAGCTTGGCGCGCTGAGCGGCGAGCTGCGCCTCCTCGGACACACTCTGCGCCTGGTTCTGCTGCACAGTGTTCGGGTCGATGAAGCCGCCGTCGAGGAGGCTCTGCATGCGCGCGGCCTGATCGGCGACGGCGCGCTGGCGCGTCTCGATGGCGCGCGCCTCTGCGGCCACCGCCTGGCTCTGGGCGCTCGCGTTGCGGCAATCGAGCGTCGCGAGCACCTCGCCGCGCTTCACGACAGCGCCCGGACGGACGAGGACCGTGTCGACGTACGCCGAGATGAACTGAGGGCCGACGTTGGCTTCGATCCAGGGACGGAGGGTCCCGACGTAGCTGCGCGAGTCGCGGAAGGTCGTGTCGCTCGCCGGGATGACCGTGATGGGCCGCGGCGCGTCCGCGAGGGCGACCTTGTTCACCTTGCTCTCGGCTCTGAACACGAGCGCCCATCCCGCCGCGATGACCACGAGCACCCCCGCCGTCACGAGGGCGGGGATCATGGCCGAGCGTCTGGCGGTCATCGGGTTGTCTCCGAGTGTAGGGGCGATCGAATCGCTCGATCGGTTCGTCGTCTGGGGATCCGTCACTTCATAGTCCTTCCGCGATGGCGCGACCGAATGCGGCTCGGGCGCGCGCGAGCTCGAACTGACCGAGTGCGAGCTGGATCTCGGCGTCGGTGCGCACCGCCTCGGCATCCGCCAGCTCGACCGCGTTACCGATGCCCGCCTTGAAGCGTGCGTCCGCCTGGTCGTAGTTGGCCCGGGCCGCGACGACCGTGTTCTGCAGGCCGACGAGCGCCGTGCGGGCGACCTGCACCTGGATGTAGCTTTCGTTCACCGCCGCCACCTCTTGCAGCCGGACCGCGTCCACCTCGTCGTGACGGACCTGCTCCTGCGCCTTCGCGGCATCGCGACGCGCCGCGATCGTCCCGTCGAACAGCGGCCACGAGAGCACGACTCCGACGTCCCAGTTGGGGACGTCCGGGATCCATCCGGCACCTGTCGGCTGAGGCGGCGTGGGGTTCCCGCTGGCGGGAGCGCCACCGGCACGTCCGGAGATCCCGGCCGAGACGAACAGGTCGGGCCGAAGCTCCGCTCCGACCGCCGTGGTTTGCTTCTCGGCGGCCTGCAGCTGCGAGAGTGCTGCTGCAAGCCTCGGGTCACGAGCCTGCGCGAGGGCGACGGCCTGCGAAAGAGACGGCATTTCCGCGGGCTGCGGAGCTTGTGCCGAGGTATCGATCGCCGGCTCGGGTGCTCCAATCGCTGCGGCGAGAACGGCCTGAGCGACCGAGAGTCCTCCCCGTGCACGGATGCGCCCGACGTCGTAGCGACCGAGGTCGGCCTCGGCGCGCGTCAGCTCGATGGGGGGTCGCAAGCCCGAATCGACGCCCCGCTTCGCGAGATCGCGGTGCACGCGGGCGCGCTCGTACGCCTGGTCCGCCGCCTGAATGACCGACTTGGCGGCGAGCACCGAGAAGTAGGACTCCTCGACGCCGAAGTCGACGTCGAGACGGTCAGCATCCGCATCGTGCTTGCTGACGTCGACCAGCGCGTCGGCTGCGGCGCGCTGTGCGCCGATGCGACCGAAGTCGAAGAGCTCCTGCGTCAGACCGGCACCCGCGAAGGTCGACGCGTAGGGAGAAAGCTGCGCGCTCGATTCGGTCCGCGACGCCGTTCCGCCGATGCGCGGGATGTCCATGTACGCCGGCTGGATGTAGGTGCCCGTCGTGTTGTTCGCCGTCATCCCGAAGCCCTGCAGCGTCAATCCGATCGTAGGCAGCCACTGACCCGAGGGGATCTTCGCGGTCTCCATCTGCGCCTTCACGCGCGACACGGCTGCGCGGATGGCCGGCTGGTGCTCCTTCGCGTAGGCCAGCGCTTCACCTAGCGTCATCGAGCGCGCCGGCTGCGGAGCCTCGATGGTCGGCGCGGGCGGCTGCGCCTGACCGTCCTCCGCCCGTGCACTGCTCGCGAGTGCCAGGACCAGTGCTGCTCCGGTGATGCCGCTAGGTCGAAACCCCATCAGTCGGGCGGTTCGCATAGGCAGCACTTGTGCCATGCGTTGCCGGGCGACCACCAGCCCTCGTGGGCGCCACCGCCGGGATTTCCTCCAGACGATCCGGGAAAATTTCCCGGTCGGTTCGCGGGTAGCATCGGCGCGTGCGGTCCCGGGTCGTGGCTCGACGCTTGCGTGGAGAGGACCGCCTCTCGTGGTGAACCGCCCTTCGCGCGTCCCCTCGCCGCCCGCGCCGCCGCTCCAGCGATGGCCGCTCGTCTGGTGGATGCTGGGCGCAATCGTGCTGGTGACGACACTGTCGTGGTGGGACGAGCAGCGTGAGGCGGACGCGGCCCTCCTCGACCTGCAGGCGGAGCAGTCGGTGATTGCGACCAGCCTCGCCGAGGATCTGCGGGAGCATCTCTCGGCGTCGGCCGATGCGGGACGGACCGAGCTCGCCCCGAGCGACCTGGTCGACACCGAGCACCGGGTCGCGCGGCCAGGGGAGCTTCTCATCCTGGTCAAGGCGCCGGGCGACGACGTGTTTCATGCGACCGATGGACGCACGCTGCCGTCGGCTGCGCTGTCGGGAGCCTTCACGCAGGGTGAAGGGACACTGCGCCTTCTGCCTTCTCAAGCGGCGGAGCTCGGACTGCCCGCGCGGACCTCGATGGCCGGAATCGCTCACGTCGATGCCGGGAAGCTGGGCCACTGGGGCGTCGTCGCCGTCGCTTCGGCCGCGCGCGAACGCGACCGCGAGAAACGCGCCCGGTGGCGTCTCGTCCTCGGCGTCGTGCTCGCATCGGGGCTCGTGGTCCTCTTCGGCGGCGCCGCCCTCCGCCGGCAACGCAAGGGCATGGAGCTGCAGCGGGAGCTCGCCGTGGCCAACGCGCAGCGCGAGCGCGACGAGCAGCTCCAGCGGGCCGAGCGCGTCGCGACGATGGGGACCTTCGCGATGGGGATCGCCCACGAAGTCGCGACTCCTCTGGGCGTGATCGTCGGTCGCGCCGAGCAGCTGACCACGCGCGCCCAGAGCGACGAACGAACGACGCGCAACGCGCAGGCGATCCTCGCCCAGGCGGACCGGATCCAGCACATCGTGCGTCGCTTCCTGGACATGGCGCGCGGTGGTCCGCCGTCGCTCCAGAGGGCCGATCCGGGTCAGCTCGTTCGCGAGGCTGCCGGGAGCGTCGAGCACCGCTTCGCAAAGGCGGGCGTGAAGCTGCGCGTGGACGTCCCATCGACCATGCCCGCGGTTCATTGCGATCGCGATCTGCTCGAGCACGCCGTCATCAACCTGCTCCTCAATGCGTGCGAGGCGTGCGATGCCGGCGGACGTGTCGAGCTCGCCGTGCGCTCGGACGCCGAGCAGGTCGCGTTCGTCGTGACCGACGACGGCACGGGCATCAGCAACGAGGCCGCCGCGCGAGCCAAGGAACCGTTCTTCACGACGAAGCCCGAGGGGATCGGGACGGGTCTCGGCCTCGCGATTGCAACGGAGATCGCCAAGAGCCACCGCGGCGATCTCACGATCGGCCCGAATCCGGGCGGCAAGGGGACGCGGGCGCTCATCGAGATCCCCATCGCGAGCAACCCCGGAGCCGCTGCATGAACGACCGAGAGCATCCC
>DASVWO010000214.1:0-10000 GCA_036393165.1 Polyangiaceae bacterium | reverse complement strand
TCCATCCACATCTGCGCGCCGCCGGCGCCGCAGCAGAGGCCGCGCTGCTTCGTCCAGTACTCGGGCTCCACGAGCTCCACGCCCGGGATGCGCCGCAGGATCTCGCGCGGCGGGTCGTACACGCCGTTGTACCGACCGAGGTAGCAGCTGTCGTGGTAGACGACGCGCCCCGAGAGCCCCTCGACCGCGCGCGGCACGAGCTTCCCCTCGGCGACGAGGCCTAGCAGGTAGTCCGTGTGGTGCACGACCTCGAGCTTCGCGCCGAAGTCGGGGTACTCGTTCTTGAGCGTGTTGAAGCAGTGCGGGCACGTGGTGACCACGGTGCGCGCGCCGCCCTTCTCCTTGTACCCGTTGAGGGTCGCCGCGTTCGCCTCGGCCAGCGTCGCGAAGAGCATCTCGTTGCCGGCGCGCCGCGCGGGGTCGCCCGTGCAGTTCTCCTCGGTGCCGAGGATCGCGAAGTCGACGCCCGCCTGCTTGAGGAGCTTCGCCGTGGCGCGCGCGATCTTCTTGGCCCGCTCGTCGTAGCTCGCCGCGCAGCCCACCCAGAAGAGCACCGGCGCGGTCGGCTTGTCGCTCATGAGCGGCACTCCGAGCCCGTCGCTCCAGGCCGCGCGGTCCATGCGCGAGAGGTTCCAGGGGTTGCCGTTCGACTCCATCGCGTTGAACGGGCGCGCGAGCTCCTGCGGGAACTCGCTCCGAACCATCACGAGGTTGCGCCGCATGTCGACGATCTTGTCGACGTACGAGATGAGGACCGGGCACTGCTCCTCGCACGCGCGGCACGTCGTGCACGCCCAGAGCACGTCCGGGTGGATCACGTCCGAGACGAGGTTCACCGCCGCGGGCTCCTTGCCCTTCTCCAGGTGCACGATCTCGTTCTCGCGTCCGTAGAGGTGGTCGCGCAGCGCGAGCGTCAGGTGCTTGGGGCTGAGGATCTTGCCCGTCCGGTGCGCGGGGCAGTTGTCCGAGCAGCGCCCGCATTCGGTGCACGTGTAGAAGTCGAGGATCGACTTCCAGGTGAAGTGCTGGATGCGCGCGACGCCGAGTGGAGCCGCGAGCGGGTCGGCTGCCTCGGCAGCCGCGCCGAACTTCTCCATGAGCTTCTCGGCGTTCTCCGCCATCGGCTCGAGTCGCCCCGCCGGATGTAGGCTGCGCGCGAAGACGTTGGGGATCGCCGTGATGACGTGGAAGTGCTTCGAGTGCGGCAGCAGGTTGAGGAACAGCAGCACGAGCGAGACGTGCGTCCAGAACCCCGCGTGCGCGAGGAAGACGAGCGCGCCCGGCGAGAGCTTGTGGAACATCACGGCGAAGAGCGACCCGGCCGGGCCCGGCCAGAAGGACCACTCGCCCGCGTACTGCTCGCCGCCGAGCGGCGCGACGATGGTCGCCATGGCCGCGCATGTCTTTGCCGACGCCACGTGGGCCGCCGCGTCGCAGAGCTGCTGCTTCTGCGCCGCGATGTTCAGCGCGGCGCCGTCGTAGGTCATGTCGGCGACCATCATCGTGAAGATGATCCCGATGATGAGGAGGCCCTCGAAGCTCAGCGCCATGCGCTTCGGCTTCTTGACGAGGCGGTAGTAGAAGAAGACGAGGGTGCCCGCGATGACGCCCGTGGCGACGACGTCCTTGATGAACTCGTAGACCGCGCCGAGCGGCTGCGCCGGCCCCAGGATCCACAGGTTGAACGGCGGGTAGAACCCGCGTCCCCAGAGGACAATCGTGCGGAGGAGGAGCACGACGAACCCGGTGAAGATGAGCTTGTGCGCGAAGCCCGCCGGGTTGTAGTAGTCCATTTTCTCCTGGCGGAACGCGTACCTCCAGGTGCCGCGGATGCGCGTGGCCAGGTGATCGAGGCGGCTGGTGGCGCGCCCGACCTGCAGGAGCTGCCAGCGGCGGCTCGCGGACCAGGCGAACATCGCGAAAGCCGCGAAGATCAGGGTGAGCATCGCCGTGGGGCTCATATCGCCTCGACTTCTATAGGGTCGTGGCGGATCGCGTCAAACCACCGCCCGGCCGAACAGTGGGATACCGGCTGAACAATTCTGTACGCTCGCCCGTCGAACCCCGAGGTCGGGGTCACTTTCCGGAGGAGGATCCAGTCATGAGCGGGACGCGGGGCGTGCGGGCGGTTGTGGCGTTGGCGACGGTGGCGGGTGCGGTCCTCGTGGCGCCCCGGGCGAATGCGGGCTCGTACGTGCTCGACGCCCACATCGACGGTTGCCCGAACGGGGGCAACTTCACGCCGACGTCCTTCCACTGGAACGAGATGGGTGAGGTGCAGTTCACGCACGGCACCGACAGCTCGACGGCCGCCCTGCTGGGACTGGCTCAGTCACACCAGGAGGTCGGTAACGCGGTGCTGCACCAGACCCTGAGCGGGACGGCGGCCGTCACGCTCGCGATGGGCGGCGTGCACGTCGAGGCCGTGCACGAGGAGGGTGGCAGCAACGGTCCCGAGGAGACGGTCGTGCTGCGGTTCCGGCAGCTGACCTACACGTTCCAGCCGCTGCTGCCGAACGGCCAGAAGAACGGACCGCCGGTCACGTTCACCTGGGGCGGTGGCGGCGGCGGCCACGACCACGACCGCCGCTAGTCGGCTTCAGGGGCGGGCGACCATCCAGAGTCCCGTCCCGTTGCTTCCGGTGACGCCGTAGTAGACGGCGGTCGAATCGATGGCGAGCCCGACGGGGCTCGCCAGGTTCGGGACCAACGTCTTGACCGACGAAGGCGCCAGGCCGGGGGCGGCCGTCATCAGCGAGCCATTGAGCGTCCCGCTTCCCTGATTGGTCCAGAAGACGGCGGTCGAGTCGCTCACGATGCGCACGGGCTTGTCCTGCGACGCGACCGTCGGTCCGGTCGAGCTCACGACCGCGCCGCCCGCGCCCGCGGTGTCGTAGTTCACCCAGAACTGCTGGGTGCCGTTGTCGGTGATCGACCAAGGTTGGTCCTGCGAGCCGTTGATCACTGCAGGGCTCGTCCAGCTGAGGACGTCGATCGACGTGACGTTCCCCATCATGCCGGAGGCGGTGAACTCGTCGGTCCAGCACACGCGTGTGCCGCCGGCGCACAGCGCCATGCCCGCCGGCACCGCGCCGGATCCCAGCGCGAACTTGGTCCCCATGCCGCTCGTTCGGTCGTAGCGGACGGCCAGCGCCGAGGCGGTGTCGGTCCAGAACACGTACTGCGTCGTGGCGACGATTCCCTGCGGCGCCGTGATCGTCACGCCGGCGGGCGAAAGGGTCGTGTGGGCGCCGCTTCCGATGGTGTACTGCTCGATGGAACCGGCGCCGCCGTTGCCGTTGTTGGTCCAGAACACCGTCGCGTTGCCGTCCCAGGCGATGCGCGTCGGCGCCGCGAGGCCGGACAGGATGGGCGCATCCGTCCCGAGGCAGTTCCCCACGACGCACGACCAGGCCTGCGAAGCCTGATCGACCCAGTAGGCGACTCCTCCCTTGACGACGACGATGTCGAACGGCGTCGTGCCCGAGAGGAGCTCCACGGGTTGGCACACGCTGTTGATGCACATGCCGCCCAGGCAATCGTGGCCGCACCGGCCGCAGTTGCCGCCGTCGCTCGTGAGGTCCACGCACTGGGTGCCGCACTGCGTGTTCGGGCTCGTGCACGTCGGGGAGTCGGGAGGCGGATTCGTGTCGCCGGGCGAGTCCGGCGGCGGATTCGTGTCCACCGGCGTGTCCGGGGGCGAGTCCATGCTGGTGACGTCGCCCGGCGCGTCCACCGAGCCCTCGCCCGTGGTCGACTGGTCCTCCTCGCCGCGCACGTCGCCCCCCGACATCGCGTCCTTCGCGTCGCCGGACGAAGGTCCGTCGCCGGTGATCGGCCCATCCGGAGTCGACTCCTCCGCGCCGTCGTCTCCGCCGCCTTCCGCGGTTCCTCCCTCGTTCGGGTAGGGCTCGAGGTCCTTGAGACCGAGGATGTTGCCGCACGCGGCGAGGCCCATGGCGCCGCCGAGGGCGAGCAGCGAGAGCGCTTGCCGCTTCACCACGCCCCCTGGATGCCGAAGGCGCCGCCCCCCGGGAGCGCGGTCGCACGCAGGCCGACCGTGGGGGCCGACGAGCCCTTCGGCGCGGTGAAGTAGAGGAGCAAGCCGCCCGCGAGGGCGACGCCGCCGACGGCGAACGCGATCGTCGACGCCGTCGCGGCGCTCTGCGCATCGTGGCCGAGCTGCACGCCCGTGCCGTCGCAGTGGTTCGTCGTGTCGCAGTGGTGCTGCGTGGCGTCGTTCTCCTTGCTCATCGCGCTGAATCCGAAGGCCGTGCCGATGCCGATGCCGACGATGCCGAGGCCTCCGACCACCAGCCCGATCGTCCTCTGGGTCGATCCGTTCGAGGGCGTCTCCGTCCCTGGCGTGCCTCCGCCCTCGTCGGCCGCGTCGAGCTCCGCCACGGTCACGGTGACGTTCGCGCCTCCCGAGGGCACGTCAATCGGCTGGTGGAACGGCTTGCGGTGCGGCGCCTGCGCGTCCACGGCGTGCGAGCCCGGGTCGACCGGGATCGCGGTTCCCCACTCGGCAGAGCCGACGTTGCTTCCGTCACGCGTCACCGTCAGCCCGTCGGCCTTCGACGCGACCGCGATCGTGAGGCGCGAGAGCGTCGGCTCGAGCGCCGAGGCGCGCGTGCGGGCGAGGTCCTCCCAGTCGGTGCGGCCCTTCACGTGCGCAGCCGCCATCGCTTCCTTGAAGGTCGCCCACGCGCTCGCGGTCTGTCCGTTCTTCTCGTAGCAGCCGGCCAGGTTGAGGAGCGTGCCCGGAGCCGGGTCGAGCCGCTGGCTCTCGGCGAACTTGGCGCACGCCTCGGGGTACTTGCCCTGGTCGTACAGCGCGCGCCCGTCGCGGAAGAGCGCCTCCGCGGCGGCCTTGTTCGACGCGTCCTGCGCCGCGGCCGGCGACGCGGCGAGCACACCGCCGGCGAGCACCAGCGTGAAGGACAAGCTGCGAAGGGACGTCATCCTCGCGAGTCCAAGCATCGTCGATCTCGGAAAAGGTGGCTACTCGCGCTCGTTGGGCAGATCGGTGTTCGGTTTCGTCGTCGCGGGCGGTGTCGGATGCGGGGTCGGTGTCGGGGTCGCGGTCGCCGTGCTGCTCGTCGGCCTGGTCGTCGGGCCAGGTCGCGTCGAGACCGTGGGGTGATTCGTCGTGGTCGGGATTGCCGTCGGATTCGGGGTCGGCGTCGGCGTCAGCGCAGGGATTGCGGTCGCCGTCACGGTCGGCGTCGGCGTCAGGGTCGCCAGCGGCGGCGGGGTGGATCCTCCGGCGGCTGCGTGCGGCGTGTCCGTCGTCCCAGATGTCGTGGTCCGCCAGACGATGACGCCCGCGCCCAGGCCGACGACGGCGATGGCCAGCGCGACGAGAGACGCCCGGCGCGTCCCTCTCTTCAGCGGGGCGAGCTGCGTCTCGCCCCACGAGACCGACGTGCCGCCCGTCACCGCGACGCGCGACGACGGCACCGAGATTTCGGGAAGCTCGGGCGCCTTCGCCCGGGTCCCGAGGATGGTCCGCACGCGTTCCGCCTGGTCCGCCGCATCCGGCGGGCCGAATGGAACGAGCGCCGCCGCGAGGTCGGCCACGGTGAGGAACCGACCCTCCGGATGCTTCTGCAGGCACCGATCGATCGCGGCCGTCACATCCGGCGGCACGTCGGGCCGCACCTGGTTCGCCGGCACGTGCGCGTCCTGCAGCAGCATGGCGCACAGCTCGGTCACGCTGTCCGCCTCGAAGGGCACCTTGCCCGTCAGGCACTCGTAGAGGATCACGCCGAGCGACCAGATGTCCGACCGCTCGTCCACGCGTCGCGAGGACCGCAGCTGCTCGGGCGACATGTACATGGGCGATCCCATGATGTCGTTCGTCTTCGTCAGCGACATCTGCTGGAGCGACTGCGACACGTTCGCGCCGGTGAACTTCGAGATGCCGAAGTCGAGCACCTTCACGAGCGGGTGCCCGTCGACGCCCGTCGTGACGAAGAGATTCCGCGGCTTGAGGTCGCGGTGGATGATCCCCAGCGCGTGCGCCTCGGCGACCGCCTCGCACGCCTGCAGGAGGAAGTCGACCGCCTCGTGCACCTGGAGCCGCCCGCGCGACTCGAGCAGCGTGCCCAGGTCGGTCCCCTCCAGGTGCTCCATCACGATGTAGGGCGCGCCGTTCTCGAGGCGCCCGACGTCGATGACGCGCGCCACGTGCTCGCTCTTCAGGCGGACGACGGCGCGCGCTTCCTGGGCGAACCGCCCCACCGCCACCGCGTTGGCGAGCGCAGAGGGCAGCAGGAACTTGAGCGCCACACGGCGATCGAGCTCCATGTGCATCGCCGCGACGACGACGCCCATCCCGCCCATCCCGAGCACCCTCTCGACGCGATACTTGCCTGCGAGAACGTCTCCGGACTGGACGGGAGCCGACTCTCCCGACCCTTCACTCACTTCTCGACCCGCTCCTCGTGGAAACCCGCAACCCTGACCGCAACTGCAAACCCGCAACCCTTGAATCGATGGACGACTCAGCGCGTGAAAAGTTGCTCCCCCAACGTATCAGGAACGCCGCTTTTCGATGTGCGCGTGTGAGGACGAGAGGCCGCAAATCCGGGGCCTGGGCGATCCATGTCGGCATACGCCCACAACATCCCCATCTAGGCCCACCTGCCTCGCGCCCGCGGTTTTCCAGGTAACGGGCATGAATCCCGCTCTGTCGAACGCCCGGAACGCGGCTCGCATTTCGCGCGCGTGGAGAGGTGGTGGGCGGATGAGCAGGCGCGTCAGGAACAGCGACGGCGTGGCGATGGGGTTCTCCGCTACGATGCGGCCGCGACACGTGCAGATCCCGAAACGAGTCGACTTCTACCGGCTACCCCGTCCCGTGCAGGATCGGTTTGCCGCCGCCACGCGCCGGACGGCCCCGCCCGCGCCGCTCCTCTATCAAAAGGCGCCGCGCAAGACGGTCTGGAGCTACCTGGGGGGCAGCGCCCTGCTGGCCATCGTCGCGGTGGTGCTGCTCCGGGCAGGCTACGGCGACGTCGGCAGCAGCCTCGCGCTCCACGGCATCAAGATGATCGTGCTCGACCTGATTCTGTGGGCGGGCGCGGCCTATGGCGTCGTGCACGCGATGGCGATCCTGCGTGCCGAGGAGGCGCTTCCGTACAAGACCGGGACGTACCTGTTCCCCGGGTGCGTCGTCGAGGCGCTGGGGCCCGTGCTCCGGGTGTGGGCGGTCGGCGAGGCCGAGGGCGTCGAGAGCGTCGCCTCACCGTCGCCGGGGCTGGCGCTCCGGATGCGCGACGGGTCGCGCATCATCGTCGGCGCGCGCGCGCTCGAGGACGCGCAGCGGGCCGAGAGGGCGCTGGGCACCGTGCGCGCCGAGCTGACACGCGCGCTCGCCGAGGACGACGCGCACGTGCTGGCCGAGATGGATCCGCTGCACGACAGCGCCATGTCGAGCCCCATCGGGCCGAGCGAGCCGATGAGGCTCGCCGTGTCCGTGTGGACGCGCTTCGACTGGGCCGTCGCGGCGGGCGTCGGCGTGGCGCTGGGGCTCGTGCTCGTCGAGACGCGAAACTCGATGAGCGACGAGGCGATGTTCCGCGCGGTCGCCGCGCAGGGGACGGTGGACGCGTACGAGGAGTACCTGACGCAAGGCCACAAGCACCTCGAGGACGTGCGCGACGTGATGCTGCCGCGCGTGCAGCTCGCGCAGGCCGAGGCCCAGGGAGTGGACGCGACCGAGGCGTTCGCGCAGGCGCACCCCGGGGCGAAGATCCAGCCGGAGATCGACGCGGCGCTGCGGCGGGTGCTCCTCGGCGAGCTGGCGAAGTCGAAGGCGGTCGGCACCGTCAGCGCGCTCGACGACTTCGTGAAGAAGCACCCGCGGAGCGGGCTCGAGCCGGAGCTCGCGGCTGCGCGCCACGCGCTCTACAGCCAGGCGCTCTCGGCGTGGCGGGCGAAGGCGAAGCCCGACAGCGCGACGTCGGCCTTCATGGAGCGCCTCTTCGCATGGGCCGAAAAGTCGAGCAGCCCGGTGGTGCAGGTGTGCTTCCGCGAGCGGCCGTCGAAGACGATCGACGACGCCGACGACAAGGTGAAGAAGAACCAGCGTTACCCGGGGGCGGACGCGCTGCCGTCGCGATACGTGAAGAGCGACGCTCTGCGGCCGCGCGAGCAGCGTGTCGCGCAGGACGTGGTGCAGGGGTTCGCGGGCGAGATCCCGGCGGACATCCTCTCGGCGTCGCTGGGAGCCCCGCTCGACGGCGACGCGCAGCCGCCGGCGCCGGCCCTCGTCGTGGAGTACTCGCCCGAGTGGTCCCAGGGGTCGCTGGCCCTGAACATGAAGCCGCTCACGATCTTCGCGGGGCTCAACTTCGCGTTCACGGCGACGTTCTCGTCGCCCGACGCGGGCCAGCCGCTCGTTCTCAAGGCCAAGGCGTGGCGCACTGCCGAGCTCTGGCGGATCAAGCCCGAAGCGATGAGCCGCGAGGACTACGAGCAGAAGGTCTACGACTCGATGATCGACGGGGCGTTCGACCAGCTCGACAAGAAGCTGACCGGCAGCCTGCTCTAGGCTGGGCGCTCACGGGGGCACGAGGCGTGACGCGGGCGGTGGAAACGACCGTTCGTACTGAACGGCGCAGATAGAGGTGTATGTGGGCTCGTGACCGGCCCCTGCCGCGTGGTACATCGCGCCGCCATGAAGGCTGTCTCCGTCTTCGCCGCGCTTCTTGCCGCTGGTGGCGTGGCACTCGTCGTCGCGTGTTCGTCCGACCAGCAGTGCAACAACGACCCGTTCCAGTGCGGTGGCGGGGAGACCTGCTGGCTGACAGGCCCGAGCGTCTACTCGTGCGTCCCGGCCGGAGGGGGAGGGGAGGGCGCGGCGTGTACCGGGACGCAAGGCGCCTCCGAGTGCGGGGAGCATCTCGCGTGCATCGCCGGCGTCTGCGTGCAGGAGTGCGACTCCTCGCACGGCTGCGACCAGGGCAGCTGCGGGATGGCGACGCCGAGTGGAACGGAGGGCGCGGTGCAGGTCTGCGTCGGCGAGGGCGTCGGCACCGGCGGCGGCTCGAGCAACAGCAGCAGCGGCAGCGCGAGCAGCTCGTCGAGCAGCGGAAGCTCCTCGAGCGGTGGCAGCTCGAGCAGCGGCGGCAGCTCGGGATCGAGCGGGGGATCGGGCAGCAGCTCGGGATCGACGAGCAGCAGCAGCGGCTCGGGATCGGGATCCGGGTCGGGGTCCAGTTCGGGGGCGGGGTCCAGTTCGGGATCCAGCTCGGGGTCCGGCTCCAGCTCGGGATCGAGCAGCGGAAGCAGCAGCGGTTCGAGCAGTGGATCCAGCAGCGGTTCGAGCAGCGGAAGCAGCAGCGGATCCAGCAGCGGCTCGGGATCGGGCTCCGGCTCGAGCTCCGGCGGCATGGACGCCGGCTGTCCCACGCACGACAACTGCGTCGGAAGCATGTGCGCAGGCGAGGGCCTCGGGCAGACGTACTCGTCTCCCTGCGTCCCGCTCGGCATGCCCGGCACGGACTCCACGTACTCGCAGGCGATGGCCACCGCCGCGGCCGCCGCGGCGGCGCAGCCTCCCGCGAACCCCCTCTGCCTCCTCAGCCCGACTGGCCAGTGCACCGGGACCGCGACGTGCGGGACCGGGAGCACCCCGAACGTCTACTTCCTCGACGACAGCGACAATCTGAACGCCCCCTATTGTTACGTCTGGGAGTTCGCAGCTGGCGGAAGCACCAACCAGTCGGGGCACGTCTACGCCAGCACGAGCGGCTGCTCCTGCCCGATCTCCACTGACCCGACCTGGGACTGACGTGCGAGCGGCAGGTGGCCTCCTCGTTGCGGGGCTCGCCTTGCAGGCGACGGTGGTCGCCTGCTCGTCTTCGCCAGCATCCTCGTCGGCAGAGAAGCCACGCTCGGATGCGGGCGTGGCGGCCGACGCGTCTCCCGACTCCGGGATCGTCGAGAACCAGGATTCGGGTCCCGCCCCCGCGAGCGACGCGGGGGCCGG
>DASVWO010000213.1:0-19209 GCA_036393165.1 Polyangiaceae bacterium | reverse complement strand
CGAGCCGCCGCTGCTGCCGGCGCCGCTGCTGCCGCTTCCGCCGCTGCTGCTCGAACCTGGCGCCGTACCCGGCCCGGTGACGCCGCCCCCGCCGCCCCCCATCCCGTAGTTCCCCGGCGCACCCCCGGTGTCTCCCTGCCCGCAACCAGTCGTGGCGAGAGCGAGAGCGGAGGACGCGACGAGCCCGATCAGTGTGAGACGAGGCAGATGCATGACCCTATCCCTGAGCAGATGACGACGACGGCAACGATTCCCAGTCGCACGCTGGCTACAAAAGTCGATCCAGACTCGTATCCGTGCGACTTCGTTGACACTGCTGCGTCACCGGAGGGGTTAACTTGGGTCTCCAAGGATCCAGGGCTCGTCCGCAGGGATCCACCGTTTGCCTTCACGGTGGGGCCAGGCTACCACCCGGCCCCATGCCCAGACTCGCCAAGCCCATCGTCATCGTCGCCGCCAAGCGGACCGCCTTCGGGACCATGCTCGGAGCCCTCTCGGGGCAGACGGCGACCGACCTCGCCGTACACGCGTCGAAGGCCGCTCTGGACCAGGCCGGGATCGACAAGAAAGACGTCGGGCACGTCGTCGTCGGCAACGTGATGCAGACCAGCGCTGACGCCATCTACTGCGCGCGCCACGTCGGGCTCCGCGCCGGGCTGCCCATCGAGACGCCCGCGCTCACGGTCAACCGCCTCTGCGGCTCGGGCTTCCAGGCGATCGTCAACGGCGCCGAGCAGATCGTCCTGGGCGAGACCGACGCGGTGCTCGTCGCCGGCACCGAGAACATGACGCAGGCTCCCTTCATCCTGCGCGGCGCGCGCGCCGGGTGGGCGTTCGGCAAAGCGCCCGCGGTCGAGGACTCGCTCTGGCAGGCGCTCACCGACAGCTACTGCAACACGCCGATGGCCGTGACGGCCGAGAACCTCGCGCAGAAGTACGGCATCACGCGCCAGCATTGCGACGAGTACGCGCTCTCGAGCCAGCAGCGATGGGCGGCGGCGAACGAGGCCGGTCGCTTCAAGAGCGAGATCGCGGCCATCGAGCTCCAGAGCAAGAAGGGCCCGGTGAGCTTCGCGGTGGACGAGCACCCGCGCCCGCAGTCGACGATGGAGGCCCTGGCGAAGCTCGCGCCCGTGTTCAAGAAGGACGGCGTCGTGACGGCGGGCAATGCCTCGGGGATCTGCGACGGCGCGGCGGCGCTCGTGCTCGCGAGCGAGGACTTCGCGAAGAAGAAGGGCCTCAAGCCGCTCGCGCGCCTCGTGCAGTGGGGCGTCGCAGGCGTCGATCCGAACATCATGGGCATCGGCCCGGCGCCCGCGATTCGCACGGCGCTCGCACGTGCCGACCTGAAGCTCGGCGACATGGACCTGGTCGAGGTGAACGAGGCGTTCGCGCCGCAGTACCTCGCCGTCGAGAAGGAGCTGGGGCTCGATCGCGCGAAGACCAACGTGGACGGCGGGGCCATCGCCCTCGGCCATCCGCTCGGCGCGAGCGGCGCACGCATCACCACGCACCTCGTCTACGAGCTCGCCCGCCGCAACGGTCGCTTCGCCGTCGGGAGCGCGTGCATCGGGGGCGGGCAGGGGATCGCGGTCGTCATCGAGCGCGTCTGACCCTCTCCGCGGCCTCGAAGCTTCCGAAGAAGACGAAGTCGCTCAGCCGGTCGTGAGCCTCTGCCCGCCGGCGGGCACGCTCGGTGCTCGCGGGTCGACTCGGAGGCGACGATGAAACCGAGCCTTTCGCGCCGCGCTCTTCTGGAGGGCGCCGGCGCTGCCATGGCGATCGCCGCGTGTGCTCGCAAGGGCACGGCCGGAGTCGCGCTGATGCAGAGTGCTTCTTCCGAAGCAGCCGACCCTCCTCCGATGCCGATGCGCGGCCTCGGGCGGACGGGGGTCGAGATCTCGCTGATGGGGCTGGGCGGCTACCACCTCGGCGTGCCGAGCGAGAAGGAAGCGATCCGCATCGTGCAGGAAGCGATGGACCACGGCGTGACGTTTCTCGACAACTGCTGGGACTACCACGGCGGCGAGAGCGAGCGGCGGCTGGGCAAGGCGCTCCGAGGCGGGTACCGCGAGAAAGCGTTCCTCATGACGAAGCTCGACGGGAGGACCGCCGAGGCGGCGGCGGCGCAGCTCGACCAGTCGCTGCGCCGCCTGCGGACCGATCACGTAGACCTGCTGCAGATCCACGAGGTCATCCGCCCTTCCGACCCAGCGCGGGTCTTCGCCCGCGGCGGAGCCATCGAGGCGCTCGTCGAGGCGCGCGAGGTTGGCAAGACGCGATTCATCGGGTTCACCGGCCACAAGAGTCCGGCCATTCACATGGCGATGCTCGAGGCGGCGCACGGGCACGGCTTGCGGTTCGACGCGGTGCAGATGCCCCTCAACGTGATGGATGCCCAGTACGGAGAAGAAAGCTTCGAAAGGAAGGTCTTGCCGGTGTTGCTGCGAGACGAAATCGGCGTACTGGGCATGAAGCCGATGGGTTCGGGCATCCTTCTGGAGAGCCGTGCCGTGACGCCCGTCGAGTGCCTGCGCTACGCCATGAGCCTCCCCGTGTCGGTCACCATCACCGGCGTCGACTCGATCGGCGTTCTCCAGCAGGACCTGCACACCGTGCTCGGGTTCGAGCCGATGACCGACGACGAGAGGGCCACCGTCCTAGCGCAGACTTCGGACGCCGCGCGAACCGGCCGCTACGAGAAGTACAAGACGAGTGACGTGTTCGACAGCACGGCGCATCACCCGCAGTGGCTCGAGGGGGCATCGGAATAGTCAGTGCAAGTTCCAGACGTCGAGCGTGGGCACGTTGTCGTCGACGGCCGCGAAGCGGAAGTCGTCCGGGTCGTCGCTCCGCTGCTCGAGGGCCAGGCCGAAGGCGCCGCCCTGGTTCTGATCGACCGAGAACTGGGCGACGAAGTCGCCGCGGCCGGTGAACTCGACGATCTCGCTCGGTTGCGCCGGGTCCCCGTTGACCGCATCGCCCTGCGCCGAGATGAGGTCACCGTTGGCCGCCAGCGCGAGGGCGAGCGGACCGTGAAGGTGCGTCGTGTCCGTCACGACGGCGCGCCCCATCCCGGCGTCGCCGTGCCGATCGCTCGCGTCGCGCACGGCGAAGATGGCGTTGTCCTGCGTCGAGGCCACGTACAGGACGTCGCGCTGCGCGTCGTGCGCCAGACCCGTCGGCCCGAGGACGAAGGCCGCCGGGTCGCAGCCGTGCGCGTAGCCGGACGCGATCACCGTCTCGTGCTCGACCGTCACGGTGCTGCTGCCGACCCGCAGGTCGATGCGCGCGACCGTGCCGGTGAGCACGTTGGAGACGTACACCCGAGCGCGGTCGCCGAGGTCGTCGAGGGTCAGGTCCCACGGGCCGTCCACGAACGGGCGATCATCCAGCTTCGCCACGATGCTGCCGTGGCGATCGAGCACGGTCAGCTGTCCCGGCCCGACGTTGTCCTGGTTTCCCATGCACATGCCCGTGCCGTCGGTGCTCGGGACGTTGCCCACGATGACGAACCCGCGCTCGAGGACGCCCAACGCGGTGGAGAGCCCGACGATGCCATCGTTCCGGAAGAAGAGGTCCGGCGCGCCCGTGCGGTTCGCCCGCACGATCGTGGTCCCGGTCCCCTGCAGGTTGCCGAGGGCGACCGCGTTGTTGAAGTTGGCCACGATGATGTCGCCGGGGTCGAGCAGCCCCCCGCCAGGGAAGTCGTGCGGCACGAAGGCGACGCCGTAGGGGTTCTGGTCGCCGTTGTCGGGCGTGGTGGACTCCATCCTCGGGCTCGACTTGGACAGCCGTGGAACGATCGCACCGTGCTGATGCATCGAGACGTCGAACGAGGAGAGCGTGCTCGAGGAGCTGGTCTCCGCGCTGATCCTCGAGCCGTCCGGGCTGCCGGAGCACGCCGCCGAAGCAGCAACGAGCGCCGCGAGCGGAATCATCGAATGAACGTTCGCCATGTCGGGAAGCTCCTTTGCGTGCCGGGCCGACAAGCCACGCTCGTGCCATTCGCGCCGTCGCGAGCGCGACCCCGCGCCGCTCCGGCGCCGAACGGCGAGATGCCGCGGAGGAAAGCGCCGTTGCCCCGGCGGCGCGAGGCACGCCGCCCCGCGCGTGTCAGCGGCGTGAGCTAGAGTCGGCGCATGACTCTCTCGGTCGTCACGGGCGCCAACCGCGGAATCGGGCTTGCCCTCTGCGCGGAGCTGGCCAGGCGCGGGCACCACGTCGTCGCGGCCTGCCGCAAGTCGTCGCCGGAGCTGGCGAAGCTCGGTGTCGAGATCGTCGAAGGGGTCGACGTCTCGACCGACGTCGGAATCGCCTCCCTCGTGAAGGCCGTCGGCGCTCGGTCGGTCGATCTCCTCGTGAACAACGCCGGCATCCTGGTGTGGGGCGACCAGCTCGGCGCCCTGAACGTGGAGGGGATCCGCAAGCAGTTCGAGGTGAACGCCCTCGCGCCGCTCCGGTTGACGGACGCTCTCCGCGACCGGCTCGGCAAGGGCGCCAAGGTCGCGCTCATCACGAGCCGCATGGGGTCCATCGACGACAACACGTCAGGCGCCCGCTACGGATACCGCATGAGCAAGGCGGCGCTGAACATGGCGGGCAAGTCGCTGGCCGTGGACCTGAAGGAGCGCGGCGTGGCCGTGGCCATCCTCCACCCCGGCATGGTCAAGACGGACATGATCGGCGGCAACGGCCAGGTCGAGCCCGCGGAAGCTGCGAGGGGCCTGCTCGCGCGCATCGACGAGCTCACGCTCGCGACGTCGGGGGGCTTCTGGCACATGAACGGCGAGCGTCTGCCGTGGTGATCCGCGCGGCGTGAGCTACTCGGCTCCGAGGAACCGCCGGTAGCGGGCGAGTGCTTCGTCGAGGGCGCGCCTCGCGCTCCGGTCGAGGGGAGCGAAGGGGGAGGGGGCGAAGGTCACGCGCCTGCCCGCCAGAGCGCGCTTCCAGGTACCCACGACGCGCCCGTCGATGACCATCGTCGGGTTCAAGATGCCGCCGCCGTCGTTGACTCGTGCGGCATGGGCCTGGTCCAGAGCGGCGCTGCGATCCGCGTAGCCCACGAGGAACTCGTCGAAGGCCGGCAGGAGATACGCCCGCGCCCGCGGTCGCGACGACGGCTCTCCGCGGGTTCCGCGAATCCGCCAGTACGTCTCGTCGCCGATGCGCTCCTCCAAGAGCTCCCGGCTGGCGTCCCGCACCGCGGTTCGCGCCTCGGTCTTACCGAGACCGGACCACCAAGCGAAGTCCGCAACCGTGGCAGGACCGTGGCCGCGGAAGTAACGGCACGCCAGCTCGGCGCGAGCCTCCTCGCACGTACGGCGGCGCGAAGCCGGGATCCATTCGTCGAAGAGCACGAACGTCTGCTGCTTGCCCGCGCGCGGCCCGAAGCAGAGGAATCGCTCGTGCGCGAGGTGCCACAGAATGTGGAGACCGCGCTGGCTCTGCGTCGGCACTTTGCCTCTCTCGAGCGCCGCGTAAGCGGCCGCCCGTGTCAGGCTCTTTCCGTCCCGGAGCTCGCGCGCGAGGATTGCCCGCGCTCGAGCGAGCGTCGGGCGGTCGACGCCGAACGTACGCAGGCGCCCGGCAGCGCGGGAGAGCACGCGCGCGCCGAGGAGCTCGAGGATCCACCTCGCGTCGGCCGCCGCGACGAAGTGCAGCGTGCCCCGGAGCGGCCACGTCCGGACGATGCGGCCTTCGGCGAGCGCGCGTTCGACGTCTCCCTCGACGCCCCTGCGAAGCCGCAGCCCGACGCCCCAGAGCGCGCCCAGGTAGTCCTGCGCCTGGACGGCGCCGAGCCAGGCGACGACCTCCTCCGGCTGGTCGAAGCTCGTCGACGTGATCCGTTGCGTCCGCATCCGAAGTTTGGCGACGTCCTTCGGCATGGCGGTGGAGGTCACGACAGCAAGTCGGCCCAGCGATCGAACACCGCCGACGCGAGCTCCTCTGAAGCTGCGGCGAAGCGGTGCGTGGCCGCCATCAGCGCATCCGAAGACGTGCCGGCTTCCGCCAGCTCCTCGGGGAACGCGCGCGCCATGGCCGACACCTGCGCCGGCGGCGCTTCGAGATGGAAGAGCAGACCCCAGGCGCGCCCGTGAGCGAAGGCCTGGTGCGCCGTCTGCTCGCTCGATGCCAGGTGTGTCGCGCCCACGGGGAGATCGAAGACGTCACCGTGCCAGTGCAGCGCCGGGAAGCGCGCCGGAGCGACGCCCAGCAGCGGGTCCTCGCGCGCCGCCGGCTGGAGCGTGACGTCGAACCATCCGAGCTCCTTGCGCGGGCCGCGATAGACGCGCGCTCCAAGCGCGGCGGCGAGGAGCTGGCTGCCCAGGCAGACGCCGAGCACGGGCGTGTCTGCCGCCAAGGCGCGCTCGAGCAGCGCGATCTCTTCGCGCAGCCGCGGGTGACGGTCCGCCTCGTAGACGCCCATCGGACCGCCCAGGACGACGACCCCCATCGCTTCGCGAGCCGCATCTCCAGGCATCGGCTCTTCCGGGGCGACGATTCTGGTGGCCACGCCCCGCCGCCGAAGCACGTCGCCGATGATGCCCGCCTGCTCCACCGCCGCGTGCTGGACCACGAGCACGGATCGCATCCGGCGACATCCTACCGGTGCGCGAGAGCTTTCGTCCTAGGCCATGTGCTCGACGAGCACGGCACCGGCCCGTCGCAGCGCCGCGACGTCGACGTCGCCCTCGAACGCCCGTTGCCCTCGCACGATGAGCCATCCGATGGCGTTGCGCAGCGCCCGCACGGCCCGCAGCGCCGCCCGCACGCTGGGGAAGACCCAGGCGAGGGTCCCCGGCTCGCTCTCGCGCCAGCCGTAGACCACGAGCGTCACCGTCTGTCGCTGCGCGCTTCGCATCCTCGCTCGAAACTGTCGAAAGCTCGTCCGCATTCCCTTGCCTCTTCGATGCGGCGGCAGGAGCGTAAATCGCTCGTCGCGCACCGCAAGGGTCCCCGCACTAAGATGACGATGTGGCAACGGGGACGAGCCCGGTACGGTCTGCGCCCTCCGGGGCGCCCGCGGCAGCGGCGCCGACCACGACCGCCACAGCAACGGTCACGACACAAATGGGCTCGCCTCACGAGCGGCGGGCCTGGCCGCTGCTTCCGCTCGCGCCCGCCGTCGTCATCGTCCTCGGCATCGTGGTCGCGGTGGTCATCGGACTCTTCGGCGTGTCCAACATGTCGACCGCGAGCGAAGAGCACGCCGCCGCGCTCGCCCAGCTGCTCGCCTCCACCTTGAGCGCACGCATCGCCCAGCTCCCGCCCGGAGAGCGGCTCGAGGCGATGAAGCGCGCCGCGCGCAAGACGGGCGCCGAGTTCGTCGTCGTCACCCCCCAGGGCGACGTCGTGCTCGACGCCAGCCTCGGCATGGCCGACCGGAGTGCCCTCCACCGGATCGTCGCCGAGCACACGGGCGAGGCCGTCAGCGGGATCGGCCGTGCGCGCTTCGCCGGCATGCCCATCGACCCGACGCCCTCGAGCCCCTACCTCGTCGCGTTCGTCCGCGAGCCCAACAGCGCCGAGGGTGCGCCGGCGCTCGTGCGCATGCTCGTCGCCCTCACCACGCTGCTCGTGGGCATCGCCGCCGGCGTGGCCTACTTCGTCTCTCGCGACGCGAGCAAGGACGTGGACTTCGTCGCCCAGCGCGTGCGCGCCATGGTGCACGTGCGCACCGAGCCGTCGGGCGAATCCATCCCCGTGCGCACGATGGACGAGGTGGGCGGGCTCACCGTCGCGTTCAACGCGGTCGTCGACCGCTTCGCCGCCGCGCAATCGAGCTACCAGGCAGACCTGGAGCGCGTGCGCGCCGCCGACCGCGATCGCGCCGCGTTCCTCGCCGCAGTGAGCCACGAGCTGCGCAGCCCGCTCAACGCCATCCTGGGCTTCGCCGACATCCTGATGACGGAGGTCGACGGCCCGCTCACGGCGGAGGCGCGCGAGGAGGTCGAGCAGATCCGCGGGTCCGGCAAGCACCTGGCTGATCTCATCAACGACATCCTCGAGTACAGTGCCATCGAGAGCGGGCAGCTCAAGCTGTCGAAGTCGCGCGTCGATCTCGCGGCTGTCGCCTGGGAGGTCGTGCGCGAGGCGGCGGGCGTCGTCGGTGCGCGGCCGGTCTCGGTGCGCATCGAAGGGGAGGGGGGCGTCTATGCGCGCGCGGACCAGAAGCGCGTGCGTCAGATCCTCACGAACCTCGTCGGCAACGCGATCAAGTTCACGCAGAGGGGCGAGGTCGTCGTCGAGGTCGGGCGCGAGGGGCGATACGCGCGTCTGAGCGTGCGTGACACGGGGCCCGGGATCTCGCCGCAGGAGCGCGCGGTCATCTTCCAGGAGTACAAGCAGACGAAGGAGGAACGCGCGCGCCGGCGCGGCACCGGCCTCGGGCTCGCCATCGCCCGGCGCCTGGTGCTGATGCACGGCGGGCGCATCGACGTCGAGAGCGAGGTGGGGCGCGGGTCCACCTTCCGGGTCCTCCTGCCGCCGTGGGAGGAGCGAAAGTGAAGCTGTCCCCGCGCACCCTCGTGGCCCGGCTGCTCGCGATCGACGTGATCGCGTGCGTGGCCACCGGGCTGCTCGTCGTCGCGTTCGCGCCGCGGCTGCTGCTGCTCGACTCGGCGGTTCTGGCCGCGAGCCGGCCGCTCGTCGTGTGGGGCTGGATCGCCCTGGCCGTGCTCTCGGTGGGTGCGACGCTCGCCACGGTCCGACCGGTGCGGCCGCTGCTCGCCGCGCTCGAGGTGGGCGCCAAGCGGGTGGACCCAAAGCAGGTGATGAGGCTCTACGCGGCGCCCGCCCGCATCGTGTCGCTGGGGCTCTTCACGACGCTCGCCATCGGGCTGGCGACGCTGACGGCACCACTGCGGCCGGACACGAACGACCTGTACACCCAGGTCGAGCTGGTGCTCCTGGCGCTGACGATGGCGAGCGTCGCGGCGCTTCCCGCGTACGTCGCGATGCGCGCGTCGGTCGCGCAGATCATCGAGCTCGTCCCCGTCGCGGCGGCGCGGGAAGCGATCGAGGTGCTCGACACGCGCCAGCGACGCATGGCGCGGCTGCGGCAGCGGCTCCTCATGGCGGTGGTGGCTCCCGTGGCGTTCGTCGCGCTCGGCGCATCGCTCCTCGTGCACGCGCACCTGAGAACCTTCGAGTCTTCGTCACGCCAGGACGATGCGGCGGAGCTCGCGCAGGGCGTCTTCGACACCGTCGAGGGCGACGTGCGCGGGCGCAAGGCGGCTATCGAGGCAGCTCACGCTCAGGGGTTCGACGTGGACGTGTCGCGGTCGAGCGCCCTTCCGACGGCCACGCACGACGACGAGGGGCGCACCGTCCTCACCGTTCCGCTGTCCGATGGGCACGCCACGGTGCGCTTCGAGTCGGCGCCGAGTGGCTCGGGCGCGGGGCTGTACCTCGCGCTCTCGATCGTCGCCATCGCCGTGGCCGGCGCGCTCGGCTGGCGCATCGGGAGCCTCTTCGCCGACGACGTGGTGCTCGCGACGCGCGAGCTCGACGCGACGGGCGTCGCCGAGCTCCTTCGAGGGGCCCGCCTGCGCGTGGCGCCGCGCTTTCAGTCGGTCGCGTCGCTCATGCAGGCGGCCGACCAGATGGGCGGCGTGTTCCGCGAGTTCGCGTCGGCGCAAGAGCGCGCGATCGAGGCGCGCGCCGCCACGGAGCGCATGCGAGGGCTCTTCCTCGCGTCGATGAGCCACGACCTCAAGGCGCCGCTGAACGCCATCCTCGGCTTCACCGACCTCGTGGGCCGCAGCAAGCTCACCGACGGACAGAAAGAGAGCGTCCAGATCATCGCCCAGCGCGGGCACGAGCTGCTCTACCTGGTGGACACCATCCTCGACGCGGCGCGCGTCGAGGCGGGGGAGCTCACGGTCTCGCCGGAGTGGACGCGCGTGGGGGACGTGGTGATGCCGGCGGTGCTCGACGCGCGCGAGCTCACGTCGGGGATGCAGGTGGAGATCATCGGCGAGATCCAGCCGGGTGTACCGCGCGTGCTCGTCGACCCGGCGCGCCTCACGCAGGGCCTCACGGCGATCATCCTGGTGGCCGCACGCTTCGCCGAGAAGGGCAACGTGATCGTGCGCGCCGCGATGCCGACGAGCGGCGAGCAGATGCGCATCGACGTGGAGGTGAGCGGGCGCGGGATCTCGGCGGCGGACCGCGAGAAGATCTTCGACGCGTTCAAGCACGCCGACCGCGCGCGCCGCCACGGCAGCCTGGGGCTGGGTCCGTCGCTCGCGCGCGCCATCGTCGAGCTGCACGGCGGCGGGATCGACGTGGACACGACCGAGGCCGGCGGCACCGTCTTCCACGTCTGGGTCCCGAGCGAGCGCGGCGCCTCGCGCGGGTAGCGGCGCTCAGAAGGTGCCGCCGAGGATCGGCACGGTCACTGGGCGCGGCAAGGCGGTCTCGAACGCCGGTGCGTTCCTCCAGGTCGCAGCCGGCTGCGGCGCGGGCGCGGGGGCTGGGGTTGCGTCGTGCATCTCCAGGCCGGTATGGGCGTTCGAGGCCATGGCGATGATGCCGGCGATGAGCCCGATCGCGCCGACGCCCGCCATCGTCCAGCCGGTGGACTCGATGTTCGTCGAGGTGCCGCTCTTGTCGACGGTCGCGGTGATCTCGGCGATGAATCCGATGAAGGCTCCCACGAGCATCACCCCGCCGCCGACGGCGAGCAGCACGATGCCGCCGACGAACCAGCCGGTGGAGGACGGGCTCGCCACGAGGTTGGCGCGCCCGTGCATCGCGGACAGCGTGAAGGTGCTCGACGGGCGCACCCCCCCGCCGGCGATGCGGTACGTGCCATGCGCGGGGAATGACTGGTCGCAGGGCGAAGCGCACACCGTCTGCCAGTCGTTCTTCTGGCCGTGCGTGACCTGCAGCTCCACGGGCGACGGCGAGTCGATGTGCACGACCACCATCGCGTCGGGCGGACCGGGCGCCGGAGTCGGCGCCGGCGCCGGTGTCGGGCTCGGCGTGGGGCTCGGCGCCGGCGTCGGCGCGCCCTGCTCGATGCGCGAGATCTCGGCCCAGGGCACGGTGACGACCTCCCCAGTGCCGAGCTGAATGGTCGCCTGCGCGCCGGTGGCGACCTCGATCAGCGTGCCCCGCATCATCCCGCCGCTCTTCGTGTAGATGATGTCCGATCCGACCGTCCGCACCGGGGGCGCTTGCGTCGTCTGCGCGCGCGCGATCGCGGGGTACGCCAGCGTCGCGATGTGAAGGCCGGTGGTGAGGAGTGCAGCGCGGCGCGAGGGTCGCATCAAGACGACGATCCTACGCGATCGCGCTCAGAGTTGGGACGACGAGCAGGAGCGAGCCCGGCACGCGGCCGGATCGCCCGCGTCGCACGTCTGGCGGAGGAGCGCCGTGCTCCGCGCGGGGTCACGCGGGACGCCGCGGCCCATGCAGTACATCGTCGCCAGGTCCATGCACCCGTCGGATCGCGCGTCGTCGCAGGCGCGCTGGAAGAGACGCGCCGCGGCCCTGTCGTCGGCGTTGCCGCCCGCGCCCTGCATCAAGGCGCGCCCGAGCTGCTCGCACGCACCCACCGCCCCCGCGTCGCACGCGCGCTTGAACAGGCCGAGCGCCGCCCCCTCGTCGCGCGGCACCGCCGACCCGCGCTCGCGCATCCAGCCTAGCGACTCGCACGCGCGTGCGTCGTTCGCCGAGAGGCATGCGTTCTCGACCACGTCTGCCGCGCGCGCCACCGAGTCGGGCGGCTCGCTCCCCCACGCGCGCGATCGCGTGAGGTTCTCGCAGCCCACGATCTGCCCGAAGTCGCACGCGACCTGGTAGAGCGCCTCCGCCTTGTCGACGTCCACCGGGAAGCCGAGCCCCTTGGCGTGCATGACACCCAGGTCGTTGCACGCGGCGCCGTCGCGCAGGGCGCACGCCTGATCGAGCAGGCGCACCGCGTACGTCGTGTTCGCCGTCGTCTCGAGCGCGAACTCGTGCACGATCGCCAGCGCCGTGCACGAAGGCGCCTCGCCCGCCTGGCACCGCGCCGAGCACTCTTTCTCTCCCGACGAGCGGCACGTCTGGACCGCGTCGGCCGGGAACGCCAGCTCCTCGTCCACGCATCCCACTCGCGGCACGAGCTGCGCCCCGGCGCGGCACACGCCGTTGGGCGCATCGACGAGCGCGGTCCCGGGGCCGTTGGCAGCCACGGGCGGGGCGCCCGCGTCGGGGCTCACGCCGCACGCGGGACAGACGGTCGCGAGAAGCAGCACGCCGAGCAGGGGATTCAGGCGCATGGCGTCCCCTGGAGCACGGGACGTACCAGCGGTCGTCCGCGGATCTACGCCCCGACGCGCCCCGCCGTCTCGATGGCGCAGAGGACTCCGCGCGCCTTGTTGCGCGACTCCTCGGCCTCGCTCGGCGGGTCGCTCGCCTCGACGATTCCCGCGCCGGCGGTGACGTGGAAGCGATCGTCCCTGCACACGGCCGTGCGGATGGCGATCGCGAAGTCGAGGTCGCCCGTGGCCGAGACGTACCCGATGGCCCCCCCGTAGATGCCTCGCGGTCCCGCCTCGAGCTCGCGGATGATCTGCATCGCCCGCTCCTTCGGCGCGCCGGACAGCGTGCCCGCCGGGAAGGCGGCGCGCAGCACCTGGAGGGGCGGCGTCGACGCGGGCACGCGCCCGGTGACCTCGCTGACGATGTGCATCACGTGCGAGTAGCGCTCGATCTCCATCTGCCGGGCGACGCGGACCGTGCCCGTCTCGGCGACGCGCCCGACGTCGTTGCGCCCGAGGTCGATGAGCATGACGTGCTCGGCGCGCTCCTTGGGGTCGGCGAGCAGCTCGCGCGCGAGCGACTCGTCCTCCTCGGGCGTCTTGCCCCGGCGCCGCGTGCCGGCGATGGGACGGACGGTCATGACGCCGCCCTCGAGGCGGACGAGCGTCTCGGGGCTGGCGCCGGCGATCTGCATGCGCGAACGCTCGCCCTGAGCCGGCGGCAGATCGAGGAAGTACATGTACGGGCTCGGGTTGAGCACGCGCATCGCGCGATACACGTCGAACGGGTCACGACCGGCGCGCGGCACGCTGAAGGTGCGCGCCAGGACGATCTGGAACGCGTCGCCCGCGGCGATGTACTCCTGCGCGCGCCGGACCATGGCGACGTACCGCTCGTCGTCGACGTCCACCTCCACGTCCGCCGGGAGCTGCATGCGATCGGGCAGGGCGAGTGGCGCCGGAGGCGGCATGCGATCGAGGTGCGCCCGCGCGCGCTCGACGTCCGCCTCACTCTCGGCCGCGATCGTGACCGTGTGCGATAGCCCGTCGAACACGACGATGGTCGAGCCGCCGAAGAAGCGGGCCGGCGGCGTCGTCGCGCGCGCGCCCCAGCCGGGCACCTTGTCGAGCCCGTGCACGAGGTCCCACGCGATGTAGCCCACATACGACCGCACGAATCGCGCCGCGGGGTGCTCGCCTTCGCTCGCCGCCGGGCCTCCCCCATCGAACAGGGAGGGCAGACCCGTCGCTCCGGGCGGCAGCGTGACCTCGCGCTTCGGGTTGTATCCGAGGATCGAGAAGCGCCCCCAGCGTTCGCCGCCGACGACGCTCTCGAGCAGGAACGACGCCGCGTCACCCGCGGCACGACGCAGCGCCGCGTACGCGCGCACCGGCGTCATGGTGTCGGCGACGAAGGTGAGCGTGGCGACCATGAGCGCTCAGCGGGCGGTGACGCCGAGGAGCTGGCGTGCGCGCGCGGGGTCCGCCGGCGTGCGCCCGATGGATCGCGCGTACGCCGCCGCCCGCGCCACGAGCGGCGCGCTGCCCTCCGCGAGGACGCCCTTGCTCAGGTAGATGTTGTCCTCGAGCCCCACGCGCGCATGGCCGCCGAGGCGCATGGCCAGCTCGGTCATCGGCTGCTGGAAGCGGCCGGTCGCCGCGACGGCCCACGTGGCGTCCGCCGGAACGAGCGAGCGCAGGTAGACCACCACGTCCTCGCGCGCGGGGATGGCGCCCTTCACGCCGAGCACGAACTGGAAGTGCAGCGGCTTCACGAGCGACCCCTCGGCGGCGAGCGCCAGCGCCTCCTCCACGTGCCCGACCTCGTAGCACTCGAGCTCCGGGATCGCGCCGGCGCCGCGGATCTTGGCCGCGAGCTTCCGGATGTCGGGCCGCGAGTTCACGAAGACGTCGTCGCCGAAGTTGATCGTGCCGCAGTTGAGCGTCGCCATCTCCGGCTTGCACGCGAGCGGTCCGCTCCGCTCGTCGATCGACATGCCGACGGCGCCGCCGGTGGAGGGCTGGATGACGCAGTCGCACTTCTTGCGGATGGCATCGATGACCTCGGCGAAGCGCTCGGACGCCTGCGTGTTCGACCCGTTCTCGTTGCGCACGTGCAGGTGGATGACCGCAGCGCCCGCCTCGCGGCAGCGCGCCGCTTCATCGGCCACCTCGCGCGGCGAGATGGGAAGGTGCGGCGTCTGCGCCCGGGTGAGCTCCGCACCCACGATGGCGGCCGTGAGGATCACGTCGTCGCCGCCCGGCGGCGTCACGATCGCTTCGTTGCCCGGCACTGGCCCCGGGGGCAGTCCCGGCATGTAGAGCTCGCGCGGCTTGCGCTGCAGGTCCTTGGGCACGACGCACGTGCCCTCGGCCCGGGCGACGACGACCGGATCGGCGATGACCTCCGCGGCGCTCGCGGCCATGCCGTGTGCGCGCAGGTTGGCGATGACCTTGCGCGCCTCGAAGCGGATCCGCCGGCTCGTGTTGCCGATGGCGGCGAGCTCGGCCGTCGCCTCGATGTAGTCTCCGGCGAAGACCGGAGCCAGGAACTCGACCGAGTCGTATGCCCGGAAAAGGCCCTCGTCGCCGTCGAGCCGGATGAGCAGCTCGGTCGCCAGGTCCCCGAACAGCGCGAGCATCCTCGCCCCGTCCACCAGCTCCCCCGCGTAGTGCGCGTCGTGCGCGCTCATGCGGAGGCGCAGCGTGACCCTCGTCCCGATCATACGGCTCACATACCACTGCCGGTCGGCCGCCGCCGGCCCATAGTTAAGAGGAGGTCATCGGCCCGATGGAGATCGTGCTGCTCTTCTTCCTCGCCGTCTGTTGGGCCGCCCTCGGAACGGGGGCCATCACGAGCCTCGTCTTCTGGTCCTCGCGCGGGGGGCGCTGCCGGGACCTCGAGGATCAGTGGGAGCGCTACGCGTGGAGCAAGAAGTTCCACTTCCGGCCGGCGACGGGCGAGCGGCCGCACGCGCGCTCGCCGCGCATCGAGGGGCGCGTGGGCGACGTCGACGTGATCATCGAAGCGTGCACGTTGACCGTCGGCGGCTCGCCGCGCCCGTGCACGCGGGTGTGGGGCAGCGCGTCGGCGCCCGTGCCTGCGCGCGTCGTCGTGTCGAGCGACACGCGTCTCGTGCAGGGACCGTGGGTGCACGCGCTCGAGCCGATGACGCTCGGCGACGCGTACTTCGACCACGCGCTGCGCGTGCGGGCCTCGAGCGGCGACGCGGCGTGTCGCCTCTTGCCGCCGGCGCTGCGCCGGGCGCTCCAGGGGCTCCTCTCGTCGACGTTCAAGATGGGCATCGTGCTCCAGATGCTCGACGGCGAAGTGTCGCTGACGTGGCTCGGGGAAGAGACGCGGCCGTCGACGCTGGACGAAGCTTGCGCAGTCGTAGCGCGAGCGTGCGCCGCGCCGGTGGAGCACGACGCGTATCGCTGATTCGTCGGCGCGCTGGTAGGGTGCGGCGGCGAAAGATGACGCCGGCGCCGCTGTCGCGAGGTCGTGCGTGGCTCGTTGCGGTGTTCGCGACGCTTGCGATGAGCGTGAGCTACGTCGACCGGCAGGTGATGGCTGCGATCGCGGCGAGCGTGCGCAAGGCGCTGTCGATGGACGCGGCGCAGTACGGCCTCCTCGCGGCGGCGTTCTCGATGGCGTACCTCGTCGGGGCGCCGCTCGCGGGGATGCTGGTGGACAAGGTCGGGGCGCGCCGGGGGCTCGTGGCGGCGATTGTCACGTGGTCGGTCGTGTCTGCCGTTCACGCGCTCGTGCCGACATTCGCGGCCCTGTTCGTCCTGCGCATCGTGCTGGGCCTTGCGGAGTCACCGTCGTTCCCCGCAGCCGCGCAGGCCGTGAAGCGCGCGCTCCCGGAGGGCGATCGATCGGCGGCGTTCGGCTTGCTCTTCACGGGCAGCTCCCTGGGGGCGGCGATCGCGGCGCCGCTCGCCATCTCGCTCGACGTGGCGTTCGGCTGGCGGACCGCGTTCCTCATCGCGTCGGCGGTGGGCATGGTGTGGCTGCCGGCGTGGCTTTTCGTGACGGCTCCGAAGGACCTGCGCGCCGTGCTCGCGACGGCCGGAGAAGCGCCGGTCGCGAAGCCGCGCGGCCTGCTGAGCGATCCCGCCGTGCATCGCGCGATCATCCTGGTGCTCGCGTCGGCTCCGGCGCTGATGTTCATGTACATCTGGATGCCGCAGTACTTCGAGCTGGGCCGGGGCGTGCCCAAGCCGATGCTGCCGCGATACCTCTGGCTGCCACCCCTCATGACGGACGTCGGCATGGTGGGGTTCGGCATCGCGGCGAGCCGCATGGAGCGGCGCGCGTTGCCCGGGCATCGGCGGTCGCACGTCGACCTCGTCCTCGCGGCGGCGGCGATGGAGGCGGCGCTGGTCCTGGTGCCGCACGTGGAGGGGACATGGCCCGCGGTGCTGCTCGTGGGTCTCTCGGGGGCTGGAGGGGGCGGCCTGTACACGCTCCTCACGGCGGACATGATGGCGCGCATCGACCCGGCGCGCGTCTCGGCAGCCGGCGGCCTCACGGCGGCCGCACAGTCGCTCGTCTACGTCGCTCTCAACCCGCTCGTCGGCCGGTGGATCGACTTTTCGCACTCGTACGATGGGTCCATGGTGATGCTCGGGGCCGTCGCGATTCCGGGCGCTATCGCTTGGTCCGCGTGGTCACCCCGTCGAGAGACCCTGCTTAGCCTACGCGCTAAATAGTCCTTGCACCGTTTAGCCTATCGGCTAAGTAGTCGCTCGCGCGCACGACACCGCGCGCGCACGAGGAGGTGTCCCATGAGCGTCGATTCACGGAAGTCCACGATCTCTCCGCGCATCAATCTGGTCGTCTACCGGGTGAAGAAGGGCAAGGACGGCCAGTTCCGCGAGTTGCTCGCACAGCACTGGCCCACGCTTCAGCGTCTCGGCCTGGTCACGCAGGAGCCCGCGCGCATCTGGCGCGGCGAGAACATTCGCTCCAACTTCGACGGCAGCACGTGGATCGAGATGTTCACGTGGAAGGAGGACCGTTCGTCGGACGTCGCGCACCAGACGCCCGAGGTCATGAAGATCTGGGAGCCGATGGGCCCGATCCTGGAGGGAATGGACATCCTGTACCTCGAGCCGCAGTCGCTGTAGTTCGTCCCGGGTCGATGGACGCTCGCGAGAAGCTCGAGGCGCTGGAAGTCGTCTTCACGGCGCTCGCCCACGCGTCCAGAAGACAGATCCTGCTGACTGTGCACATCCGCGGCGGAATGAGCGCGGGTGAGATCGCAGGGCGCTTCGAGTACGCGTGGCCGACGATCAGCCGCCACCTCAGGCTGCTCGAGGAGGCGGGCCTGCTCACGCACGAGAAGCGCGGGCTGACGCGCTTCTACACGGTCGACTACGAGAGGCTCGCGCTCGCTCACCACTGGTTCGACTGGTTCGAGCAGGGCTCTGACGCCAAGGCGCGACCGCGCTCGACCGGGACGAAGCAGCGCCGCTGAATCACCAGCCCAGGCGCACGACCAGCCACAGCGCGGCCAGGAGTCCCATCGCGATCCCGGCCATCAGCAGCACGTTGCTGACGAAGTACGGATACGCCATGAGCACGACCCCCGCGATCATCTGGGGCAGGCGGCTCTGCCGTTTGCCGTAGATGAAGACTCCGAGACCGACGGTACCGATCATGATCGAAGCCAGGATGGCGTTGGCGTCGAGGTCCACGGAGGGAGAGTGTCCCTCGGCGCGGGCGTCTCCGCCACCCGAGCTCGAGCGTGGACGACCTGATCAACGGATCAGCGCCGCCACGGCGACCCCATTGGGTGGAAGCGAGAGACTCAGGGCCCCCCGTGCCGTCACGGCTCCATCGGTGCGCGTGACACTCGTGGCATCGAGCGAGTCGCCCGACAGGATGTGCACCGTGCCGTGGAAGCTTCCGTCGGGAAGCGCGACGGAGACGTTCGTCGCGCCGGCGCTGGCGTCGAGACGCCGATCGAGCAGGAGCACCGCCACCGAGCCGTCGCTCGTGCGCGAGGCCATGGCCTCGATGCCCGGCGCAACCTCGGGCGTGGGGACGGCGTGTCCCGAGAACGTCGTCGCGAGCACTTGCATCAGCGCGTAGCCCGGGGTCGTGTCGTGCTCGGGGCCGAGGATGGTCGCGGCGCTCGCGAAAGGCTCGTCGGCCGTGTCCTCGATGAGCACGTGCCGCAAGACCATCCTGGCGCTCGCAGCGATGGCGACGCGGACGACGTCCGCCGACAGCACCACGTTCATCAGGGTGTTGCCACCGCGCAGCGCGCCGAACTCGGTGATGGCGAACCCCTTGTCGGGCGCGAGCGCGGCGAGGTCGGCGATCGTCTTCTGGAGCCGCGCGCCGAGATTCACCGCGGTGTGGCCGAGGCCGAGGTCGTACGGGTGCAGCACGAACACATCGAACGCGTCGCGTGCCGACGCGACGAGACGCTCGTCCCACGGGTCGCCCGAGCGCGTACGGTCCACGTCGCCCGGCTCCATGGCGGCGTTGCTCGTGCCGTCGTAGCTGGAGTACGCGGGCGCGCCGATCACGATGTGCGGGTCGACCGCGCGAACGAGGGCGGCCGTGGCAACGAGCTGCGCGGCGTAATCGGCTGCCGTCGTCGGCACCCACGCGCCGGCGACCCAGCGCTCGTCCTGCTTGAACGGGCCCGGACGACCGCAAGACTCCTGCGGACCCACGGCGAGATCCAGATACGGCTCGTTGCCCACCTCGAGCATCGCGACGCCCCAGGGGGCAGGGTGCCCGTCCGCGACGCGCTTCTTCGCCCAGTCGCCGGCCGTTCCCCAGTCCTTCCCATCGCCGTCCAGGCCGAGCGCCACCGTCGATCCCGGCTCCCCGTTCGCGTACGCGATCATCGCCGCCGCCCGTTGCGGCGAGCCGTCCGCCCAAGGCGACACGAGGGTGACCTCCGCGCCGAGCTTCGCGGCGACGCCGAGG
>DASVWO010000212.1:0-6653 GCA_036393165.1 Polyangiaceae bacterium | reverse complement strand
CTTGGCCAAGCGAAGGCCCCAGGTCTGGAGCGGGTTGTCGACACCGCGACGGCGGCCTCGGAGCACCGCCCACGCCGCCTGCACGAGCATCGCTCGTGCATGCGGGTTTCCCTGTCGGGTGATGGAGCCCAGCCGCCGCTTGTCGGGCCCACCGGTGGTCGCTTCAGACGGCACCAGGCCCAGATACGCGCTGACTGCGTGACCGTTGCGAAAGCGTTTCGGATCATCGAGCACCGAGATGAAGGTCGCCGCCACGATGAGGCCCACGCCGGGAGCCGTCGCGCACAGCTGCACGAGCGGATCGTGCTTGGCCAGCGCCTCGAGCTCGTCGTCCACGTGGGCCAGCTGCTCGTCGATTGCCCTCAACGCACCTTCGAGCGGTGCAATCAGCAGCCGCCCGTACTTGGGCAGGTCTACAACCTCGAGACGATCGACGAAGTTGTGCGTCGCGCACGGCGGTAGCGCTACGCCCTCGGCGCGCAGCAAGCCTCGGATTGTCGTGATGTACTGAGCCCGCGTCTCGACCAGCGCGTGCCGCACGCTCAGCTTCTTCCGAAGCTCTCGTCGCTCGGGGCTGAGCACGTGCGCCTCGGGCACACGACCCTCGTAGACCGCCATCGCGATGCATTCGGCGTCCAGCGCGTCATTCTTGCGATTGTGCTGCCCTACACCGATCAACTTCAGTCTCGTCGTGTCCACCACCACTGGCTCATGACCCCAGCTGCGCAGCTGGTCGTGCACGTGCCACGCTTCCCGCGACGCCTCAAAGCCAACGCGTGCCCGCTCCGTGCCCGGACCGATACGCGTCGTTAGCTCCTCGAATCGTTGCACCGCCGCTCGCTCGACGACCTGGCCGTCGCTCACCTCGCAGTACGCGATGTGGCGTGCCCCCAGGTCGAGTCCTACGCTGCGCATGACCGTCCTCCCTTGGGCCCCCAATACCTGTGGCTCTGACCACGTGGGGGTGCCGACAGCTTCGGCCATCGGCGGGAGGGCGGTCGCTTGTTCAACCGCCCGCCGGTTCATCCCATCTACGCCCGAAGTTGGCGGCACCAACACGTCTCGCGGAGGGCGGCGCGCTTCTTCCGCGCCAGGCATGCAATCAAGCCGTCCGCCCGACGCCGGCACCGACTCCGAGTCGGTATCCGAGTCCGAGTCCGTGACCGAATCCGAATCCGAGTCCGAGTCCGAATCCGAATCCGGTACTACGCCGCGCGCCGCGCGAGCCGCTCCCAGTCCGCCGCGATGCCGCTCGCGATCTTGTGCGCCACCGCCATGATCGGAAGCTGCGAGTTCACCCCGATGCTCGTCGGCAGCACGCTCCCGTCGGCGACGAACAGATTATCGACCTGCCACGTCTCGCCGGTCTCGCGCACCACCCCGGCGCGCGGGTCGGTGCTCATCTTGGCCGACCCCAACGGATGGAACGCCGTGCACTCGATCCGGCGCATCGGGGGCGGCCGCGCCGCGAATTCCTCCACCTCCTTCACGCTCTTCATCGTCTCGATCCCGAAGACGGGCATCGCCACCTCGCGCGCGCCGGCGGCGAAGGCCATCTTCCCCAGAATCTCGATCAAGCGCACGAGCCGCGGGCGGTCCTCGCGCGCCATGCGGTAAGTGACGAGCGGCTCGCGCCCGAGCACGCGGTGCACGCGCCCACCGCCCTCGTCGTGAATCATGCCGCCGAAGACCGCCATGTTCGGCGTCCGATGCACGAGCGCGCGGTGCTTGCGGCCGACACCGGGGAAGCCCGCCGCCAGGACGCTCACGGGCGGGTACACGCCGACGAGGGTGACGCCCTCGTGCGCGAAGTGGTCGCTGAAGACGGGCTGCATCGCGCCGTCCCATCCCTCGAGCACCTCGTCGAACAGGGCACTCACGCGCACAGCCGGATGCAGCGTGAGGTGCCGGCCGACGTGCCGCGAGTCGACGCCGCTCGCGCGCAGCAGCAGCGGCGTGTGCAGCGACCCGCACGCCACGACGACGACCCGCGCGCGCACCTCGAAGGGCACCCGCGCGCCGTCCTCTCCGAGGAGCCGCCCGCGCACGCCGCGCGCGACCCCCGAGGTCACGTCGATGCGCTCGACGAGCGCGTCGCTCACGACCATCGCCCCACGCGCGCTCGCCTCGGGGAGGAAGGAGACGTCGACGCTCATCTTCGCGCCGTGCGGACAGCCGAAGTTGCAGCGCGAGGCCCCCCGGCACCCGCGCGTGTTCCGGCGCAGGGACTTCATGGGGATCCCGAGCTTCCCCGCTCCCTCGACGAACCGGTCGATGCCGCGCGAGCGCATCGACTCGGGCACCGTCTCGACGTGCGCCACGCGCTCGACGACGCCGAAGTGCGGATCGAGCCCCTCGGGCGTCATCGACGTGAGGCCAAGCCGGCCCGACCACTCGTGCAGCACCTCGTCGGGGATGCGGAAGCAGACGCCTCCTGTGAGCACGCTGGACCCGCCGACGCACCGGCCCATGAGCAGCGAGATGAAGGGCGAGCCCCCCAGCCCCACGACCGCCGAGAGCCCCGCCTCGCGCGCGCACCTCCGGAACATGCCCATCGGCGGCAGCTTGCCGTACTCGCCCGGCGCCACGAACGGCCCCTCCTCGAGCACCACCACCGAGTGTCCGGCGCGCGCCATCTCGCGCGCGACGACGGCCCCGCCTGCGCCCGAGCCGACGATGACCACGTCGGCGCGGAGCGACAGCCGCGCGCGCACCTCGCGCCCGTGCACCACCTCGACGCCCGCGGGGGCTAGGCCGCTTGTCTCAGCCACCGCTTCCTCTCGAGACCCGGGTAACCCATCGCGCGCAGCTCCTCCGGCAGCTCGAAGAAGATCATCGTGAGCAGCGTCTTGTACGCGACGAATGAGAGCACGAGCGGCAGGAGCCGCGACCTCTCCATCCGCTCGAGCATCCGCACGCGCCCCTCGACGGGAAGGTCATCGAACGGCCGCATCGCCACGAAGAGCAGCACCGGCAGCCACCGCATGAAGTCGAGCGAGAAGAGGAGGACCGGCCTGAGCTGCATGCTCGTCGCCCCCACGTGCGCCTCGTACGCTGCGACGACCGCATCGAGCTGCGCCTCGCTGGGCCCCCCCTCGTGCTCGAACATCGCCCCCGCGATGGCCCGGACCATGGTCCGGTGCCGGGGGGAGAGAGCGAAGCGGGCCATGCCGCGCCGAAGGATAGGCTAGGATGGCGCGGATGCACGCCGAAGATCCGGACTGGGGAGCATTCCTGCAGGCCGCCTTCCTCGCAGTGCTCGAGGCGGCCGACGAGGGGCTCATCGTCTTCGACGGCGACGGTCGATGCCGCATGATCGGTCGCCGCGCGGGAGAGCTCTTCGGCGTGGAGCCCGCCGCGCACGTCGGCAAGACGCGCGCCGAGGTGCTCTCGGCGTTCGCGAAGGCGTGCGAGGAGCCGGAGTCGTTCCTCCAGGCCGTCGGCGCCGACGCGCCGCTCGGCGTGCCCAAGGTGGTGGCCGACGTGGACGTGCGCCGGCCCCGCCCGCGCACCGTGCTGTGCAAGGGCGTCCCCATCTCGCGCGACGGCAAGCCGCCGGGCCGCGTCGTCTTCGTGCGAGACGTGACGCGCGAGCGCGCGGCGGAGCGGGCGACGCGGCAGCTCCAGGCGCGCATCGCCGAGCTGACGCCGTTCGACACCATCACGGGCCTCCTCAACCAGCGCCGCTTCCGCGAGGAGCTCGAGCGCGAGCACGGGCGGAGCACGCGCGCGTGGGACAGCTATGCCGTCATGCGCCTGGACATCGACGGGATGGGCACCATCAACGACGAGTTCGGCGTGCCCATCGGCGACCAGGTGCTCGAGCAGGTCGCCACGCGCCTCAAGAAGTGCCTGCGCGAGTACGACGTGCTCGCCCGCTTCGAGGACGACGAGTTCGCCGTGCTGCTGCCCGGTGCGGACGCCATCGCGGCGCGCACGGTGGGCGAGCGGATCACGAACGCCATGAACAAGGAGGCGGTCCTCGCGGCGGAGCGCAAGGTGTCGCTCTCGATCGGCGCGGCGCTCTGGGTCCCGCCCTCGGCGGAGTCCTCGGGCGAGATCGTGAAGCGCGCGGGCCTCGCCCTGCGCGAGGCGCGCAAGCAGGGCGGGGCACGCACGCACGTCGACGGCTGACGCGACTCAGTGCCCGGGGCAGGACGACGCCTCGTCCTCATCACCGGCATCGCTGCCCGCTTCGGGAGTGACGGAGCCCGCGTCGGCGGCGGCCTCGTCGGCCGAATCCGCCACGGTGCCCGCATCGTCCTCGTTCGGGACGCAGCGGCAGACGGACGTGTCCCAGTGCGTGCCCAGGATGCACAGCACGATGTCCGGGCACGTCACGTCGGAGCGCACGGTGCGCTGCGACTGTGACCCGAGCTGCGACCCAGCGGCAGAGCCGCCGTCTGTGCCGCCGCACGCGGCGAGCACGAAGACGAGCGAGGACGACGAAGCGGCAAACGCGAGAAGTGCTGCAAGACGGAATATGCGTCCCTTCATGCCCGCCCGATGTGCAGGCGGCGGACCAGGCGAGGGCGACTGCAGCTCGAGCGGCGCGTGGCCTGACGATTGTCACGCGCTGGCGTGCTCGACGGCGCTAGCCTGGAGCCGAACGTGCGCGACGCAACGCTCTACGCGAGCACCCTCCTCGAGCTGCACAAGATACCGGGTGCCGCGGAGCGTCGCGCCGCGTGGCGGCAGTCGATGGCGACCCTCGCGCGCGCGGTCGCCGAGGACGGGCCGCGGCCCCTGGAGGGCCTGCACCCCGAGGGCCTCGTGCTCGGCGTGCGCGCCGCGCTCATCTCGGGGCTCGTGGACGATCTGGACTGGCTCGCACCGGCGGCGGCGGGGGCGGCGCTCTACGAGCTCGCGTCGGCGTTGCCGCTGGGCGGCGAGCAGCGCGAGCTCGGGAGGCGCGTCCTCGCGCGGCTCAACGCGGCGGACGCGGCGACGTTCGTGGCCATCGCGTGGCGCATGGCCCTGGGCGCCGGCAAGGGGCTCGGGAGCGCCCCGGTGCGCGCGCGCGTGGCGCTCGTGACCGAGCTCCCCATCTCGCTCGGCGTCTCGGACGGTCCGCTCGCGTTCGCGATCGCGGCGCGGCGCGAGCTGGCGCGCGAGTGGATCGGCGTGCCCTCGACCGGATCGCTCGCCTCGCGACGGCTCGCGGCGCGGCTCATCGAGCGGGCCGCGCGCGAGGCGGCGAGGCGCGCGTCCTACGGCGACGACCACGGGCTGCGTGTCTTCCGGTCGGACGCAGTGTCGCAGGCGTGGCAGCGACTGCTCGCGGACCGCGAGTCGCTCGTGTGGCGGCACGTGGCCACGGCCCGGGGGCTGCTCGCGCCGTGGGATCCGGCCATGGCCAAGGCGATGACCGATGCGCTGTCGCCGGAGCTCTCGCCGACCGAGTGGCGGCGCGCGGCGACGTCGGTCGCGGCGCACGCGGCCGTGGCGCCGGAGGCGGCGCTGGCGCTCGCACGGCGTGCGCTCAAGGACGGCCTGCTCGAGCGCGATCCGGGCGCGTGCTCCGCCTTCGTGTGGGGCCTGGCGCGCGCGGCGGAGGCCGACCGGGACGCGGCCGCCGAGCTGCTCGAGCTCGTGATGAACGACGCGCAGGCCGAGATCGGCGAGGCGGTCGTGGAGCTGTGCGCCGAGCTCGGAGAATCGCCGCTGGTCGACGCGGCGGCTTCGGCGGCGCTCGATCTGCTCCACAAGCGCACGCGCGGCGGGGACGACGGCGCCGAGTCGCTCCTGCAGGACGTCGCGCGCGACCTCGCGCACACTCCGGGCGACGACGAGCCGCTGCGCGACCAGATCGCCCGCGCCCTCGCGGCGTTCGCGTCGTCGGGCGCCAAGGAGGCGTACGGCTTCGCGCGCGACGCGCTGGCCGCGGCGCAGGGCTCGCTCTACGCGCTGGACGCGGTGACGCCGGAGGAGGAAGCCCACGAGGGCAAGTTCGGGATGACGGCGCGCCGGACGGCGCTCGTGGTGCTCCGGGACCTGGACATCAGCTTGCTCGAGCGCGACGTGCTCTCCTCGCTGCTCGCGCTCGGCGGGAGTGACGTGGCGCGCACGGTGAGCGACACGCTCGACCCGCTGCGCGATCGGCTGGGCGAGTGGATCCTCGCGCGCGAGGCGGCGCCGCTTCCGGCTGCGGCCCGCGGTGGAGCGCCGGTGGCCCCGAAGCACCCGACGCTCACGCTGCGCCGGCTGCGCGCCCTGCTGCACCTGGTCGACGGCGACATCGGCGACGAGGAGACCGACGCGCAGCGGGCCGCCCGCCTGCGCAAGCGCTGGACGCGCATCGCACGCGCGCTGCTCGACCGCTTCGAGAACGGCCCGCCGTCCAGCGTGCGGCGCACGGTGATCGCGGCGCTCGCGCGAGCGCTCGACGCGCTCGTGCGCGTGGGCGCCCTCGACGTCGTGGACGCGCTGCTGCTCGTGGCGCGCGTCGTGAGCGATCCGGGGGACCTCTCGACGCTCGCCGAGGCGTCGATGGACCCGGACCTGGTGCACGTGCTGCGGCGGTTCGCGCGCTTCTCCATGTCGGTGGAGGCCGACCCGGCGTCGGCGCTGCCGGCGTTCGACGAGCTGACGCGGGAGATCGCCACCGATGCGGCCGGACGCATCGACGGGCTGCGCACCGCGCTCGTGCGCCT
>DASVWO010000211.1:0-16214 GCA_036393165.1 Polyangiaceae bacterium | reverse complement strand
CGCTTCCTCGAGAAGCAGCGCCTCGAGCAGCGCACGCTCTACGACCTCGAGATGATGGAGCAGATGGGCTTCTGCTCGGGCATCGAGAACTACTCGAGGCACCTGAGCGGCCGGAAGGCAGGCGAGGCGCCGCCGACGCTCATCGATTACTTCCCGCCGGACTTCCTGATGGTCATCGACGAGTCGCACCAGACGGTGCCGCAGCTCCAGGCAATGTACCGCGGCGACCGCGCGCGCAAGGAGACGCTGGTCGAGTACGGGTTCCGTCTGCCGAGCGCGCTCGACAACCGGCCGCTCAAGTTCGACGAGTGGGAGCAGCACGTGCGGCACGCCATCTACGTGTCGGCCACGCCGGGCGAGTACGAGCTCGGGCAGGCCAGTGGCGTGGTCGTCGAGCAGCTGATCCGGCCGACGGGCCTGACCGACCCCGAGGTCGAGGTGCGCCCCGTATCGGGTCAGGTCGATGACCTGCTCGGCGAGATCCGCGACCGCTGCAAGAAGAACGAGCGCGTGCTCGTGACGACGCTCACCAAGCGCATGGCCGAGGACCTCACGGATTACTACCGAGAGCTCGGCGTGCGCGTGCGCTACCTGCACTCGGACATCGACACGCTCGAGCGCATCGACATCCTGCGCGACCTCAGGCTCGGCGAGTTCGACGTGCTCGTGGGCATCAACCTGCTGCGCGAGGGGCTCGACCTGCCCGAGGTGTCGCTCGTCGCCATCTTCGACGCCGACAAGGAGGGGTTCCTGCGCAGTCCGCGCTCGCTCATCCAGACCATCGGGCGCGCGGCGCGCAACGTGAACGGGCGCGTCATCATGTACGCCGACAGCGTGACGCCGGCGATGAAGAACGCGATGGAGGAGACGAATCGCCGTCGCGCGGTGCAAGCCCAGTACAACCTCGATCATGGGATCGTGCCGCAGACGGTCGTTCGCGCGATCATGAACGTGAACCCGGCGAGCGGGACGATCGACTATCTCAACGTCCCGAAGCTGCCGAAGGGCGAGCGGGCCGGCGCGGCCGCCGCCGGGGCGAACGACATCCAGGAGCGCATCGCAGCGATGCGGCTCGAGATGTTCACCGCCGCCGAGAACCTCGAGTTCGAGAAGGCCGCGCGCCTGCGCGACGAGCTCAAGAAGCTGCAGGCGATGGCAGGCGACGGAGATGGCTCTGCGGCGAACGCCAACGGCGGGACGACGGCGTTCGACCCGTATGCCGGCGGCAAGCGCAAGAGCGGCGCCGTCAGCAAGCGCGGCACCGCGAAGGCCGGGAGCGCACCGCGCAACGGGCGGCGGTACAAGGCGCGCTGAGGGCGCGGTCCGGTTCGAATCAGCGCCGCGCGCTGAACCCCGAGCACCGCGACGATTGCACGACGCCGGAGAAACCGTGACCGTCCGCGGTCGTCTCGCCGTCGAGCGGCATCGTGTCCCATCCGGGCGCCTGCTGATGGATCCAGTTGCCGGGTGCGAGGTGCAGATGGTGCGCGCTCGCGCTGTACACGCCGTTCACCGCGTACGCGCCCGAGATGCCCTGCGGCGACGTGAACTCGAGCACGCCGCCGACGTCCGGCTCGTTGCGGGTGATCTGGAGGCGCATCTGGAACTGGCCCCGCACACAGTGGAAGCTGCCCGTCCAGGTCTGCCCGCTCACGAAGACGGGGGGCGCACTGGGGGCGGCGGCCGCGGTCTGGCCGGCTGCCGCGGACGGCGCTGCGCTCGCGGAAGCAGCCGCCGTGGCCGATGCGGGCGACGATCCGGATGCCGCAGGCGCTGCGCAGCCGCTGTCGCCACTCGCGGGCTTGCACGAGGCCCCGCCGACGAGCGCACCCACGCACGCCAGACCCACTGCCATTCTCGCTACAAGATGCATCGCTTTTCCCTCCAGGCTGGAGGGGAGTCCCCGAGCAAGGTCGGGGCCGAGCGCTGCGGGCGGGCAGATTGGCGCATCGTCTCGCGCGGCTTCGTGCAGCGTCGCGCAGAGCGCACCGCCGTACACCAACGGCACGTGATCGATCTCGACGACCACGCTGATCAACGGACCGAACGCGCAGGAGGGGTACAACGCGATGGGCGTCGTCAATGCCATCTGGTTCTCCAGCCTCACGAACGGCGACGTCTCGATCGGGCCCGACAGCAACGCACGCATCGCCGCCGGCTCGGTGGAGCACATGAGCGGGCCCCTGCAAGCTGACACCGTCGCGGTCAACGGCCTGCACACCGCGGCCGGCGGTGGCAACGACGTCTTCACCGCCCTGTGGCCCACCGCCGCCGGCCTCGCCGCGATCAGCTTGAACGGACCACCCAAGCGGCTCGACTTCATCGTCAGCGCGGACCAGGGCCACACCTTCACCCGCTCGCGCTTCTACGGCTCACTGGCGCAGCAGGGCTGGAACTTCGGCCCGCCGCTCGCGCTCTCCCGCGGCAACGACGGCACGTGGCGCGAGCTCGACGCCCTCGGCGGCACGTGGACGTCGCCGATGGCGCCCAGCCCTTCGTCGCGCTGGACGAGCACGTGGCATTGGGCGGCGGCATGAATCCGAATCCCTTCCCCAGCAACGGCTGTCAGATGGAAACGCAGGCCGGCTACTTCGCCACGGGCGCGCCGGCGACCGGGCCCGTCGCATTCATGAGCCACGACGGGCACACCATCGTCTACAACTACGGCGGGTTCGATCAGTTCGGCGAGGCGCGGCCCACGGGCGTCTGCCGGTCCACCGACGGCGGGAAGCTGTACACCGTCGTGAAGTTCCCGGGCGCGCCGCCGTCGGTGAACCAGATGGTGGTCATCCTCTTCGCCAACGACGACAAGCACGGCATCTCTGCGTTTGCGAACTCGAACGTGCAGCCCGGAGGTTACTGGCTGTACCGCACGGCCGACGGCGGCGCGACGTGGGAGAAGACGGCGCTCCCGCAGCATGCCGGCTCGATGGACCTCATGTTCGGCTTCACCTCTCCGAACGGCGTGATGTGGCTCGCCGGCGACGACCAGAACGGCCCGGCGCTGTGGCGCAGCAACGACGGCGGGGCGACCTGGACCAACCAGAGCCAGAAGCTCCGCAACGCATTCGGCAACCTCTCGAACACCGCGGTCACCGCAGCCAATGCCAATGTGCAGACCGCGGGGGCCTACCGCTACCCCTCGGGCACCCTGCACGCCGGCTTCGCGCTCGACGACAACGACATCTGGCTCGGCGCCGACAAGGGCTGGCTGCTCTACTCGAGCACGGGAGGCCAGTAGCCCGTCAATCGAGCGACTTCGTCCCCGGCGCGGCGGTGCGTATGTGCACGTCGCGCTGCGGGAAGGGGATCTCGATGTTCGCGTCGCGGAACGCCTTCTCTATCGCGAAGCGCAGCGCGCTGCTGACGCTGAGATCGTCGCGCGCGTGCGCTATCCACAGGTAGAGAGCGAACGACAGCGCCGAGTCGCCGAAGTCCTCGAAGCGCACCTCGGGCGCCGGCTTCTCGAGCACGTCGCCGTTCGCGCGAGCCACCTCGAGCAGCACCTGCTTGGTGCGCCCGATGTCGCTGCCGTACGCGACGCCCACCGGGATGCGCACGCGCAGCTTGGTCGTCGGCCGAGAGTGGTTGACCACCTCCTCGCTGACGAGCGAGCTGTTCGGCACGATGATCGTCACCTCGTCGCGCGTGATGATGTGCGTCGCGCGCAGCCCGATGTCCTCGACTGTCCCGAGGATTCCGCCGACCTTCACGAAGTCGCCGTGACGCACCGGCTGCTCGACCAGCAGGATGATCCCGCTGATGAAGTTCTGCGCGATGTTCTGCAGGCCGAAGCCGATGCCCACCGCCAGCACCGCGGAGGCGGCGAGGAGGGAGTTGAGGCGGAGCCCCATCGACTCGAGTCCGCCGAAGAAACCGAGGAGGAGGACGGCGTAGCGGACGATCTTGGCGATCGCGAACTGCGCGCCCATCGGGCTGCCGCGCCTTCGGAGCAGGCGGCGCACCGAGAACGCGAGCGCGTTTGCGACGACGATCGTGATCAGCACGATCGCGATGCCGGCGAGCAGCGACTCGACCGTGATCGGGTTTCCGCCCAGCGTGATGAGCTTGCGCTCGAGCAGCGCTTTGATGTCCTGCGGCATGAGGTAGGCTAACTCGACGGGCCCATGAGTTACCGAGCATTCGTCGGGGTCCTATCGACCTTGGCGTTCGGCGCCGGCGCGTGGGCCTGCTCTTCTTCGTCCGGGAACGCGGGTGAATCGGAGGACGACGCGTCGTCCGGCGACTCGAGCACGATGCGCGACGTCAGCCCGGACGTTCCAGGAGAGGACGCCTCGAACGAGGGCGGGGGGAGCGCCGAATCGGGAAGCGACGCGCCGGCTCCGGCCGATGCCGGCAGCGATGGCCGGGTGCTCACCTTCTCGGACGAGTTCAACGAGAGCTCGAGCGCGCCCGATCCGGCCAAGTGGGCCTACTGGAGCATCGGCGAGTCGGCATCAGGGCCGGGCTGGGGCCTGGAAGACGACACGCCGTCGGCCGACGTCGTCCAGAACGGCAATCTGGTCATCACGGCGACGCAGGCGGCCGATGGAGGCATCGTCTCCGGATCCATCACCACCAAGGGCAAGTTCCAGCAGACATACGGCCACTGGGAAGCCAGCATCAAGGTCCCGAGCGGCGCCGGGACGTGGCCGGCCTTCTGGCTGATGGGCGACACGAACGGCCAGGGCTGGCCGACGTGCGGCGAGATCGACATCGTCGAAGTCGTCTCGCCGATGCCGCAGACCGCGTACGGCACCATTCACAGCGGCAACACCTCCGACGCGACCCAGAACACGTCGACCGGAGGCTCTTACATGCTCGCCTCGGGCAATCTGTCCGACGGGTACCACCTCTACGCGCTCGACTGGTCGAAGGACTCGATCGCGTTCTCGGTCGACGGGCACGTGTACGAGACGATCACGCCGCAGACCGTCACGAGCGGCCAGTTGTGGCCGTTCGATCACGGCTTCTACATCATCTTCGATCTCGCCATCGGCGGCTCGTGGCCCGGCCCGCCCAACGCGGGCACGTTCCCCGCGACGATGTACGTCGACTACGTGCGCGTCTATCAGTAGCGCTGCGTCTCGCCGCGCTTCTGGAGCGCGTCGACCACGGCGCGGACGTCCTGCGCGCGCTCGCGGGGGATGACGAGCACGGCATCGTCCGTCTCGACGATCACGAGGTCGCTCACGCCGACGAGCGCAAAGCGCTTCGCGCCCGTGGTGCTCGTGAGATCGCGCACGAGGTTGTTCGAGGCGTCCACCGTGACGGTGCCCTCGGGAGCGACGTTGCCAGCAGCGTCCTTGGGCGCGAGCTCCCAGGCGACCTCCCAGCTCCCGATGTCGTTCCAGCCGAAGGAGCCGGGGACGACCGCGAGCTTCTCGGCGTTCTCGAGCACGCCGTGATCGATCGAGATCGACGGCAGGGCAGGGAAGACCTCGGCCAGCGCCTTGGCCTCTTCGCCGCGGGCCGCCGCCGCGTCGAGTCGATCGAGCCCCGCCGCGAGCGCCGGCAGGTGTTTCGCGATGGCCGCGCGCATCGCCGAGGCACGGAAGAAGAACATGCCTGCGTTCCACAGGTGCTTTCCGCCCGCGAGGAAGCCGGCCGCTCGCTCCCGGTCCGGCTTCTCGACGAACCGGGCGACGGCGTTCACGCCGTTCGACACGAGGGCGCCCACTTCGATGTAGCCGTAGCCCGTCTCGGGCCGCGTCGGGACGATGCCGATCGTCGTGATCCACCCTGCCTCGGCCGCGGCGATGGCGCGCGCGAGCACCGCGCGGAAACCCGGCTCGTCGGCGATGAAGTGGTCCGCGGGGAAGACGCAAACGATCGCGTCGGCATCGGCGCGCGCGATGGTCGCGGCAGCCCAGCCGATGGCCGCGGCGGTATTGCGCGCAGCGGGCTCGACGAGGATGTGCCCCCTTGGGACGTCCGGGAGCACCGCGGCCGTAGCGTCGGCGATGCGTGCGCCCGTGGCGATCCACACGCGGTCCTGCGTGACGAGCGGATGCAACCGCCGAACGGTCGCGGCGATGAGCGGCTCGTCCGCACGCCCCGCCAGCGGCAAGAGCTGCTTGGGGCGCGCTTGCCGGGAAGCCGGCCAGAAGCGGGTGCCGGAGCCCCCGGCGAGGATGACGGCGTGGACCTGGCCCATGCAGAGCCGCTCGTACCACGTCGCGAGGCGCCATGGCACGATGCCGCGTGTGCTTCCCGATGTCGCATTCGACCTGGAGCTGACGCACGGCCGCTGCGTGGGGGTGAGGCTGCCTGAGGCGCCGGGCGTGGTCGAGGCGCTCGCCGAGGCGGCCCTGATGCCCGAAGAGCGGGCTTACGCGGCCACCCTGGGCGGCGTGAGACGGCGCACGTGGATGGGAGGACGCGTCGCCCTGCGCCAGGCGCTGGTGCGAGAAGGCATCGACGCGCCCCCCGTGCTGGCCGACGGCCGTGGGGCGCCGGCCCTCCCTCCCGGAGTGGCCGGGTCGATCAGCCACAAGGAGGACATGGCCGTCGCCCTCGTCGCCCGCGAGGGGCGGGCGAAGCTAGGCGTGGACGTCGAGCGTGACGCCCCCGGCAAGCTCGACATCTCGAAGAAGGTGCTCACCGACGAGGAGCTTGCGGAGGCCGCGAAGCTGAGCTCGGCCGAGCGCGCACGCGAGGTTCTCCTGCGCTTCTCGGCGAAGGAAGCGATCTACAAGGCGCTCGACCCGTTCGTGCAGCGGTACGTGGCGTTCCGCGAGGTGGCCGTGACACCGAGGCCCGATGGGAGCGCCGTGGTGACGTCGAGGCTTCCCGCCGCCGAGGGGCCGTTCGTGATCGACGTGCAGTGGGTGCGTTGCGAAGGGACAATCCTCACGACCGCCCGCGTCGAGAAGCGCTGACCGGCTCGAGCTCGGCCTCTCGAGGGTCCGCCGGTCCGCGCGCACGCGGCATGCAATACGTCGCTGCAGTCGCGGAGTCGCAAAGGCTCGGCCGTCACACGTCGCGCCAAGGCGGTTCCAGGGGTGCGCACCAACTGCGGTCGCGCTTGGTGCGCACCCTACATATTCGGTCGCCGAGAAGGCGGTCACGCGGACCCTTGCCAGATTCGGGCACGGTGTTAGCTGATTGGCGCCCATAGATTCTCGGATGACCCGCGCCTCCCGAATGAAGCCCATCGTTTGGCTCGTCATCAACACCATCGCTGCCGTGGTCGCGTTCGTGGGGGCGTCGATCTACACGCATCACCTGGCCGCGAGTATCGACCAGCAGGCCCAGGACATCGCGGGTAACGCCGACCCGAGCATTCGCTATCTCGGGTCCGCGCGAACCGAGCTGCACCGGATCGGCGAGATCCTCACCACATCCGTGTTCGACGGACCGCATGCCGCCTCGTTGCAGCAGGAGCTCCAGATTCACGAGAAACGGCTGCACGAGGATCTCGATGCTTACCTGGCGCTGCCGTTCTTTCCCACCGAGCCGCCCCGCTCGGAGGCAGTCCAGCGGGAGGTGCGAGATGCGGAGGCCCAGGCCAACGCGACGATCGCCGCAGTGGCGGCGGGCGACGACAAGCGCGCGGCCGAGCTGCGCATGGGCCCCGCCGCCGTGGCCATGGGTCGCGCCGACGTCGCACTGGGACAGCTCATCGCCTTCAATGCCGATCAGGGGGCCCGGTTGGGGATGGAGATCATGCAGGCGCGTCGCCGCACCGGCGCCGTGTCGTACGTGCTCGACGCCATCGCGGGCGTGCTCGCTTTCGGCATGCTGGCCGCGGCTGCTCAAGCGACGCGCCAGCACGCCCGCTCGCTCCGCAAGACGCGCGATGCCGACGAGGCGATGACGCGCAGGTTGCGCATGGTGGCCGGCGCCGCTCTGCACATCTCCGATACGCTCGCGCGCAACGGGTCGGTGAGAGACATCATGCAGGCGACCGTGGACGCCGCGCGCGAAGTCGCCGGGGCGCACATGGGCGCGCTCGGCATGGGGACCGATCCGTCGCGTCCCTTCGCGCCGTTCGTCTACACCGGCATCGATCCTTCGTTCGAGGAGAAGTACGGGGCGCCGCGCCCGCGCGGTCTGCTCGGTGCCGTCATCGTCGAGGGCCGCACGCTCCGCGTCGAGGACGCGTCGAAGGACAGGCGTTTCGTAGGTATGCCCCCGCGGCATCCGCCCATCGGGCCGCTCCTCGGCGTTCCCCTGCGCCACGAGGGCGAAGCGGTCGGTCACCTGTATCTGGCGCGGGGCCCCGGCGGCGACGCGTTCTCCGAGCAGGACGCCCACGCGCTCGAGCTCCTCGCCGAGTTCTCGGCGAATGCGATCCAGAACGCGCACCTCGTCGCCGCGGTGCAGCAGGAAGCGCAGGCGCGCGAGGACGTGCTCTCCGTCGTGTCGCACGACCTGCGCAACCCCCTGTCGGCCATGACGATGGCGACGATCGCTCTGCGGCGGACGATCGGGTCGAATGAGAGCGCGAGGAAGCACGTGGATCGCCTTGCGCGCAACGCCAGCCGCATGGAACGACTGATCGGCGACCTGTTGACCGCGGCGAAGGTGCAGGAGGGCAAGCTCTCGTTCGAGCCCGCAGCGCAGGAGCCGAAGAAGCTCGTGGGCGACGCGGTGGACGAGTTCGCGTCGGTCGCCACGGAGGCGGGCCTGCAGCTGCGCGCAGAGGTCGCGGAGGAGACGCCGCCCGTCTTCTGCGACGCCGGGCGGATCGGGCAGGTGCTCTCGAATCTGCTCGGCAACGCGGTGAAGTTCACGCCGGCCGGGGGTACCGTCATCATCTCGGCGCGCCCGGGCGACCCTGGCGAGGTGCTCTTCTCGGTTCACGACACGGGCCCGGGCATCCCGGAGGAAGCGGCTGCCCACGTCTTCGATCGCTACTGGCAGAAGAGAGAGCACGCCTCGCGCGGGACGGGACTGGGCCTGTTCATCGCGAAGGGCATCGTGGAGTCGCACCACGGTCGGATTTGGGTGACGACACACGTCGGAGAGGGCAGCGACTTCCAGTTCACGCTGCCGGAGGCGGGGCCTGTCCGCGACGTTCGACGCGCCGCCCTGAACGGGTAGCATCGAGGGCGTGCGTGTTCTCCTGCTCCTCGGCGCTGCCGCCTGCGGTGCCGCCTCGCTGCCTCCCTTCACGCAACCGTCGAACGGAGCCGGGGCCGACTCGGATCGGGCGCTCGTCGTCTTCGTGTGGCCGCACTCGACGTGCGATCCGGGTGGCTACTACACCTTGGCGACCGACGACGGGCGGTTCGTCGGCAACGTGTCCGCCGGTACGAACTTGCGCGCGTCGCTTCCGGCCGGCGAGTACACCATCGTCGGCTGGGACCCGCCGCAGGAGGAGTCGAACGGGGGCGCGCTCGAGGAAGCGGTGCCGGTCCTCCGGGCTCATCTCGCGGCGGGCCGGACGTACTATGTGCGCATGGCGTTCGGTGAGTGGGGCCCGCGAGGGCCCGTCGACGTCTACGCGGTGCGCACCGGCCGTGCCATCTGTTTCCGACGCGAAGGCATGAGTCCCACCAGCGCCATGGTCGCCCTCACGCCGGACGCGCGGGAGTGGTCCCAGCTTCCCGAGTGGCGCCGTGAACACGCGTGGGCTGCGCCCGATCCGGCGGGGCAGGGGTGGCTCGACACGCATCGCGACGTGCTCGCGGCCCACGTGGCCGTCGGGACGCGGCGGTTCGCGCTGCTGCGCGAGGATGCGCGACGGATGGCGACGATCGAGTAGCCCTAGCGCTGAGCCGCCTTCGGCGCCGCCGGACCGATGCCGAGCTGCGCGTCGATCTCCATCTCGTTCCCCCAGCTCCACGACTGGACGACCTTGCCGTCCTTCCACTGTTCGATCTCGACGCCGTGGCCCGCGACGGTCCGCTTGTTCTGGGTGAAGGAGAATTCGCCCTCGTCGATCGTGAAGTCCTCGACGCCGAGGAGCGTCGTGTTCTTCCACCCCGGGTCTTTCTTGTCGTGGAGCTGCTGCTTGAGCCGTGGGTCGAGCGCCTTCGCGTTGGCGACGTTGGCGTCCTCGGTTGCGTCTCCTCTCGCCGCGTGGACCTGGGGCGGGGCTGCGGGAAGGGGCAGGGCGGCCTTCCCCGGCACCTTGTCCTTGTAGGCGCCCGTCTGCTTCATCAGCGTCACGGCGTCGACGTACGAGTGCGCGTTCGCGACCAGGCCGTCGTCGCCGAACGTGAGCACGGTGAGGTAGTCGATGCCGACCGGCTTGGCGCTCGCTTTGTCCGTCCCGGTGGCGACCGCCTCGACGACGAGCACGCTGCCCTTCGACCACGTGCGAACCGGTTTGAGGGCCATGTCCGGATAGGTGTCGACCATGCCTTGATATGCGCGGCGAATCGCGTCCGTTCCCTCTTGGGCGGGAGAGCCTGCAGCGAGGATCGTGGCGTTCGGCGCGTAGAGAGCGGCCAGCTTCGCCGGGTCGTGGACGTCGGCGACGAATGCGTCGAGATAGGCCTGCTGCATCTCGGCCATCGATCGCTTGGGCGGCGGGGGTGGAGCGCTCGCGGCGCCCGGCGACGGCACGTGCGTCGGCTGGCCGGCCGATTCGTGCTCGTAGGCGAGCAGCCAGCGGTCGCCGACCTTGCGGTACAGGTACGTGCCGGCGCCCACGTCGTAGCGCTCCACGCTCCCGTCCTTCTCGAAGACCTCCCAGGTCGCTTCGGACGTGTAGAGCGCGGCGTCGGGCGCGAGGACGATGACCCGCTCGGCGTGGGGGGTGATCTTCTCACTGCTCGCGTTGGCGGCCATGCTCGACCACAGCTTGCGGAACTCTGCGATGCCGTAGCTGTGGCCGTCGGGGGTCACGAGCGCGAAGTCGGGGCTGTCCTGGACGCCCTTCATCGTCTCGTCGACGGACAGCGACTCCCACGCGCGCATGTCCTGATGTACCTGCTGGAGCACCTGCTGCCCGATGTCTGCCTGCTGCGCGGGCGTCAGGGGCGGCGGTTGTCCCTGCTCCGCGGCGCAACCGGAGAGAGCCATCGTGGAGGCGAGCGGCACGAGCAAGGGAAGGATTCGACGCATGGCGCGCATGGTAGCCTTGGAGCGTGGCTACGGCTCGCAAGAGCGAGATCGAGGGCGGGAACCCGCCCGCGAGCTGAGCGCGAGCTTCGTTACGGCGTCGCCACGATGCTCGCGGTCACCGTCTGCGGAATGCCGCGAAACGGGGACATCGTGGCCACCCCGAAGCGAGCGAACATGCATCCAGCGGTCTTGTCGTCGTAGACGCCCTGCACGACGGCGACCTTCTTGACCCGGCCGCTCGAACCGAAGGTGATCGCGAGGACACCGGGCGAAGCCGGGTGGCAGTCGCCGTAGTAGACGCGGTTGAGCGCCTTCAGCGCCGAGGCGAGGTCGAAGTCCGCGAGCTCATCGGCGGCATCGGTCGTGAGGGCGCCCTCGGCGAAGACGACCGCGCTCGATGCGGCTGCCGGCGGCGCGGCCGCCGACGCACTGGGCGCACCAGTGGTCGATGCAGCAGGAAGCGCCGGCGAAGGTGCAAGCGCAGGCGCAGGCGATGCAGCAGGCGTGGGCGCCGTCAGCGCAGTCGGTTCGTCCTGGCGCGCGCTGTCATCGTTCCAGAGCCAGAAGCCGAAGGCAGCGCTCACCGCGACGAACGCGACAAGCAACCATCCCCGGCCGCGCCGCTTGGCATCCCGGCGCACCGGCGGGAACGCTGCCACAGTGGTCACGGCGGCGGGAGGAGTCGGACTGACGGCTGGCGGCGCTGCGACCGCGGCAACGGCGGCCTGAGAGGTGAGGGCGGCAACGGGAAACGTGTCATCGGCAGCGGCAGGCACGACCGCTGGCGGCGGAGCCACCGAGTCCGGCCGGTCGATCCGGTGGAATGCGGAGTACGCGGCGTGCGCGTCGTCGAAGCGCTCGCGCGGTTCGCGCATCAGACAGCGCGCGAACCACGCGTCGAACCGCCGGGGCAGCACGCTCCCACGACCGAGCGCACGCGCACGCTCGGACGCGGGGACGAGACGATCACTCAGGATCTCGCGAAGCAGCTCCTTGGATGGTCCCGACTCATTCGACGCGTTCATCCAGTAGGGGGCCCCGACCGCTGCGAAGAACGCGAGCAACCCGAGCGACCACGAGTTTGCGGCGGGCGAGAGCATGCGGCCGAGCTCGAACTGCTCGGGGGGCATCCAGATGGCGGTCCCGATCTGGTCCCCCTCGGCCGCGCACGCGTCCGAGACCAGCCGGGAGATGGCGAGCTCCCGCAACCTGACCGCGAACGGCGAGCCTGGCGCGAGATGCACGTTCTCGGGAGTGAGGTCGTAGTGGACGAGGCCCTGCGCGTGAGCCTCGCCGAGCGCGTCCCCGACTGCGATGACGAGGAGGCGCACGTCCGCGAAGGGCAGGGGTCCGTCGCGTGACACGCGAGTCGCGAGATCCTCGCTGCGCAGCAGTTCGGTCGTGAACCACGGCCGACCGGTCGCGGAGTCGATGCCGGCGTCGAGCGTCTGCAGCACGTGTGTGCTCGCCACGGTCGAGGTGCGCATGGCCTCCGTCGCGAACCGCGCTCGCCACGCCTGGCCCCTGGCGAGAGCAGGGCTCATCACCTTGAGCGCGCAACGCGCGCTCCCGCCGAGTGGGTCGACCGCGTACGTCGCGCCCATCTCTCCCTGACCGAGGAGCTCGACGACGCGGAAGCGTCCGGCGAACACAGAACCGGCCGAGAGAAGATCGGTCGGCGCCATGGCGACCACGCTATCGCAAGATGCTGCGCCCGCTCAATCTCGCGAACCAGTGCCTTCAGAACGTCCAGCGCGTGGCGGACTTGGTGAAGCTCGTCTCGATCTGCCCGTAGACGACGGTCGGCCGGACGACGTAGAGCGGCTCACCCATCGAGGACACGTCGTAGTCGTACTTGGTCTTGTAAGCGGCGAAGAAGGCCGCGAGCGTCCCCTTGCCTGCGAGCTCGCTCGCGATGCCTTCCACGATCACGGCTTGCTCCGCGTCCTCGGGGACGACGACGCAGCGGGGCTCTGCCGCGAGGTTCTTCGCCTTGCGCGACGTCTTGCCGGTCGAGAACTGGAAGGTGTCGTCGATCCACAGCCCCCAGATGGGCATGACGTGCGGCGCCCCGCCCGGGCGTGTTGTCGCGAGGAAGTAGTTGCGCGCCTTCGCCAACCGCTCGCGCGCCCAGCTCCAGGGCAGCAGGCCGTCGCCCTCGTCGGCGCCCACGATTCCGTAGCCCGGCATGTTCGGGCGGCTCGCTCTCGGTTCGGTCGGCATGACCTCGAGGATAGGTCGAGGGCGGTGACCGCTGCGTGTCAGGAATCTCTACGCGTGATGGGGCGCGCCGTCAGTGCGCGGCGAGGACGTACCCGTAGCGCTCCGACGGACCGCTCGAGGACGCCTGCGTCCAATCGGTGCCGTCGAAGGTCCACGTGTCGCCGTAGAAGGGCGGCGCGTTTGGGATGGCGCCTGCACCGCCGTAGAGGACCACCTTGCCTCCGTACGTCGTCGCGCCGGCGTGGAAGCGCGCGGCCGGTGCGTGCGCGGGCGTGAGCTGCGTCCACGCGGTGCCGTCGAACGCCCACGTGTCGCCGAGGATGTGGTTCGCGTCCTGCTCGCCGCCGAAGAGGATCACGCGATTGCCGAGGGTCGCGATGGTCTGGAAGCCGCGTGAGTCCGACAGACCGCCGGGATCGCCGGTCGGTCCGGAGGCCGCCGACTTGGTCCACGCCGTGCCGTCGAAGAGCCACGTGTCGGTCGGCCCGCCGACGTTGCCGAAGAGCACGACCTGGTTGGCGAGCGTCGCCATCGAGTGTCCGTACCGCCCTCCCGGGGTGGCGCCCGCGATGGTGAGCTGCGTCCACTGGGTGCCGTCCCACTCCCACGTGTCGGCGAGGAAACCGTTCGACGCGCTCGAGCCACCGTAGAGAACGACCTTCCCGTTCAGCATCGCCGCCGCCGCCCCTTCGCGCGCCGAAGGACCTTGCACCCGGAGCTGCTTCCAACCGGCGGTGCCGTTCCACACCCAAGTGTCGCCGAGATACGGCCCGAGGCTCATGCCACCGAAGAGCAGGACGCTCCCGGCGCTGTCACCGACACCAATCATCGACTGGTCCGAGCGTACGCTCGGACCCGCATCCGGCGCGGCCGTCGCGAGCTGCGTCCACTGCGCGCCGTCCCAGTTCCACGTATCGTCGAGCGGCGCCTCGCCGTAGCCCGCGAAGAGGAGCACGCCGGGGCCCACGGGCGTCGAAGCGTCGGCCGGTCCCTCGTCCAGCGGCGGTGAGTCGGGCGTCGCATCCTTGACGATCCCCGCGTCCGACCCGGGCACCGATGTCTCGGCGCCGGCATCCGCTGGCACATCGGACGGCGCCGTCTTCGCGGAGCTACCGCAGCCAAACAGCGGAAAAGCGAGAAGGAGGCCCCACCGGGCGCGGGAGAAAGTGCACATGCGCGCGCGCCACGAGCAAGAGTCGCACCGTCGCGTTACTCGCCCGCCGCGATGGCCCGGGCACGAGCCGCGAGCGGCTGAACGGACTGCGAGACGTCGTCGAGCCTCGTATCGATGGCGCCCGATCGATCCAGCAAGACGATGCTCGACGTGTGGCTGAAGCTGCCGTCCGGCAATCGTCTGTATCGGATACCGAGGATCTCTGCGAGATCGCGCACCTGGTCCTCCGGCGCGTTCGCGAGCTTCCACCGCGCGTCCAGCCCTCGCTGCTGCACGATGGAGTGGAGCGCCTCGGGCGTGTCGTGCTCCGGATCGAAGCTGACGAGGAGCACGCGCACCTCGGCCGCTGCCGGCGGCGCGAGCTCCGCCAGCGTGGCCTTGATCGTCGAGACGAGCAGCGGGCACGCGCTCGGGCATCTGCCGTAGAACATGCCGATGAACACGGGCTTGCCGCGGAAGACGTCGAGCCCCACCTTCGCGCCGTCCTGATCGGTGAGCATCATCGGCAAGGCGTAGATCGACCGGTCGTCGCGCGGCGAGCTGGTGGCTGCGATCGGAGAGCCCGCCATGGGAGACGGTGCGCCCTGGTCCGATCCGCTGCGGCACGAGCTGAGGAGCGCGAGCGCAGTGACCAAGACAGTGGTGCCGAAGAGCGGTCTCATCGTGCGTTTCCTCTCTCGTCGATGTCCGCAGCGCAGCGGAAGCCGAGGTTGTGCGTCGTGTAGTCGGCGCGAAGGGAGCTTCGGAACGCGACGCGCATGAAGGTCGGGTAGTCGTCCTTCTCGATGGCCTCGAGCGCACCCGCGCCGCAGAAGCCGCGCACGTCCGCCGCGATCATCGAGCTGTCGAAGTCGAGCACCCACTCCCAGACGACGCCGTGCAGATCCTGCACGCCCCAGCGGTTCGCCGGAGTCGACCCCACGCGCGGCAGCTGCGCCGGATCGGGGCGTGCGTACCAGGAGAGGATCTGCGCTCGACTCGTCCCGGAGGCAGCGAGCTCCCATTCGGCCTCGGTCGCAAGCCGCGCTCCGCGAGCCCCGCAGTAAGCCTTCGCCGCGAACCAGCTCACGCGCACCACCGGCTGCCGCTCGTCGACCGCCGGGCCGAGCGCGTCGGGCGCGTCCCAGTGCGAGAGATAACCCTCGTCCGCGAAGACGCGTGGGACGCGATCTCGCCGCCACTCGGGATGACCACGGACGAACGCGAGGAAGTCGCCGTCGGTGATGGGCAGGCGGTCGAGGAGGAACGCCTTGACCGGGATATCCCTCTCGGCCGATGAAGGCGGGTAGAGCGGGCGATACACGCCGGGGCCGACGCGCACCGTGGACGCCGCGACCGCGAACAGACCGAGCACCGCCGAACCGAGGCCCACGGCACCCTCTCAGATCCCCGCGCCCGGCGGACGGGGCGTGGCCTTGCGCATGGCCGTCACTTCGTCGTCGGACACGGCGTCGCCCGAGTTGCCCCACGAGTTGCGCACGAACGTGAGGATGTTCGCGATGTCGTCGTCCGGCAGCTGGCTGAGCGGCGGCATCACCGAGTTGAACTCCTTGCCGTTGACGGTGACCGGCCCGGTCTTGCCGTTGAGGACGATGCCGATGGCGCGCGACTTGTCGGCCATGAGGAAGTCGGATCCCGCGAGCGGCGGGAACGCGTTGGGAATTCCCTGGCCCGTCGGCTGGTGGCAGGGCGAGCAGGTCCCCTGGAAGAGCGTCGCTCCCGCGGCGATCTGATCGGCCTTCGTGAGCGTCCCTGCCGTCGCCTTTTCGGCGGCAGTGCCCAGCGCCGTCGACGGCTG
>DASVWO010000210.1:0-25806 GCA_036393165.1 Polyangiaceae bacterium | reverse complement strand
CTTCGCGCCCGACCAGCCGGACACCCAGCCGCGCGAGGCCGTGGTGCCCTCGAGCGTCGTCCACTGCCCCCACGCCGTGCCGGTCCACGTGATCATGCGCACAGAGTTCGCCGTGTCGCCGGCGATAGTCACGATCGCCGGGTTCGTCCCGCTCGCGAGCACCACGACTCCCTGTCCGGTCGCCCACCCCAGCGTGTCGGCAGGTGGCGCGGCGAGGGTCGTCCAGGCCGCGCCGTCGTAGCGCACGTGATCGAAGCTGCCGTCGGTCGCGCGCCGCGCGACGTGCATGTGTCCGTCGCTCAAGGTGGCGACGCCCCAGTCGTTCGTCGCCTGGGTCTTGCCGCCCGCGAACACGTCGGTGGGGCCGCTCCATGCGGCGCCGCTCCAGGTCATCCACTCGACGTTGCTCGGCTGCGCCTGATCGGCCGCGTCGCACAGGGCGACGAGCAGGTTGGCCCCGGCCGTCGCGAAGGCGCGGGAGTGCACGTTGCCCATCGCGCTGTAGACGTTCGACTGCGCGCCGAACATGCCGCCCCACGTGGCGCCGCCCTGCTCGATGCTGGTCGACGCGGCGATGGCGTCGTTGCCGACACCGCCCGTGGCGTTGGACCATCCGGTCGCGTCCCAGACGGTCCCCTGCGAGTCGACGAAGGTGGCGGGCCCGTCCGGGTCCGTGTCACTCCCCTGCGGTACGTCGGCCATGTCGGCGACGCTGCCAAAGGTGATCGTCGTGCCCTGCACGAGCGCCCGCGCGTGCAGGTGGTGGCGCTTCGGCTCGGTCGCGGCGTACCCGCCGATGGACAGGTGCACGACGTCGGCGCCCTGCACGTCGGCGTAGGCGACGGAAAGATTGCCTCCCTGCCCCAGCAGGGTGACGAGAAGAGGCAGCGAGCCGCCCGCCGTCCAGTGCACGAAGTCCGGCGAGTAGCTCGTCTGGATCGTCTGCGGCTGCGTCGAGTCGATCCAGAAGAGCCACCACAGCTTCGTGTGCGTGGCGTAGACGAGGTGCACTCCCGAGGAGAGGCCCGTGGCGTTGGCGACCGTACCGACGCCCGTGATGGTCACCGTCCCGGTCGACCCGGCGTCCGTCGAAGTCACGTCCGGGCTGCCGACGTCGTCGCCGGCGTCGTCCGCGCCGACCTCGGGACCGGGTGCGTCGGCGCGCGGGCCGTCCGCTGCAGCGTCGAGCGGCGGCGATGCGTCCCCTCCCGGGCCGCCGGCATCGCCCACCGCGTTCGAGAGTCCTGCGCGGGACAAGGCGCAGGCGCCGATCCCCGCCGACGCGGCGAGGGCCACGAGCGCGCGCACATTGCGCCCCATCCTCTCGATCCTACCTCACAACGAGTGGCCCATCTTGCGCGCTTTGACGGCCAGGTACTCGGCATTGTGCTCGTTGGGCTCGGCCCGCAGGGCCACGCGCTCGGCGACGTGGATGCCCCCCGTCTCGAGCCCGCGCACCTTGCTCGGGTTGTTCGTCATGAGCGCCACCCGCGGCACGCCGAGGTCGCGCAGGATGTCGGCCGCCACGTCGTAGCGGCGCGCGTCGTCGGCGAAGCCGAGGAGCCGGTTGGCGTCGACCGTGTCGACGCCCTCGTTCTGGAGCGCGTACGCCCGTACCTTGTTCCCCAGGCCGATGCCCCGCCCCTCCTGGCGCAGGTACACGACGACGCCGCGCCCGGCCTGCGAGATGGCCTGCATGGCCCGGTCGAGCTGGTCGCGGCAGTCGCACTTGTGCGAGCGCATGACCTCGCCGGTCCAGCACTCCGAGTGCACGCGCGCGAGGACGGGCGCGTCTCCCGCCGCCAGATCGCCCACGGTCATGGCGATGTGCTCCTGCCGCTCGTCGCCCGTCTGGTAGACGATGACGTGCACCGGACCGTACTCGGTCGGCACGTCGGCCTCTGCGTAGCGTGTGACTTCTCCCACTTCGACCTGGAAGCTTAGTGGCAGGCCATCTGCGCCGCCATCTGGCATGCGCTCGTGTCGGTGCACGAGTTGCACGTGAACTGCTGCGATCCCACCTGGTAGTAGGCCGCCGTGCACGCCCCGTTGCGGCTCACCGTGCACATCTCGATGGAGCTGGCGCCGCTGGCGCAGTCGGCGCCGGCGCACGCGGTCGTGGTGACCGGGCAGGAGCTCTTGCAGGGGCCCGACTCGCACGTGTTGATCCCGTCGAGGCACGCCTGGCAGGTCGACGTGACGTGGCCGCCGTTGCAGCCGTCCTCGCACTGCGTGTCCCCCGCGGGGCAGGCGCAGAAGCACTGGAAGAACGCGGAGCAGTCGCGGGTGACGCATGCCCCGTCGCAGTCGCGAACGATGCACTGCCAGCACCCGGGGTCGATCTGCGCCGAGGTGCAGGACGGTCCGGTGAAGGGGAAGCCGCCGGAGCTCGGTCCGTTCGGTCCGCCGGTCCCCCCGTCTGCGACGCTCGAGGTGCGGCCTCCGCATGCGATGAACCCGGCGACCGTCGTCACGCCGAGCTCGCGTAGCCAGGCTTTCACGGACACGCCGCGAGCGCGGCTTGCTCGGCGGACACGCAGCCTTGGCCCGTCGTGCAATCCATGCAAGCGAACACCTGCCCGCCGACCTGGTACCAGGCCTGGCTGCAGACCCCCGCGTCGTCGTCGATCTCGCAGTACTCGAACTCCCCCCCATCGCCGCACGAGTGCGGGGTGCACGTGGCGCCGGACGCGTCGAACTCCGGCCCGTCCGTCCCCGGCCCCACATCGATCGGAAAGGCGTCAGGGATGGGTCCGACGTCCGCCACCGGTCCTGCGTCGAAGCACGCGTCCGCCGCCTGCTGCGCGCACGTCTGCGTGTCGGTGCACGAAGCGCAGGGGTAGATCTGAGAGCCGACCTGGTAGTACGCCGAGGTGCACGTCCCGTTCGCCTGCGTCGCGCAGAAGGTGACCGGGCAGGCGCCGTTGCTCGTGTTGCACACCTGGCCCGGGCCGCCGCTGCTGCTGCCCCCGCTGCTGCCCGAGCCGCCGCTGCTCCCGCTCCCGCCCACGCTGGTCGTGCTGCACGCGCTGCTGCACGACTGCTGGCAGCTCGAGTTGCTCACGTTCGCCGCGCACTGCTCGCACGACGCCGTCATCGCCTTCGGCGCGCAGCCGTTGTAGCAATTCTGGTCGCCCTCGGCGCACTGGCAGAAGCAGGTGAAGTAGTCCGAGCAAGCCGACGTGATGCAGTCGGCGTTGCAGTTCTGCTCCATGCAGCTCCAGCACCCGGAGGGGATGCTCGCGCACGACGGACCGCTGAACGGGAATGCGCCGTTGCCATTGCCGTTGCCGCTGCTGCACGCGAAGAGCGCGAGGACCACGGCGGCGACGCACCAGATTGCCGGACGTTTCACTGGATCCTCCTCAGGGGCAAGCCGCGCTGGCTTGCTGGGCGGCCATCATGCAACCGGATTGAGAGCAATTGGCGCAGTAGAAGGTCTGCGTGCCGACCTCGTACCACGCCTGCTCGCAGACACCGTTCTGGTCGACCTCGCAGTACGTCATGAACTGGTTCATCGTGCCGCACGCGTGCGACGTGCAGGTCGGACCGGCGTCGAAGAACGGCGAATCGGGCGGGCCCTCGTCGGGCGGCCCGAGGTCGGGCGGACCCGCGTCGATGATGGTGGAGCCGCACGCGGACAGCGCTTCCTGCTCGCATGTGCCCGTGTCCGTGCACGAGGCGCAGGGGAAGGTCTGGTTGCCGACCTGGTAGTAGGCCGAGGTGCACATGTTGTTGAAGCCGGCCTGACAGAACTGCATCGACGCGCCGTCGGCGCACACCTGGCCGCTGCCGCCGCAGCTCTGGAACATGCCGCCGCCACTGCTGCTCCCGCTGCTGCCGCCGCTGCTGCCCCCCGGAGGGCCGACGCCGCTGCCGCCGACGCTGCTCCCGCAGGCGCTCGAGCAGGAGCTCTGCTCGCACGAGCTGATGCCGAGGACGCACTGCTGGCAGCTCGAGTCGATGCTGCTCGCGCAGCTCTGGTAGCAGGAGCTGCTGCCCTGCGCGCAGTTGCAGAAGCACGTGAAGAAGTCGTTGCACGCGCTCGTGAGGCAGCTGCCGTTGCAGCTGCTCTGGAGGCACCCCCAGCAGCCCTCGTTGATGGTCGACGAGCTGCACGACGGCCCGGTGTACGGAAAGCCGCCGCTGCTGCTCCCGCTCCCGTTGCCGCTGTTGTTGTTCCCGTTGCTGCCGCTGCCGCAGGCGAGGACCGCCGTCAGCGAGGCGGCCACCGCAAGCCAAGCTCCCCGGTTCTTCATGGGGCTGAAGCGTACAACGCTCAGCGCACCCGGGCGACTGAGCGGCCCGTGAGGGTCACCTGCGCGTGGCCATTCGCGAACTTGCCCGACGGGGGGGCTCCCGAGACGCCCTCGACGGTGGTCAGGGCTGGTGGCCCCCCCGTACGCGCACGCAGGTCGACGTCGATGGTGAGGTTGCGCGCCAGCACGCCGGGGGTCCACGCGATCGTCACGCCCATCGCGTCGTCGGTCAGCGCGATGCGCGAGCCGTCGTCCACGGTGACGCTCGCGGGGCCGGCGACCCACGCACGTGCCTCCAGGTCCGTCGCGAGGGACGCCAGCGTCACGACGCCCGGGGCGGTCGCGCCGACGAGCGTGTCGATGTTGGACGGCAGCATGGGCACCAGGCCGCCGGCGCGCGCGAAGAGCGGCGGCTGACCGAGGGGCGCCTGCACCGTGACGTCGGCGCCGCCGGAGAGCAGCGCGCCGCTCCACCAGTGCACCCAGCGTCCCGGGGGCAGGTGCACGGTGCGGCTCGACGCGCCCGCCTCCACCACGGGCGCCACGAGCAGGTCGGGGCCCAGCATGTACTCGTCGTCGGCGTGGGCGGCGCCCGCCGTGTCGGCCGGAAACGCGAGCGGAAGGGCACGCACCGGCGGGGTGCCCACGGTTGCCGCCGCCGTCATGAGCATCGCGTGGTAGGGCTCGAGCTGCTGGTGCAGCGTCGCCATCGCCTGGTACTCCTTGCCGGCGTCGGCGCTGATGGCCCAGGGCAGGCGGCTGTTGCCGTCCTCGTACACCTGCATCACAGGCGTGAGCGCGGTGTGCTCCATCCAGCGTCGCATCGACTCCTCGGTCGGCGTGCTTCGATAGCCCGCGGTGTCCGAGCCGAAGGCCGGGAAGCCGCTCGCCGAGAGCGTCTGGACGTCGATGACCACCGCCGGCAGGCCGCCGACGGCCTTGTTCCCGCTGGAGAGCGTGTCGCCCTGGTGCTCGAAGCCTGGATCGAGGTCGCCCGGCCAGATGACGTCCGCCTGCGTCGCGCCGCCCCACGCCGACGCGCGCGCGATGATGAGCCCGTCGCCGGGATACGCCGCGTCGAGCGCCGCGTGGTACGTGGCGTGCTCCGCGATCGGATAGAGGCGCGCCGTGCGGGAGGTCGTCCCGTCCGAGAAGCGCACCGGATTGCGCGCGTTGAGGAGGTTCGGGATGAGCTCCTCGCCGTAGTCGCACTTGAAGCCCTGGATGCCCGCCGCGGTCGCGCGTGACACGAGCGACTCCCAGAAGCCCTGCGCGTGCGCGTTCGTGAAGTCGAGGATGCCGGCGCCGCCCTTGATGGGGGTCGCCGGCGACACGTACACGTCGCCCTGATCGCCCTCGACGAACCAGTGCTTCCCGGCGGCCGTCTCGTAGAGCTGCTGCGCCTCGTCGGCCGGAGCGCCGTGCGGCTGCTCGAGGTACGGCGTCGTCCATGCGAGCACGCGGAAGCCGAGCGCCGCGATCTGCTGCATCATCGCGGCGACGTCGCCGTACTTGCTCGTGTCGAGCTCGAACGTGTTGTACCCGCCCATCTCCCAGCCGTCGTCGAACCAGAGGGCGCTCGAGGGGATGTGCATCGTGCGGTAGGCCTGGGCGATCGAGAGCACGTCGTCGGCGCTCGCCCAGTGGCGCCAGTGGATGGGGGACAGGGCCCACCGCGGCAGGGGGCGCGGCAAGCCCGCGAGGCGATTGAAGCGCGCGACGACCGCCAGCGGGTCGGCGTCGACGAATAGCCAGACGTCGAGCGTGCGGCCCTCGAAGGTGACGCGCACGGTGTGCGGGTCGGTCGCGGCGACGTCGAAGGCGCCCGCCTCGCGCGAGGACACGAAGAGCCCCCACCCGTGCGACGAGACGAGCAGCGGCACGGGTACGTGCGCCTCGTTCGTCCCCGATTCGAACGCGCTCGAGATGGTCAGGAACATCGGCGAGACCCGTCCGCGCGCCGACACGTGGTCGAAGTGCTCGCCGAGGCCCGTGTAGAAGCCGTCGTCGGCCGCCAGGGTGAGCGAGAGCAGGGCCGTGTCGGCGGGCTGCTGCGCCACGGTCAGGTGGAACGCCTGGACCCCGCTGGCGTCCTCGCTGCCCGCGAGGGTCACGGCGCTCGTGTCCACGGCGGTCCAGGCGAGGTCGTCGTGCGGCTGCGTGGGGTCGTGCCACGCGTCGGGCGCGCTCGGATCGCTCGCGCGCGTCAGGAGCGGCTTTCCCGGCAGGGTGCTCACCACCGTCGCCCCGTGGCTCGTCACGGTGAAGCTCCCGTCGCTCGCGAGCGTGGCGACCGCGCCGCCGCCGGCGTCCACGCTGCCCTGCCCCGCCGGCTCGAGCACCGAGCCGCTGTCGTCGCACGCCGCCGCCGCCACGACGGCCACGCACGCGAGGACCACGGGGAGGAGCGAGCGGTTCATCCTTCGCCCGCTATACTCACCGCACCCTGCGATGGAGCTCAAGAACCTCATCGACGTGCACCTCGACCTGCCGCGCCTCTCGAAGGACCTGGACGAGCTGGGTCACGGCGCGCGTGTCTGGGCGACGCGGCAGTGGTCGCGCGGCACGCAGGCCCGCCTGTGGGAGGCCGCCAAGGGCTTCCGCCCCGTCACGCTCGACGACTACGTGCCCGCCGCCGTGCCGCCGCTCGTCGAGGTCCGCACGTGGGGGACGAACACGCTCCCCGCGCACAACGTGTTCCAGAAGCGCTTCTGCCGGCCGAGCGAGCCACACGAGACAGCCGCGAAGGATCGTCTCTTCGGCTACAACTTCCAGTCGCTCTCGGCGTTCTCCGGGCCCGGCTACTACGTGGCGCACCCCGGCGCCGAGGCCAACGAGGTGGACATCGACTACACGATGCTCCCGCCCGAGAAGCCGCCGGCGTGGCCCGACATCGTGCCGAACTCGGCGCGCCTCGGGATCCTCATCTACCACGGCATGATCGACGTGATGCGCGGCATCTCTTCGCACGTCACGATCGGCCGGGCGAAGAAGAAGGGCCAGTGGATGGACGCCTGGTTCGTGCTCGTGCGAGAGGACCCGCCGCCGCCGTCGTGAGTCGCACGCCGAACGAGCAGCGCGAGTACACGGTCCGCGTCCTCGAGCGCGTGCGCGACGTGCCGCGCGAGGCGTGGGACGCCCTGGCGCGCGCCGGCGACGACGACGGCTCGCCCTTCCTCGAACACACGTGGCTCGACGGCCTGGAGCAGACGGGCTGCGTCGGCCCCGACAGCGGGTGGATGCCGGCACACCTGTCGCTCTGGCGCGGGGAGAAGCTGGTCGCGGCGGCCCCGTCGTACGTAAAGGGAAACAGCGAGGGCGAGTTCGTCTTCGACTGGGGCTGGGCCGAGGCGGCCGAACGCATGGGCATCCGGTACTACCCGAAGGTGGTGCTCGCGGTGCCCTTCACGCCGGCCACGGGCGAGCGCGTGATCGTTGCGCCGGGCGAGGACCGCACCGAGGCGACCCGTCTGCTCGCCGCCGCGGCGCGCGAGTGGTGCGCGCGCTTCGAGGGCTCCAGCGTGCACGTCCTCTTCCCGCCCGAAGGCGAAGCGCGCGTCTGGGAGGAGAGCGGGTACCTGCCGCGCGAGGGCATGCAACTCCACTGGCGGCGCGACGGCGCGACGACCTTCGACGAGTACCTGGCCCGGTTCGACTCGAAGCACCGCAATCAGATGAAGCGTGAGCTGCGGCGGGTGCGCGAGGCCGGCATCACGGTGGAGACGCTCGCGCCCGAGGGCCACACGCGCGAGATCGCGCGCGCCATGCACCGCTTCTACTCGTCGACGGTCGACAAGCACGGCCCCTGGGGGCGGCACTACCTGAACGAGCAGTTCTTCGACTGGCTTGTCGACCACTTCAAGGACAGGCTGGCGTGGGTCGTCGCCCGGGACGCTGCCAGCGGGAAGCCCATCGGCGGCGCCTTCAACGTCGCCAAGGGCAAGCGCATGTACGGGCGCTACTGGGGCACCGTCTCCGACGTGCCCAACCTGCACTTCGTCCTCTGCTACTACGAGGGCATCCGCTGGGCGATCGAGCGAGGCATCGACGTCTTCGAGGGGGGCGCCGGCCGCGACGAGCACAAGCGCTCCCGGGGCTTTTTGCCAACCATGACGCGGAGCGTCCACTGGGTGGCGGACGGGAGGATGCGGCGTGCGCTGGGGCCATGGCTGGAGCACGAAAGACGCCGGATCCGCTCGTTTCTGACGGAACCGTGACAATCGCCCCCAGGGATGACCGAAGGATGGCGGTGCGGGTGGCGGCCGCGGCTTAGATGCAGGCTGTGGCGATCCTCCTGTTCTTCGTGATCCACTGGCAGCTCTCGGTTTTCCTCCAGAGCTTCTTCCACCACCGGTACGGCGCTCACCGGCAGTTCACGATGAGCAAGGGGGTCGAGCGCTTCTTCCACTTCTTCACGTGGTTCGTGCAGGGCTCGAGTTACCTGAACCCGCGTGCGTACGCGGTCATGCATCGCATGCATCACGCGTTCAGCGACACGGAGAAGGACCCCCACTCGCCGGTGCAGCAGACGAACTTCTTCGCCATGATGTGGCGGACGAAGCTGCAGTACGAGGACATCAAGTACCGCCGCGTCGAGGTGGAGCCGCGCTTCGAGGGCGGCTACCCCGAGTGGAAGCTCATCGACGAGACGCTGGGCGGCATGGTGCCCGCCGTCGCGTGGGGCACGCTCTACGCGCTCTATTACATCGCGTTCGCGACGCACTGGTGGATGTTCCTCCTGCTGCCGTTCCACTGGTTCCTCGGCCCGACGCACGGGGCCATCGTGAACTGGTTCGGGCACAAGCTCGGCTACCGGAACTACGACAGCGACGACAACTCGAAGAACACCCTCGTCTTCGACGTGCTGACGATGGGAGAGCTCTTCCAGAACAACCACCACAAGTGGGGTCAGTCGCCGAACTTCGCGGTGCGCTGGTTCGAGATCGACCCGGCCTGGCAGATGATCCGCGTGCTCGGCTGGCTCCGCATCATCGACCTCTCGGGCGCGCAGAAGTCGCGGTGGGCTCCGAAGGCCGTGAAGGCGCCCTCGGCTCCGGTCAGCGCGCCCCTGCTTCCGCAGCCCTCGCCGATGGACGGCGAGTGAGCGAGCGCCCCGTCACTACGACTTGAACGAGTCCTTCGCGGCGCGCACGGCGGCGAACGCGGTGACGTCGTCGGCATCCGGCGCGATGCCGAGGGTGCGTCGCAGCTCCGGCGAGCCGACGCGGAGGAACGGGTTCGTGCGGCGCTCCTCGTCGAGGGTCGTCCCCACCGTCGGCTGGCCGGCCCCGCGGAGCTTCGCGGCGCGCTCGCGCGCGTGCGCGACGTCGGCATTCGACGGCTCGACGTGGGCGGCGAAGCGCAGGTTGCTCTCCGTGTACTCGTGCCCACAGTGCACGCGGGTGTCGCCGGGCAGCTGCAGCAAGCGCGAGAGCGACGCGTGCATCTGCGCCGGCGTGCCCTCGAAGAGCCGGCCGCACCCGGCGCAGAAGAGCGTGTCCCCGGTGAAGACGACGCGCTCGCCGCCCGCGTCTACGTAGTACGCGACGGCCCCGAGCGTGTGCCCGGGGATGTGGATGCAGCGCGCCTCCACGTCGGCGACGCGTACCGTGTCGCCGGTGTCGACCTTGCGCGACAGCCGCGGGAGCCGACCGTCGTCCGAGACGTGGCCGACGACCTCGATCCCGAGGTCGCTCGCGAGCTCCTCGTTGCCGCCCACGTGGTCCCAGTGGTGGTGGGTGCTCCAGATGACGCGCGCCTTGGCACCCTCGCGGGCGAGGGCCTCGCGCACCGGCGCCGCCTCGGACGCGTCGACGATAGCGGCGTCACCGGACGAAGCGATCACGAGGTAGGCGTAGTTGTCCTTCAGGCAGGCGACGGGAATGACGCGCATGGATCCCCCTTCCGGTCACTTCCCCTGCTGCATCCGGCGCAGGCTGCTGTTGATGCAGTCGCCCGTGCAGGCGTACGGCTGCACTTCCTTGATGTCCTTCTCGCGCGCGAGGAAGCGGTCCTTCATCTCCTTGAACGCGTCGCCTCGCGTCGTCGGGTCCTTCTCGAGCGGGTCCTTGTCGAGATCGAACAGCTTGCAGTACGCGTCGCCGTCGAAGCAGATGATCTTCTCGCTCCCGTGGATGAGCGCCCGGCGCTTGGCGTTGTCGCTCGTCGCCGGCAGATCCACGACGACGTCGCGCGGCGCCGCGTCGGCGCCGTAGATCTCCTTGACGATCGAGGTCCCCTCGAACGTGGGCTCCGCAGGCAATCCGTAGAGCTCGAGGATCGTCGGCGCCAGGTCCACGTCGCTCCGCGGCACGTCGATGTGGCGCGCCTTGGCGCCCGGCGCCTGGATCATCAGCGGCACGTGCACGAGGGTGTTCCACACCTCGAATCCGTGGCGGCTCATGTTGTGCTCGCCGAACTCCTCGCCGTGGTCGCTCGTCACGATGAGGATCGTGCGCCCCGCCCAGGACTTGCTCGCGATGAAGTCGAGCAGCTTGCCCACGGCGCGGTCGGTGAACGTGACCTCGCCGTCGTAGCGGTCCCGGTTGCCCTTCCCCCAGTCGATCCCCTCGTGACGAATGTACTGGTCGTGCGGATCGAGGAAGTGCGCCCAGAAGAAGAACCGGCGCGACTCGTTCGCCGCGTCGCCGAGCAGCTGCTCCGAGATGGACTCCGACTGCTCCGACGTCACGTCGCGGTCGGTGTTCGGATCGAACGTGATCCCGGGCACGATCTTCCAGTCGTCGAAGCCCTGGTCGAAGCCGGCGCTCTTGAAATACATGTGCGCCATCACGCCCATCGTGTGGACGCCGGCCTGCTGCAGCACCTTCGGGAAGAACAGGTTGCTCTTGTACGTGCCGAAGAAGTACCCGCTGCGCACGAGCTCCGACGGGATGCGTCCGCCGAGGAAGCCGCCGAGGCTCATCGAGGTGTAGGACGAGACCGAGTACGCGTCCGTGTAGCTGACCGCCTTGCTCTCGAACTCGGTGAGCCGCGGCGCGATGGGGCGCGCGTAGCCGGCCCAGGGCATGTCGGCGCGCAGGCTGTCGATCGAGAGGACGATGACGTTCGCGTCCTTCGGCGGTCCCGCCGGCGCGGGCGGAGCGGCCGCGGGTGCAGCGGGCGCAGCGCTCGTCGCGGCGGAAGCGGTCGAGGCCACGACGGCAGCGGGCTGCGCCGACGCGGTCGGTTCACCGGCGTGCGCCGGGGAAACGACGGTCGGCGGAGCGTCCTTCGAGCAAGCCGTCGCGACGACAGCGAGCCCAACCGCGAATCGGAACGTCATGCTGGATGGTAACTACGATTCGACCGTGACTTGCAGTTTCTCGCGCAGCGCCAGGTACTCCTCGCTGATGCTGAAGAGGACGATCTCCTTGACGCGCTCCTTGGCCGGGACGCTGGACGCGTCCTCGGTGGCGCGCATGACCTCCGTGGCCGTCGCCAGGTCGTGCGCGAGGAGGAAGCCGGCGCGGTCGGCCGTCAGGTCGATGGCGGCCACCCACTTCTTCAGATCGATCGCGCCGCCGGACTGCAGGAGCTTCGAGACCATGCTCGTCATGATCTCCTTCTGCACGCCCTGGAAGTCCTGCTTCATGAGGTTCATCGCCTCGCTCACCTGACCCTGGAGGTCCGGCGCCACGGGGAACTGCGGGACGCACAGCTTGATGGCGGCGAAGAGCCACGCCTTGAGCCCCGTCCCCGTCGGCACGAGGTGCCGCACGTAGAAGCCGGGGCGGTAGTACGTCATGTGCCTGCCGGCGACGTACGCGAGCGACTGGTTGGGCACGACGCTCTCGAACGCGGCTCGCCCGAGGACGATGGCCGGCGTGTGCGCGTGGAGGAATCCGAGCCCCGCCGGATCGTTGGGGTTCTGGAACACCGGCGGCGCCGCGAAGCCGAGCACGCCCTGCACGTAGTAGAGCGTCTGCGACACCGGGTACGGGTGCTGCTGCAGCTCGATGCGGTAGCGCGGGTCGTACCCGAGCGCCTCGAGCGGCTGCGTGCGCGAGCGGATGATGGTCGGCTGGATCGCCGCGAAGATACGCGTGACCAGCGGGTCCGCGTCCTCGTGCGCGAGCAGGTCGCCCCAATCCTCCTCGTCGAGCACCGCCTGCGCGGGCGCCGCGTTGTCCCCGCGATGGCGCCGGTAGAAGCGCTCCTCGTCCGGCTCGGCGAGATTGAGCACCGCGAGCGCCTGGCAGAGGCACCACGCGGCGTCCGCCTTGCGCGCCTCCGTGTACAGCTTCCGGAGCAGCTTGTAGCTCTCGACGCGGTACGGGTTGCGCTTGAGGATCGCCCCCTGGCTCTTCACGGCCTTGTCGAGGTACTGCTCGACGTCGCTCGCGTAGAGCTCCGCGAGCACCTCGGCGCGCTCGCGGTTGTCCGGCTCGAACGCCTGCGCCGCCTCGTAGGCGTCGATGGCGAGCTCCGGCTCGTTGAGGAACTTGCGATACAGCTCCCCGAGCTGCCCGAGGACCTGCACGATGCGCGCGCGGTCCTGCGCCGTCTTGGCCTCCTCGAGCTGCGCCTTGAGTAGCCGCTCGACGCCCTCGTGGTCGCCCTTCTGCTGGCGCAGCTCCAGGGCCTCGTCCTTCGCCTTCGTCAGCGTCGGGTCGAACTCGATGGCCTTGTCGTAGAAGGAGAGCGCCTGGTCGATGTCCCCGAGCTGCCGCGAGCTCACGATGGCCGCGGTGTGCATGTACTTCGCGCGCTGCTTCGGGTCGTCGACGAAGTCGGCCAGCCGCTGGACGACCTCCACGAGCTTCGCCCAGTCCTTCTCCTCCGAGTAGAGCTGCATGAGCTTCGTGAGGAGCTTGCGGTCGTCCGGACGCTCCTCGAGCGCCGCGACGTACGTCTTGCCCGCGCGCCCGCGGTCGTTCAGCTTGCCGAACTCGGCGTCGCCGATCTCGAGGAGCAGCTCGAACCGCTCGGCGCCGACCGCGAGCTCGAGGCGGCGGCGCTTGGTGCGGACGTACTCCTCCCAGTCCCCCGTCTGCTCGTACACGCGCGCCAGCGCGGCGAGCGGGTGCGGGCTGCCCGGGTCGGCGTCGGCGGCCTCGCGGAGGCAGTCGACCGCCTTGTCGAGCTCCCCGAGCTTGCGCAGCGACTCGCCCATCCTCCAGAGCGCGTCGGCGTAGTCGCTCGGGGTGATGTCGTGCCCGTGCCGCTCGAGCAGCCGGTCGTACATGTCCCTCGCCGTCTGCGCGTCGCCGGCGTCGAACATGACGCGCGCCACCTTGGCGAGCGCCTGCGGATCGTCCGGCGCGATCTGCTCGAGCGCGTCGACCGCCGCAGCGAGGCGCGGGTGGCTGCCGGTGACCGATCCGGGCGGCAGCGACTCGCGGCTATCCCCCTTGGAGATGGACGGCTGCGAGGCGCGGCCGAGAGAGGCGTGCCCGTAGGCCTCCACGAAGCGCACGATGGCGCGCACCGCGTCCTCCTTGGGGAGGATGCCCGCGCGACCCACGAGCGAGTCGAGGTACTTGTTCGCCTCGATGTATCGCTGGCCCTCGAACGCGATGTCGCCGAGCACCAGCAGCGCCTCGGGATTCGTCGGATCGAGCTCGATCGCCGCCTTGGCGCTCGTCTCGGCCTTGTCGGCGTCGCGGAGCCGCTCCTTCTGCACGCGCGCGAGCTCCCCGTGGAGGCGCGCCTTGGCCATCTTGCCCTCGGCGTGCACCAGCTCCTTCTCGATGAGCGCCACGACGCTCGCCGCGTCGCCGCGCGACGTGTACGACGTGCGCAGCGCCGAGGACGCCGTCGTGTCCTTCGGGTTCGCCTCGAGCGCGAGCTTGTAGCGCTCGATGGCGCCGTCGCGGTCCCCGCGCCCCTCGAGCAGCCGTGCGGCGCGGATCCACTGCTCCGCCTTCGCCTCGGGCGTCGCCGCCTTCGCCGCGAGGGCCTCGATGGCCGAGAGCGCAGCGTGCGCGTCGCCCGTCATCTCGCGCAGCCGCGCGAGGGCCTCGAGCGCCCCCGCGTGCCCCGGCTGGAGCTCGAGCACCTGCTCGTAAACGCGCGTCGAGCGATCCGGCGAGCCGATGTTGTCGGCGAGCACGCGCGCCCGCTGCATCAGGAGCTCCACGCGGCGCGCCTCGTCGCCGGTGACGGACGCGTGCTTCTCGTACAGCTTGTCGAGCTTCTCCCACTTGCCGAGCGCGCGGTAATGGCGCGGCAGCGTCGTCAGCGCGTGGTCGTTGGCCGGGTCGAAGCCGAGGATCGCCTCGAGGCACTCGGCGGCGCGCTCGTGATCGAGGAACTCCTCGTCGTGGAGCCCGGCCATGCGCTCGTATAGGTTGATCTTCTGCCGCGGCGTCGCCGCGATGGCGGCCTGGCGCTCGAGCACCTCGAGCAGCTCGCGGTACTTGCTCCCGCGGTTGTAGATGCGGTCGAGCCCCTTGAGCGCCTGCAGGTCGGCGTCGTCGATGGCGAGCACCGCCTCGTAGCGGCGCGTCGCCTCGTTCAGGTCGTTGAGGTGGTCCTCGTAGACCTCGGCGATCTTGAGGAGGGCGTCGGCCTTCTCGCGGCCGCGCCGCGCGTCCACGCGGCGCTCGAGGATCTCGACGAGCGACTTGTAGTCCCCCGTGCGCTCGGCGATGCGCGCGAGCCCCTCGGCGGCGCGCGCGTGCCCCGGATCCTCCGCGAGCACCTGCGCGTAGAGGTCCTTGGCGCGGACGGGGTCGCCCAGCTTCTGCTCGAAGATCTCGGCCGCCTCTGCGCGCCCCTCGCGCCCGCGCGGCGAGGCCCCGGCGGCGTCGGCGCGCGCGACGAGGACCGTCACGAGCTCCGGCCACTGCTGCGCCTTGCGGTAGATGCGCTCGATGCCCTCGAACGCCTCTTCGCTGGCCGGGTCGGTCGTCAGGATCTGCTGGTACGCGAGCAGCCCCATGTCGGCGCGCGCGAGCTTCTGCTCGTACCAGCGCCCGACGTACCCGAGCAGGTGGTTGCGCTCGGTCGACGACAGGGCCTCGCTCTTGCTGCCCTCGGTGACCGTCGAGACGACCTCGTTCCAGAGGTTCGTCTTGCCCTCGGCGAGCCGCTCGATCTCCTCGGCGAACTCGCTCGTCGCCGGCGACTCGCAGAGCGCGTGCGCGTAGGCGACGATCCCCTGCTCGGCGTCCTCGAGGTCCGCCGCGCAGATGCGCCCGATCTCGGCGAAGATGCGTGCCCGCTCCTCGCCGGGGCCGACCGCCTCGCTCCGCGCCATGAGCGACTCGACGATCTCGGCGTGCTTGCCGAGCGCCTTCTTCACGTCGTCGAGCGCGATCTGGGCGATCTCGTCCTTCGGATCGAGCTCGACGATCTGCGCGTAGATCTTCTCGGCGTGCGCCTTGTCCTTGACGGCGGAGTCGAAGATGCGCGCCGCGCGGTAGAGTAGCGAGATCTTGGCCTCGAGCGTGTCGGGCTCGCCCTCCGTCACCTCGACGCTCTCGGCGGCGGTGGCGAAGGCTTCGGCCACCTTCTGCGGGTCCGCGCCCTGCTCGATGGCCGCCTCGAGCCCGATGGCCGCCTCGGCGTCGTCGGGCGCCGCGACGAGCATGTCGATGAGGCTCGTGAGCTTCTCCTCCGAGAAGACGGACTGCGCCGCGCGCATCGCGGCCGACGCGCGCCCGAGCGACTCGAGCCCGTCGAGCACGGCCGCCGCGTCGCGCGGTCGCTTGTCCGGATCCTTCTCGAGGAGGTGGAGGATGAAGTTGTCCACCTCCTTCGTGACCCACCCGCGCGGCGCCTTCGCGCTCGGCGCCTCGGGCGCCTTGGTCACGTGCGCGAACGCGGCCTCGGTGGCCGACTCGTAGGCGAACACCGGCTTGCCGCAGAGCAGCTCGTAGGCGATCGCGCCGAACGAGTAGACGTCGCTCGCCGGATCGGCGCGCATGCCGCGCACCTGCTCGGGGGCGATCGTCTTGGGCGATCCGAGGACCGCGAGCACCCCGGTGTGCCCGTTGGCGACCGTCGGCCGCTGGCGCAGCCGGTCGGTCCCGAAGTCGATGAGCGTCACCCGCGGCGCCACGCCGTCGGCCAGCGGCCGCCCGACGAGCACGTTCTCGAGCTTGAGGTCCCCGTGGACGATGCGCGCCTTGTGCAGCGCGACGAGCGCCTCGAGGATCCCGCGCAGGATCGGTTTGATCTCGTTGATGTGCGACGGCCCCGTGCGCGCCAGGCGCGCCGACAGCGGCTGCGCGTCGACGTGCAGGTAGCTGATCCAGTACACGCCGTCGGTCTCGCCCGCGTCGATGCCGTGCGGGAGGCCCGGGTGGTCGACGGCGGCGACGAGCCGGTTCGCCGTGAGCAGCCGCTGGACGGCGCGCTTGTCGCGGCACGCCTCGCGCTTGAGCACCTTGAGGACGCGCTCGTCGTCGCCGCGCTTGGCGACGTACACGGTGGACAGCTCGCTCTCCCCGAGCTTCTTGAGGATGAGGAAGGGCCCGAGCTGCTTGCCCGGCGTCATGTCCTCTCGGCCGAAGAGGCCCACCACGTCGCGCACGCGCGGGTCGACGCCCTGGCGCGAGACGAGGATCACGTCGACGAGCGCGTCGATGCGGTCGCCGTCGAGGCATCGCTCGGTGAGGGCCTTGGCGAAGCTCGCCTTCGCGTCCGCACCGCCCACGTCCTGCGGGTCGAGCCCGAGCAGGCGGTGGCTCATGCTGGTCAGCTCGTCGAGAGAGAAGAGGCGCTCGAGCTCCGCGCGGAGAATGTCGATCGTGGGATTCATGGGCAGTGCTTCCCCCGGGGCCCGTTTTGGGGCGCCCGATGCTACCTGCAGGCAGCGGGGCGGATCTACACGCAAGCGGGGGGAAACGCCCTCCTTTTGCGCTCTCCTCTACGTCTCATCCAGGCCCCTCGCCGGGGAGGCCAGGCCCCTCGCCGGGGAGGCCGTGCAAATCCGTCTGCACTCCAAGCGCAAGCCGGCACAGCGTCCGCTGCCCGGCGGCGCGTGTAGGCTCACGCCCATGGTCGACCTGGCATTTCGCATCCTCAACGTCTTCGCCATCGACGGGGACCGGTTCTCGGGCAACCCGCTGTGCGTCTTCGAGGACGGCCGCGCGCTCGACGACGCGGCCATGCAGGCGCTCGCGCTCCAGTTCAACCTCTCGGAGACCACGTTCCTGCTGCCGAGCTCCGCGCCGGAAGCCACCGCGCGCGTCCGCATCTTCACGCCGTCGTTCGAGATGCCCTTCGCGGGGCATCCGACGCTCGGCACCGCGCATGTTGCCCGGAGCGTCCTCGGGGCGGGCGACCGCGTCACGCTCGAGATGAAGGCGGGGCTCGTCGAGGTCACCGCCCGCCGCGACGAGTGGACCCTGCGCACGGCGCGCCCTCCCACAGCGAGGGCGCACGACGTGCCGCGGGCCGACATCGCCGCGATGCTCCGCCTGCCGGAGGGCGCCATCGAGTCCGAACCGACCTGGGTCGACACGGGGTCCGAGCAGCTCGTGATCCCGCTGACGAGCGTCGAGCACGTGCGCGCGGCGCGTCCGGAGCCCGAGCCGCTCGACCGCCTCGCGCGCAGCCCGGCGCGTGGCGACTCGCTGGCCTACGTGTGGGCGCGTGCGTCCGCCGACGAGATCGTCGCCCGCTTCTTCTTCCTCGCGGCCGGCGGGGTGCGCGAGGACCCGGCGACGGGGTCGGCGTGCGCGAACCTCGGCGGCTGGATGATCGCGACCGGCGCTCCCCTGCCCCTCCGCGTACGCGTGCGCCAGGGCGACGCGGTGAAGCGCCCGTCGATCCTCGGCCTGCAGGTCGACTCCGAGAAGCGCGTCTTCGTCGGCGGCCTGGTCACCGAGATCGCGCGCGGTACCCTCACGCTCTAGCGCGACGTGAAGACCGGTCCGGATCTCGAGGAGCACACGACGCTGCGTGACGGCACGCCCGTCGTCCTGCGCCACATTCGCCCCGACGATGCGTCGGAGCTACGTCGCGCTTTCGATCGCCTCTCGCCCGAGTCGCGCTACCGGCGGTTCTTCGGCGGGGTTTCCCAGCTCACCGATGCATCGCTGCGCTACCTGACCGAGGTGGACGGCCGCGACCACGTCGCCATCGTCGCGACGACCGACGGACTCGCCTCCGATAGCGCGACAGGTCTCGGCGTCGCCCGCTTCATCCGCCACCACGAGGAGCCCACGGTGGCCGAAGCCGCCGTCACCGTCGTGGACGACGCGCAGCGCAAGGGGCTCGGCCGCCTCCTCGCGACCAAGCTCGCCGAAGCGGCCCGCGAGCGCGGGGTCCACCTCTTCCGCGCCGATGTCCTCGCGGACAACGCGCCGATGCGCGCGATCATGGACGAGATCGGCGCGATCGAACGCGGCGCCAGCGCGGGAGTCGTCACGTACGACATCCCCCTCGATGCCGCCCCGTCGACTCCGGGTCCCGTCGACCGCATCCTCCGCGCCGCGGCGAGCACGATGGCCGTCCTCCAGCGCCACCTCGGACCGGACCGCAGGGGCTAGCGCCTGACAGCTCGTGTCCAGGCCCGAGGGCGCTCGTGCCCAGCGCCTGACACCGCGTGCCCGGGCCGCGGGCGCTCGTGATCCGCGCGTGGCCGGCTCAGAGCGCCCGCAGGAAGGCCGCGAGATCCGCCTTTTCCTCAGCGGTCAGCTTCACGCCCTGCACGAGGTTGAAGAACTCGATGGTGTCCTCGAGCGTCAGGCATCTGCCGTCGTGAAGGTACGGCGGGCTGTCCTTGATGCCGCGAAGGGTGAACGTCTTGACCGGGCCGAAGGGCGGCTCGTCGACGAATCGCTCGGTCCGGAGGTCGTGCATCAGCTGGTCGAGGTAGAACGGCGGAGGGTGGCAGCCGGCACACTGCGCCTTGCCCGCGAAGAGGGCCTCGCCGCGCAGCTCCTCCTGCGTCGCCTTGCCGGGGACCAGGTGCCCGCTGTCGTCGAGCTTCGGCGCCGGCGGGAAGTCGAACATGTTCTGCATCTGGGCCATGTTCGTGACCTGGATGCGGTCGAGGAGGTTCATGCCCTTCTTGAGTGCGTGGATCGGGTCACCGTTGAAGTAAGCGGTGCGCTGCTCGAACTCGGTGAAATCCTCGACCGACCGCAAGCTTCGCTTGGAGCCGTGGATGCGCTGGTTGAAGAGGCCGCGCAGGCTCACCGTGTCGAGGCGCGCGCGGCGGTTCTCGGGGCGCACGTCCGGGTTCACGTGGAACTGCCCCGACGTGTGCCCGTTCACGTGGCAGTCGAGGCACGTGACGCCGAGCGTCGCCTGCGCGGACTTGCGGTCGTCGGTCGGGTTGAACTCCTCCTGGGGGAACGGCGTCAGGAGGAGGCGCAGTCCGTCGAGCTGCACCGGCGTCAGGATGTCCTTGAAGAGCCGGTAGTAGTTGTTGATCGACACGACCTCGCCGCGCGAGACGTCGCCGAGCTCCGGGCGTGACTGCAGGTACATCGCCGGCGGGAACTCGGGGAGGAAGGCCTCGGGCAGGTCGAAGTCGACGTCGAAGCGTTGCAGGCGCGGGAACATGTCGATCTGCATCGCGGGGAAGACCATTCCGCCGTAGCCGCCGCCCTGCTTCACGTGCGGGAGAGACGGGTACGGAAAGAGGCCGCCGGCCCGGATGGCGTCCGGCGTCATCGCGGCGAGGTCGTCCCAGCTCTTGCCGGCCCGGAGGCGGGCGGTGGGGCCGATGGGCTGCGCCTTGCCGCGGGACATGACGATGCCGGGCATGGTGCGCAGCTTGAGGTCGTAGCGCTCGTTGAGCAGCCTCTGTTGCGCGGCCATCACGGCGGGCTTGGCGGCGATGTCGGCGCGCATGAGCGCCTCCGGCGACTCGAAGGGCCGCGTGGCGCCGAGCGGGTCACGGTAGAAGTCGAACCCGAGGTACTGCCCGTGGTCGGTCTGGCCGGCCTCGGCGCGCGAGGTGGGGCGCGCCTCGTTCTGGTCGAAGATGGTCGACAGGTCGTGCGGGGTCTTGCGTTGCTCCGGGCGGACGGGCGAGACCGGCTGCGGCACCTGCGCCTGCGTGATGGCGTCCGCGGCGGCCCGGACCGGCGACTGCGCGTGCAGCGAATCGCGCGGCGCGCACGATAGAACGATGACCCCGGCGACGAGGCACGTCTTCGCCGACAGCTTCATGATGACCTCCCCTGTCCTCGGGGTGGCCGTGCAGCGGATGTGCCGTCAGTGATGATGCTCGCGGTCGATTCCCGGGTGCGTCTTCTCGCCGGGCTCGTGCCGCGGGTTGCGCGTCTCGTACGAGCCGTCGCGCCCCTCGAAGGAGAGCAGCAGGTCGCGGTCGTAGATGAACTGGTCGCGCGAGTCGTACGGCACGGCGTGCATCCCGGTGTCCATGCGGATGGCGTCGCAGGGGCAGGCCTCGACGCAGTAGCCGCAGAAGATGCACCGCAGCTCGTCGATGACGAACTTGACCGGGTAGCGCTCGTAGCCGCGGCGCTTGTCGCCCTCGGGGTACTCGCCGGCCTCGATGAAGATGCACTGTGCGGGGCACGCCGTGGAGCAGCAGAGGCACGCGACGCAGCGGACGCTCCCATCGGTGCGCGTCGTGAGGCGGTGGATGCCGCGGAAGCGCTCGGGGTACGGCCGCTTCTGCTCCGGGTACGAGATGGTCGTGATGCCGTCGTCGTAGCGGTCGAGCACGGGGTCGGGCCGCTTGCCGCGGAGCATCTCGCGCGTGTTCTCGAAGAAGTGGCGCATCGAGACGCCGACGCCGCGGAAGATCTCGGGGAGGTAGCTCTTCACCTCCAGGTCTTTCGGCGCGTAGGCGACGGGCGTCGCGTTGAGCGGAGCAGCGGGCTTCTTGGGGAAGGTGGGGGTCGCCATCGTTATCTCACGCTTGCATCGGTTCGGCCTTGGTGCCGCCGCGTTTCGCCGCGATCTGCGCCGACGAGCCGACGACGTCGCGCTGGTGCTTCACCGGGCCGAAGAAGCCGATGAGCAGCCGGAGCACGCCGACCGTGATGGCCACGGCGACGAGAGCCTGCGTGAGGTCCGCCGCGAGCTTCAGCCCGTCGCTCGCCGCGAGGCCCGCCTTGTCGAGCGCGAGCCACACGACGCCGGTGACGAGGATGTTCGCCAGCGACGCCGGCAGGAGGATCTTCCAGCCGAGCCTCATGAGCTGGTCGTACCGGAAGCGCGGGAGCGTCCAGCGCACGACGACCTGCAGCCAGCAGACGACGAGCACCTTGCCGAAGAACGCGAGCACGTTGAGCACGATCATCCAGAAGTGCGGGACGAGGGCCTGCACGACCGTCGCGTTGCCGAACTGGATGAGCAGCCCGTCACGGTGGAAGAAGGGCAGCGACCAGCCGCCGAGGAAGATGGTCACGAGCAGCATCGACCCGGTGACGACCTCGGCGTACTCGGCGAAGTAGAACATGCCGAACTTCATGCCGGCGTACTCGGTGAAGTACCCCGACACGAGCTCGCTCTCGGCCTCGGGCAGGTCGAAGGGGATGCGCTTGTTCTCGGCCACCGCCGCCGCGAAGAAGAGGAAGAACGCGAGGGGCTGCACGAAGATCCCCCACGTGTGCTCGTCCTGCCAGCGAACCATGTCGTCGAGGCGCACGGTGCCGTAGATCATCATGGCGCCGATGAGGCTCATGCCGAGCGTGACCTCGTAAGAGACCATCTGGCTCGCGGCGCGCAGCGCGCCCATGAGGCTGAACTTGTTGTCGCTCGCCCAGCCCGCGATGGCCGCGCCGATGATCCCCTGCCCGGCCATGGCGAAGACGTAGAGGATGCCGACGCCGAGCGGCGCGACGACGAGGTCGATCGGGTAGTAGCCCTTGCCCGGGTCGGCCGCGCACGTGCCCCAGCGCTGGACCGCCGGTCCCTCCCAGAAGCGCCAGCCGTTCCAGTGGAACGCGTGGGGGCACAGGGTGTCGCCGAACGGGATGACCGCGACCAGCGTGAACACCATGGCCATCGCCATCATCGGCGCGAGGGTGAAGAGGAGCTTGTCCGCCTTGGGCGGCATGAAGTCCTCCTTCGTGAAGAACTTCAGCCCGTCGGCGGCCGGGTGCAGCAGGCCCGCGAGGCGGAACTCCTTGCCGAAGATCTTCACGACCGCGCGGTTCGGGCCGATGCGGTCCTGGATCATCGAGCTCTGGCGACGGTCGGCCCACGTGAGGATGGCGGCCAGGTTCAGGACGAACATGACCATGATGAGGATCTTGACGACGTCGGCGATCAGCGTGAGGGGCGTCATCGGTCACTCCGCCGTCATGGTGGGAGGCGCGGTATGGGTGCCCGCGTCGGCGGCGACTGCGCCGGCGAGGTGCGCGCGGATCTGCTTCAGCTTCGACCACGAGGGCTCGTAGCCGAGGGCGCGCGCCACTTCGGCCACGAGCTTCCACCCCGGCATGCTCGAGCCGAGCGGCTCGAGCGCCTTCTCGCTCGCCTGGCGGAGCCCCTTGGCGTTCACGTACGTACCGGCGTGCTCCGCCCACGACGTGGCCGGGAGCACCACCTTGGCGTGCTCCGTCAGCGGCCCCACGTGCGCGGCGATGGCGACTACCTTGGCGCTCGCGAGCTGCGCGCCCGGCTGCGCCGCCGGCCCACCCATCGCGATGACGTGCGTCACGCGCCCCGCCTTCACGTCGTCGAGCAGCGCCTGGAAGGGCTTCGCTCCCGGCGCGAGCTGCTGCACCCCGCGGGCGTTCGAGTTCTTGTCGCGGTGGATGAGGATCGTGTCCTCGTATCCGTCCGGTCGCCCGGCCCAGTAGAGGCTCTTGGTGCCCATGAGCACCGTGCCGAGCTCGCGCAGCGCCCAGTTGTCCTCGAGCGAGTGCTGCGCGTGCAGCACGATGGCGACCGACTCCTTCGGCACGCCCTCGAAGAGATCCTTCACGGCGTCGACGGCGAACTCGATGGTCGACTCGGCGCCGTCGACGAGCGGCTCGATGACCCGCCCGTCGTGCGCGTCCTTGTACGAGAGCATCCCCTCGTCGCACATCCAGAACTTGTTGACCTTCTCGTTGTCGCGCGGCCGGTAGCGGTACGCCTTGTTGTAGCGAGGGTCGTAGTCGAGGTGCGCGTTGCAGCCGGTCGCGCAGCCCTGGCAGACGCTGTCGGCGGTGCGCAGGAACCAGACGCGCGCCTTGAAGCGGAAGTCCTTCGTGGTGAGCGCGCCGACCGGGCAGACGTGCTCGGTCATGAACGTGTAGTGCCCCTCGAGCTTCCGCCCCGGGGCGACGAAGATCTCGTTCAGGTTCCCGCGCTCGCGCATGTCGAGCACCGGATCCTTCGCCACCTCCGCCATGAAGCGCACGCACCGCGTGCACATGACGCAGCGCTCGCCGTCGTAGACGATCGTGTCGCCGAAGACGACGCCCTTGGGCTTGTGCACCGGCTCGTCGCGCATCCGCTTCTTCGTCTGCTGGTGCTCGAGCCAGTAGTCCTGCAGCTTGCACTCGCCCGACTGGTCGCAGATGGGGCAGTCGACCGGGTGATTGAGGAGGAGGAACTCCTGCACGTCGTGTCGCGACTTCTCGACGTGCTTGCTCGTGTCGCTGAGCACCTCCATGCCGTCGGCCGCGGCGATGTAGCAGGCGGGCTGCAGCTTCGGCTTCTGCACCGGCACGTACTGCCCGGTCTTCTCGTCGAGCTCGAGGATGTCGAGCGACAGCGGCTTCTGCCCCGGCTTCGGGAGGATCTCCACGAGGCACATGCGGCAGTTGGCCGGCGCGCTGAGCCCCGGGTGCCAGCAGTAGTGAGGGATCTCGATGCCCTGCTTCCAGGCGGCCCGGATGATCGTGTCACCGGGCTCGAAGGGGATCGCTTTTCCGTCGAGCTTGAAGGTCGGCATCAGTTCCTTCTCTCAGTGATCACACTCGCCGCCGATCATGTTCAGCGAGCCGAACGTCGGGACGATGTCGCTCAGCATGCGGCCCTCGAGGAGCTTGCTCATGCCGCCGACGATCTGGAAGCACGGCGGGCGGATGCGCACGCGGTACGGCGTGCCCGATCCATCGCTGACGAGGTAGTACCCGAGCTCCCCGTTGCCTCCCTCGGTGTACGAGTAGACCTCGCCCTTGGGGACCTTGGCGCCCTCCATGATCAGCTTGAAGTGCTGAATCGTCCCCTCGATGGTCGTGTAGACCTCGCTCTTCGGCGGGAGCACGACGCGCGGGTCGTCGCAGTTCACGGGGCCCTCGTCGGCCATGCGCTCGATGCACTGCTCGACGATGCGCTTGCTCTGGCGGATCTCGCCGAGGCGCACGAGGAAGCGGTCGAGCGTGTCGCCGCGCGTGCCGACGGGGACCTCGAAGTCGACCTCGTCGTACTTGAGGTACGGGTGCGCCTTGCGGATGTCGTACGAGACGCCCGTCGCGCGAAGGCACGGGCCCGTCCACCCGAGGGCCGTCGCGTCGGCCCCGCTGATCACGCCGACGCTCTCGAGCCGCTCGATGAAGATGCGGTTCTTGAGGAGCATCGCCTCGCCCTCTTCGACGAGGCGGAGGATCTTCGGGAGCGCCGCGCGGCACAGGTCCTTGAACCCCGGCGTCGGCGGGTTCGCCATGCCGCCGATGCGCCCGAAGGAGTGCGTGAGGCGCGCGCCCGTCTCCTCCTCCATGATGTCCCAGATCATCTCGCGCGCCTTGACGAACCAGAGGAACGGCGTGAACGCGCCGAGCTCCATCGCCATCGCGCCGTCGCACGTCAGGTGGTCGCTGATGCGCGCGAGCTCTCCGAGCGCCATGCGGTACCACTGGCACCGCTCCGGAACGACGAGGCCGCAGAGCTTCTCCACCGCGAGCGCGAAGCCCACGTTGTTGAGCATCGGCGACACGTAGTTGAGGCGGTCGACGTACGGGAACACCTGCGTCCACGTCCCGCGCTCGCACATCTTCTCGAAGCCGCGGTGCAGGTAGCCGATCTGTACGTCGGCCTTCACGATCGTCTCGCCGGACAGCTCGAGGACCGTGCGCACCGTCCCGTGCATCGCCGGGTGCGACGGCCCCAGGTTGAGGTGCATCGGCTCCGCGGGGAGCTCGAGCTCGCCTTCTTCCAGCTCGATGTCGAGCGGCTCCATCTAGTTTCCCTCCGCGGGCTTCGCCGTCGGGCCTTCTTCGTCGATCGTCGGGGTGACGCGCGGCGCGCCCTTGCGGCCGAAGGGCATGCCCTCGTCCGCGCCGAACGGCTCGATCTTGTGGAGCGGCACGCCCGCTTCTTCCTCGGTGCGGTAGGGCACGAGGGGCTGCGTGCGGTCGGCCGGGTACGTCTTCTGGAGCGGGTGACCCTCGAACTCGGGGTACATGAGGATGCGCCGCAGATCCGGGTGGCCCCGGAAGCGCACGCCGCTCATGTCGTAGACCTCGCGCTCGAGCCAGTTGATGCCCGCCCAGATGGAGACGAGGCTGTCGAGCTCCGCGCCGTCCATGTCCTCGTCGCCGACGCGGGTCTTCAGGCGGATGCGGTGCCGCTTGCTCGTCGAGTAGAGGTGGAGGACGACCTCCATGCGCGGCAGCCGCTTGGGGTAGTCGACGCCGCACATGTCGACGAACAGATCGAAGTCCATCTGCGGATCTCTGCGAAGCCACTCGCAGATCGGCTTCCATGCGTCGGGCTTGACGAGAGCGGTGTC